>CAZQHW010000022.1:4780-21036 GCA_964593395.1 uncultured Halobacteriales archaeon
CGGGGATGGACGTAGTCGTCCCGCTTGACAGTCAACTCCTGTGCCAACTCCTTTCACACCTCGTACGTCTCGTTGACTCGTTCTATGCGGTCCTCGTCCGGGCGTTCGTAGTCGAATTTCTCGGCGCCTGCGGGGGCGCTGAACCCCGCTACGCCGCCAAAGACCGACGCTGTCCCGATCCCCCGGAGGACCGTCCTGCGGTCAGTCCCGAACGTCACTCCGTCGTCGCTGACACTCTCATCACTCATCGACCCCCTCACTCCGTATCCGAAGGAGGCACAAACCTACTTGTAATGGTGATAGTAAACACGAGAGATAAATTATCCACTCATTAAACGTTGTGGCAAGCCGTCCCCCTGTTTGGGAGTCTCTGTGTTGGATCAACAGCGGTCCCCGGTTGATACTGTCCCGTGGCACTAAAACACACACCGGCGCGTGTGACCGGTTCTCGCAGAGCTGTCACCCCCGCGACCGACGACCGTCGGACGCCCCGGAAGGTCCAAGTCGGCCGAGTGGACGGGTGGGGACGTGATACGGAGTGGAGTCGCGCTGGCCGTCGACGCCGACTACCGCCGCGTGGTGCCAACGGTGGGTCGGGACGCAAAGGCGGCGTTCGTCGAGATACCGATGGAGGGACGTCACAGACCGGACCGACTGCGCGAGGAGGCGGGCGAACTCGGCACGCTCGCCGACACCTACGGCCTGGACATCGTCGTCGACCTGCCGATGGCGGCCGACCTCGCCGCGCCCGCCGAGCAGGTGCGTCGTGGGTCACGGGAACTCTGCCAGGACGCCGTCGAGACCGCCGCCGCCGTCGATGCGACAAAGGCCACGCTCCTGCCCCGCACCGGTGCGCTCGTCGAGGCGTACGACGACGTGGAACTCCGCGGGCGGTTCGTCGAACTCGCACTCGACCTGAACTCCTACGCCGACCACGCGGGCCTCGAGTTGTGCGTCGCGCCCTCGTCGCTGTTGCCGTTCGACGCGATGGCCCCCCTCATCGACCGGGACGTCGCCGTTTGCCTGGACGTGGCCCGGGCGCAGGCGACTGGACTGGACCCGGAGACGCTCCGGGACCGCCGGGAGGCTGTCTCCCACGTCCACCTCGGTGGGCTCCCCGGCGCCAGTTCCGGCGACGACGGGGACAACGTCGACAGGGAGACAGAAGCGTACGTCCGCGCGCTGGGCCATGACTGGGAGGGGACGGTCACGTTCGGCACCGGTGACGGACCGGGGACGATCCCCGAGCGACTCCGGAGTCCGGCCCGCGCAGGGCGGTGAGACCGTCGTTCACATCGTCTTCAGACCCGTACCGGTCAGCGGTACGACGACGTCGTCGTCGGGAGCGATAGCCCCCCGAGAGCGAAGCGTCTCCAGGGCGGCCGGCGCGATGGCACACGTCGGCTCCACGTAGAACCCGGCGCGGTGCAGTTCGTCGAGGGCCAACTCGACGGCGTCCTCGCCGAGCGCGAGAGCCTCGCCGTCGGTCGCCCACACCGCCTCGACGAGTTCCTCCATCCGTGCCGGCTCACGGACGTGGATCGCGTCGGCGACCTCGTTGTCCGTTTCCGGCCCGGGTTCGGTGATCGAATCGAGGTCCAGGTCGGCCCGCTCGAACTCCGCCGGAAGGTCCCGCTCCGTCGTCGTCTCCGGCGTCGTCGTGTCGGTGCCCTCGAACGCCTCGACGACCGGTGCGTACCCCGTCGCCTGCGCGGCGTACAGTGCGGGGATCTGCTCCACGAGCCCCGTCTCCTGCAGCGCCCTGAACCCGCGGTACGCGCCGAGGAGGAGAGTGCCGTGACCGACGGGGACGACGACGGCGTCTGGCGCCTCCCAGCCACGCTGTGCGACCACCTCGAAGGCAAAGGTCTTTGTTCCCGACAGAAAGGCAGGCTGCCAGGCGTGGCTGGCGTACCAGCCGTCGTCGTCGTGGACCGCCTCGATACAGGCGTCAGTCACCGCCCCCCGGTCGCCCTCGACCCTGACCGGGCGGGCACCCGTCCGCTGGATCGCCATCAGTTTCGACCCGGACACGTCCGCCGGGACGTAGATGTCCGCGTCGAGACCGGCCCGGGCCGCGTACGTGGCGACGGCGGCGCCGGCGTTGCCCGAGGAGTCCTCCAGAACCCGGTCGACGCCGAGTTCCAGTGCCCGCGACACGATCGTCGCCGCCCCGCGGTCCTTGAACGAACCCGTCGGGGAGACGTACTCCAGTTTGAACTGAGCGTCCCAGTCGGGCGCCTCCACGAGCGGCGTGAACCCCTCTCCGAGTGTCACCTGCGGCGAGACGGCGAGAAACTCCTCAAAGGCCCACGGGCCGCGACGGGAGTCAAGCCGTGCGTACGACACCGGGTCGACGCTCTCCGGTAGGTCCTCGGTCGGGTCCGCCGCCAACTCCAGGGGGTGACCGCAGTTACAGCGAAACGGCTCGTCGGGACCAGCCTCGTACGTCGCCTCGCAGTTCGGGCAGTGAAGCGCCGACGGGGAGCCGGCCATCAGTAACGGTCCACGTCGGTACCAACGCTACAGACGTACTCGCCGGTGGCGACCTGCGGTTTCCGGCGACTCCGCCACAGCACCCCGGAGGTGTCCGCGGTCACCTCCGCGCGGCGCTCGCCGAACACGTCGGTCACCTCGAACAGCACGTCACCCGGCGAGACCCGTTCACCCAACTCGGGGCGCAGTTCGACAACTCCCCCGACCGGTGACCCGTACTGCTCGAAGCCGCTAGCGCGGGTCTGTCGCTCCATCGGCGCCTGGCCGTCGAGAAAGTCGTACTGCGCGAGCACGTTGAACACCCCCTCGACGCCGCGGCGCACGGACTCCTCGTCCCACCCGACGGAGCCGCCGAGTTCGGGGTCGACCGTCGGGATCCCCTCGTCGGGGGCGGCACGGGCGAGTTGGCCGTCTGGCCCCTTCTGGTCGAGCACGTGCCCGCAGTTGAACGCCTTCGCCAGTTCGAGGCACTCGTCGTGGATGCGGTGGCGCGGCCCACACCGGACCCGCACCTCGTTTATCATGTTACTGGTCGACCCCTGGTGGAGGTCGAGGACGAGGTCCGCTCGTGTCGCCGCGTCGAAGGTGGCGGCGGCGATGCGCTCGCTCGAGGTGCCCTCCTCGTCCCCCGGGTACGTCCGATTCATCTTCGTGTCGTCGATCGGGTTGCGGTGCTCGGCCACCTGGAACCCGTGGTAGTTGACGATCCCCACGACGAGGATCGTTCCCGCCAGTTCCGTCGGGTCGAGTTGGGGCACGACCTCGCGAACGACCCCGACCCCGTTCAGTTCGTCACCGTCACTCGCCGCTTGCATGTACAGCGTCCGACCCTTTTTCGCACCGTTGATCACCGCCACCGGAAGACCGACCGTGGTCCCGTCACGGGTCTCCCCGACCGCCAGGCGACCGGTGTCGACCTCGCCGGGGTCGGCGCTCGCTGATCCCAGCGTCGTCATTGAATTGATCGTAGCCCGTGGAGGGTATATGTGTTCGGGAACACCCCGGTGAGCGAGGCGACGGCTCCCGCCGGGATCGCCCCGTGAGCACGGCCAGATCCGACGCTGATTTGAGCCTCACCCGTCGAGAGCCACCGTGACCACGGACGGACGTCCCGGTGGCGGTCCCGGGCCCGAGGCCTCCCCGAGACCACTGTTCGAGGCGCTCGAGGTGCGGCAAAAAGCCCGGGTCGGCGTCGTCGCTGGGTTCGCACTCGGAGTCGCCGCATACGTCGTGTTCGTCATCGTCCGGGGACAACCGCCGCGACTGGCCGCCCTGTACGTCGTCAGCGTGTTCGTCGTCGGGACGGCGACCGCCGCCCTCGTCACCGTCGCCCTCGTCGTCCGACGGCTGCTCAGGGCGACGGTCGACGCCCGAAAGTGGGTCCGTCGGGGCGGGAGCGCCGCGACGGGCGCCGGCGCGTTGCTCGGCGCTCTGGCCATCGGGGGGCCAGTTCTCGACGACGCTGGCGCCTCGTCGCTCGTCGCGACAGCGTACGGCTGGGCGCTGCCCGTCTGTGCCGTCGGCCTTGTGTGCGGCACCTGGGCCGTCCACGCGGCCCACCGCTCGCAACAGGGGTACGGCCGTCTCGGACTCGTCGGCGCCGTCGTGGCCGGCGCTGGCGCCCTGTTGACGTGGTGGGTCGTGGCGATCGAGGGGACGGTGTTTCTCGCCCGTCCCGTACAGCAGGTGTCCGCGACCGCGCTCACGGCCGTCCTGTTCGCGCTCGGTGTGGGCACCAGCCTCGTCGGGGCTGCGACCCTGCGAGCGGGAGCGATGCCACGACGCGGCCCACTCGTCGCGCTGTTTGCCTGCCCGGTCGCACTCGCCGGACTGACCGCCGTCGTCACACTCGCCCCCGGCGGCCTTGTCGGCGCCTACCTGGACCCACCGGCACCGCCGACGGCCGTTCTCGCCACTCCCGTCGGCGTCGCCTGGGCAGTTCTCGGTGCCGACCTCCGTGCCGGGCGTGGCGTACCGCCGGCCGAAGCGTTCGGGATCGACCTCGTCGCGGCGGTCAGCGACGGCGACTCACCGGCGAACCCATCGGCACCGCGCGACGAGCGCCGCGGGTGACGCCAGTCACTCGAACTCGGCGTCGAGGTCGTCGCCCGCCATCTCGGCCAGCCGCGCGGCGCCCGCTCTGGTCCCCTTCGCCAGCAACACGTCACCCGACGTCAGTCGGGTGTCGGGACCCGGTGAGAGTTCCCAGGCGCTCTCTAGGTCGGTGACGACGCCGTCGACGTCGCGGTCGTCACCCTCGCTCGTCGGGTCGCTCCTGTCACTCGCCGTCACACGACGGACGCCGACGATACGGGTCCCGGTCGCGGTTCCGACCTCGGCGCCACCGAGTGTCGCGCCGTCGAGGTCGGCGTCGGGAGCGACGGTGAGGCGGACGATCACCTCGTCGCTCTCGTACACCGCCTCGGCGATGACGGGGTGTGTGCCGAGGCCACGGAGCACCCCCTCGCTTATTTCGAGAGCTGCGTCGCTGATCTCCTCGGCGGCACCGGCGATGTGCATCAGCCCCCGCAGCGAGACGGGGTCGTCCACCTCCGCGGCCGCCCGCAGCGTCCACGCCTCGAAGCGCTCCTCTAGAGCGTCGACCTCCGCCTCTAGTTCGAACACCTCGCGGGCGAGGTCCTCCGCCTCGAACAGCACCGCCCCGTACGCCAGGTCGACGGCCAACTCGCTGGTGTTTTTCAGGAGCACGATGGCGTCGACCGCTCGGTTGAGGTCGTCGACCCCCACCTCCGGCGGGTCCGGCGGGCGGTACGGCGTCCCGGTCAGCCGCTCGTGAACGTCGACGACGCCCGCCTCCGGCCCCCGGAGAACGAGCGTATCGTCCGCACGCAGCACCGCCTCCCGGCCCGGGTCGAGCAGCCAGTCGGGGTCGTCGGCCGCGCCACGACGGACGGCCACGACCCGCACGCCGGTCGCCGTCTCCAGGTCGATCTCTCCCAGGGTCCGGTCGGCGAGCGGACTGTCCGGGACGACGGTCGCTCGCGTGAGTGTCTCGACCGCGTCCGGGAGCGCGCTCCGAGTCGCCGGCGGCAGCCCCACGTCGAACACGACCGTCGCGATGTCGGCGGCGGCGTCGCTTATTTTCTCGGCGGCGCCGACGACGCCGAGTACGGGCGCCAGCGCCTCTGCGTCGTCGGGGCTGCGGGCGGCCAGAAGCAGGCTCATCCGGGCCTGAAGATGTAACAGGTCCATCCGCTCTTCGAGGGCGAGCACCTCCTCGGCGATCTCCTCGTCGCCGGACAGCACCGCCGAGTACGACAGGTCGATCAGCAACTCGGCGGTGTCTTTCATCTCCGCCAGCACCTCGGTCACGCTGACGGGCTCGTACGCCGCCCGGTCCATACCCCACTGTCGCCGGGGGCCGACTAAAGCGTTCGGCGACCGGGCGATTCCCCGGCTCGATCGGCGGTGTTTTTTGACCCTTCACCCCCAACGCTGGGGCCATGGAGGACCAGATCCACAAGGGCCTAGAGGGAATCGTCGTCGCGGAGTCCAACCTGAGTGACATCGACGGCTCCGAGGGACGACTCGTCTACCGCGGCTACGACATCGACGACCTCGCCCGGGAGGCCTGCTACGAGGAGGTGTTGCATCTGCTGTGGCACGGCCACCTCCCCGACGCCGACGAACTCGCGACGTTCAAGCGCCGGATGGCCGCCGAACGCAGCGTCGACAGGGAGGTGATCGACACCGTCCGGGCGCTCGCGGACGCCGAGGAGAGCCCGATGGCCGCCCTGCGGACGGTCGCCTCCCAGTTGTCGGCCTACGACGACGACGCCGACGACGACGTCGACCCGACCGACGTAGACGCAAACGTCCGGAAAGGCCGCCGGATCACGGCGAAACTCCCGACCGTCGTGGCCGCGTTCGCCCGCCTCAGAAACGGCCACGAACCCGTGGCCCCCGACGAGGACCTGAGCCACGCCGCCGACTTTCTCAGGATGCTCAACGGCGAGCGCCCGGACGACGTACTCGCCGAGACCTTCGACATGGCGCTCGTTCTCCACGCCGACCACGGCATCAACGCCTCCACCTTCTCTGCCATCGTGACCGCCTCCACGCTCGCCGACCTCCACAGCGCAGTCACCTCCGCGATCGGCACCCTCGGCGGTGGTCTCCACGGCGGGGCCAACCAGAACGTCATGCGGATGCTCCAGGAGGTCGACGAGAGCGAGCGCGACCCCGTCGACTGGGCTCGGCAGGCGTTAGCGGACGGGCGGCGCATCCCCGGGTTCGGACACCGAGTGTACGACGTGAAGGACCCGCGGGCCCGCATTCTCGGCGAACAGACCGAGCGCCTCGGCGAGGCCGCCGGCGACCGACGCTGGTACGAGTACAGCGTCGCCCTCGAGGAGTTCATGACCGAGCAAAAGGGGCTGGCGCCGAACGTCGACTTCTACTCCGCGTCGA
The DNA here is from genome assembly GCA_964593395.1 of uncultured Halobacteriales archaeon. Lineage (GTDB taxonomy): Archaea > Halobacteriota > Halobacteria > Halobacteriales > SW-7-71-33 > SW-7-71-33. Next base: position 11,708 of record CAZQHW010000022.1, read on the forward strand.
CGTACTACCAGATGGGGATCCCCGTCGACGTGTACACGCCCATCTTCGCCATGTCGAGAGTCGGTGGCTGGGTCGCACACGTTCTCGAACAGTACGCCGACAACCGACTTATCCGACCCCGAGCGCGGTACAGCGGGCCGAAGAGCCGCGAGTTCACGCCGTTGGAAGAGCGGTAGTGTCCGGAGCAGCGACCAGACGACACGTGGGCCTGGGAGACACACGTACCCGTCGTGGTTCCCCTGGGGGACGGCGTGTCGTACACCCGCCTGGACCGTCCCCCAACAGTCCGTCAGGTCACACGACGGGGTGGTCCCGTCATCACAGTTCAACCCCAGGGTGACGCTCAGACGAGCACCCGCTCCAAGTCGACGACGACCCCCTCGTCAGCACCGGGGTCGCCGACCAACCGGCCCAGGCAGACCGCCGCTTCGTCTGGGGTGTAGCAGGCGACGAGGGCGTCCGCGGTGGCGTCGTCGACCCCTATGATCCCCGGTGCGTACACCGGGGCGCCGGTGGCGACGTTCTCGGCGGCCGACCGTGCGATAGTCACCGCCGGCAGGGGTGCCAGCGCCCGCTCCGCGGGGGCGACCACTCCAGACAGTGCCGTCTCGTCGCCCTCCTCCAGAAAGGCGAGGGCGTCGACGAAGTCGTGCAGCGTCACGAGATCCGTGTCGTCGAACGGGTCGGCGGCGGTCCGGCGCAGGTCACCCATGTGGGCGCCGGTCCCCAGCGCCAGCCCCAGGTCGTGACACAGTTTGCGGACGTAGGTGCCGCTCTCGCAGTCGATACGCAACAGGAGCCGACGGTCCTCGCGCTCGAGAACGGTCAACTCGTGAACGCGCCGGACCCGTGGGGATCGCTCCACGGCACTCTTTCGTGGCGGACGCTGGACGAGCGGGCCCTCGAACCCCGCGAACACACGGTCGAGGTCTGACGGCGGTGAGCGGTGGAGTTCGAGAACGGCGACGTACTCCTTCGGGCCGACCAGCGCCCGCGCGAGACGGGTCGCGTCGCCGGTGAGGACCGGGAGACAGCCGGTCACTTTGGGGTCGAGAGTGCCGGCGTGGGCCGCTCGCTCGACGTCGGCGAGGTCGCGCACCCACGCCGACACCTGGTGGGCGGAGGGGCCGGGCGGCTTGTCGAGGTTGATGACGCCGAACTCGAGTACCTCGCGGGGGGACCGCTTCTCCGGCGGCGGTCGCAACGGTGAGTCGGCCCCCGGCACGCTCACTCGAAGGGAAACTCGACGGTGACCGGTTGGCGCCCCTCGTCGTCGGCCAGGTCGTAGCGCTCGATTGCTCCCCGGGGGATCGCCACCATGTCGCTCTCGCTCCAGCGGGCGGTGTTCAACGCCAGGTCGTAGATCGTAAGATCGCTGATGTCGATGCCGTAGTACTCCCGGTAGCGGTGTGCCTCGCTCTCCTGGCGCTCACGCTCCTCCTCGCGGGTCGCCTCGATGGGTCGGTCCTCCCGGGCCGCGATACGCTCGGCGCGGACCCGTTCGGGGGCGTCGAGCCACAGTCGGAAGTCGGCGTGGTCGCCCGCGAGCCACCCGGCCAGTCGGGACTCCAGTACGACGGCGTCCCGGTCGGTGGCGATATCGCGCAGTCGCCGGTCGAGGTCAAGGTCGATCGACTCGTCCTCCTCTGCGAGTTTGTTGAACTCGAGCGGCGTCATGTCCCGCTCCGCGGCGAGTTCACGGAAGATGTCGCCGCCGCTGACGTGTTCCAGTTCGAAGGCGGTCGCCAGCCCACTCGCCGCCGTCGACTTGCCCGCGCCCGGCGGCCCGGACACCGTAATCAACATATCGCCATTCCGCCGGGCGGGGTGATAGTGATTGTGAATCGCCGGACGGACAGAGAGACCGCGGCGTCGAGACCAGTCTCGGGATCAGCCCGCGGTTATCTGGACGTTGATGGCCTTCCGGATGACCTGCCCGAAGGCGATGGAACAGAGAATGTACCAGAGGATCCACGTCCGCAGCGGGCCAAGCACCCCACTGTTCCACTCCACCTCGCCCGCGAGCGGAATGATCATGTCGGCGCTACGCTCGGCGAGTGGCTCGGCTCCGGCGAAGCCGCCGCCGTTGACCGCCGAGAGCATCCACAGGAAGGCGGGGATCGTCAGGAGCATGATCCACACCGTCGGCTTGAACTGCTCTTTGAACATCCCCAACTGGTCGCCCATCATCTCCATTTGCTTCTCTTGGAGTTTCTCTTGGGCGGCCTCGTCGTCTATCTCCTTTGCCTTCTCGCGTTTCTCCTGCAGGGCCTTCATCCGCTTTTGCTGGTACTGGATCACGTCGGTGTTCATCAGGTTGGCCTGCAGGAGCGTCGAGTACGTCGCCGTCGCCAGCGCGACGATCATGATCACACCGTAAAAGGGGAGCACCTGGTCGAACGGGTTCAACACGGGGTTGACCAGCGCCTCGATGACCGTCCTGACCGGGCCGATGGCGTAGCCGGTCATGATGACCACGGCGACGACCGCGGCGCCGATGGTGTACTGGGACCATCCCTCGGCCTCGGGTTCCTCCTCGTCGACGTCGATCTCGAGATCGATGTCGGTCTCGACCTCGGTCTCGTCGTCGAGAACGTTGTCGAGCGCCTCGGGGTCGGCGAGTTCGAACGCGCCGTCGCCGTCGTCCTCGAGCAACTCGTCGACGATCCGCCCCCACTGGCCGCTGTTGATATCGTCGCTGACGTCTTTCCACTCGACGGTGCCGCCGTCCTCTTCGGCGACACGTTTCACCGTCGAGACCGCCTCGGCCATCTCCTCGTCCTCCTCGACGAGGTCGGCCGCCCGCCGCTCGATACGCGACATTCTTCTGATCGTAGTGAGCGAGCGGTTATGAACTCTTTCGTCTGCCCGTCTCAGGCGACCAGATCAGGCGTGGTCGTCGATCGCCTGGCTGATCGCCGTCCACACCTCGTCGGGCGACCCCTCGCCGTCGACCCTGACGAGCAGCCCCTCGTCGCGGTAGTGGTCGACGACCGGCGCCGTCTTCTCCTCGTACTCCTCGATACGGGTGGTGACGACGTCTTCGCGGTCGTCCTCGCGCTGGACCAGTGGCCCACCACACTCGTCACAGACGCCCTCCTCGGTCGGCGGGTCGAAGTCCACGTGATACGTCTCCCCGCAGTCGTCACAGACGCGGCGGCCGGTGAGTCGCTCGACAAGCGTCTCCCCGGACACGTCGAGATACAGCGCCACGTCCAACTCCGAGATCGTGTCGAGGTACTCCGTCTGGGAGATCGTCCGTGGGTAGCCGTCGAGAACGTACCCTGCTACGTCGTCGTCGCCGTCGATCTCCGCGAGGGCCTTGCTCACTATCTCGTTCACCACGGAGTCCGGCACGAGTTCGCCCGCCTCCATGTACTCGCGGGGCGTGCCGTACTCCGTCTGCATGTCCTTGTTCTCGCGCAACACGCCGCCGGTGGTGACGTGTTCCAACTCAAAGCCCGAGGCGATGCGCTCGGACTGAGTTCCCTTTCCGGCGCCCGGCGGTCCCATGATGACGAGTTCGTACTCTGCCATACCCTGCGTTCGGGTGGCCCATATTAAATCCGGGCGATCGCGGGGGCTCACATCCCCTGCCGCGTGCGGTCACACCCATAGCGGTGGGCGCTGCCACCCCGCAGTGCGCGTGACCGCCGGCCCGGCGGCGGGGTCAGGCGGTCGCCCGTTCTATGTTCGCCATCGCCTCCTCGACCTTCGCGCCCGTGTCGGCGACGACCGACCCCCAAGCCTCGTCGTCGGGGGCCACCCCGACCAGGCGGGCGACCTTCATTATCGAGAGGTGGTACACCTCCTGGACGCCCGGTTCGACCTGCCGCACGATGACGTTACACGGGAACAGGCCGCCGATGTCGGGCGTCACGTCGAGTGCGCGGTCGGCCATCTCCGGGTTGCAGGCACCAAGCACGTAGTACGGGTCCCGGTCCGCGTCGACCTTCTGATTCAACAGGTCGGCCGGGGAGAACTCAACCGGCACGCCAAACCCCGCCGCGACGAACGCCTCGCGGACCGTCTCGACCGCCGTCTCGTGGTCCGCCTCGATCCGTACGCGACGCTCGCCGAGGTCCTCCGGGTCGATGGCCGTCGGGTCGATTGGAAGCATACGTTCTCCAGGCCCGCGACACACAAGCGTACCACGGTTCGGGCGACACTCGCGACTGGCCGCCGTTCAGGTGCTCAGTCCCCCGTCGTTGCGCGCCACGGCGTCCAGGATGCTGCCCGTCTGTCCCGCGCCGACGAGCGCGAGTCCAGCGAGAGTCTGTTCGCCTGCACCGAGACCGCCCACACCACCCGTGAGGGCCGCAACCGCCACCACGGCCGCCCCGAGAACGGACAGCGCGGCGAAGACGCGGTACCGCGTCCGCGCCCCGACGCCCCGTCCCGTGCGAACGAGAGCGGGCACCGGCAGCAGCATCCACCCGTAGGCGGCGACCGGGACGAGTCGCCCGTTCGACAGCGCCAGTAGGTCCACGAGCGCGACGACGTTGACGACGAGACCACCCAGGATGACGAGCCGCCAGTCGGCGAGGACCCCCTCGCGCATCGCGGGTTGGACCACGAACACCGCAAACAGCACGGTCATCACTCCCAGGCCGATCGTGAGCGGTCGCTCACCGACCGCTCCGGCGGCGACGGCGGCGGTGAACCCCCACGCCAGCGGGACGAGACCGGCGGGCAACACCGCGAGGACGCGATCTACTGTCGACACACCCTCTCTTCGGTTGAGTCGTCCAAAAGCCCGACGGACCGCTCCCGGCGTCAGATACAAGCCCACCACTGGGCTAGCCGTCCCGTACGTGACCGCCTACCCCGTGGACCGTGAGGTCTGGATCAGGACGCTCGCCCACGCGACGCTGTCGTACGCCCTCCTGGCTCTCCCGCTCGCGGTCGCGGCGACGACCGCCGGTCCGCGAGAGCCGCTGTTCGGCGGGTCGCTCGCCCTGGTCGCGCCGGTGTACTACCTCGCCGCGATGGGGGTCGCCGTGGCGCCCGCGCTCCGGTCTGCGTGGGACGGTGAGTCACCGCCGGCGCCCGACGCCGGACGGGTCGCCGAACTCAAGAGCCAGTACGTCGACGACGACCTCACCGAGTCCGAACTCGAGGAGCGCTTGGAGCGCGAACTCGACGACTGAGTCAGGGCTCTGCGCGACGCTCCGGGGGACGTTCGTCGCGATTATCTCCTCGACCTCGCCGCGGCCGGCCGCGTCGCTGTTGATGCTTCGAGTCGCTCTCTCGCGGTCCACCTGAAAGCCCGGCACGGCGTAGTACGTCTCCACCGGGTCACCGCTCCAGTCGGTCACGGCGAACGCCTGCTCGGGGTCCGGCACTGTTTCGGGGTCGTCGAGCGCCCGGAGGCGCTCCACCAGCGCCTCGGACCGCTCGCGGACCACCCGGTAGAAGTTCACCAGGCGGGCGTTCGTGTCGTTGACCGTCGCTACAGCGGGCGCCAGATCGAAGAACACCGCCACGCCGCCGAGAAAGGGCTCGTGGTAGCGCTCGAACGAGGCTGGAAAGCGCGCGTACAGTTCGTCGAGCGACTGGCGTTTGCCGCCGGCTCACTTCAGCACCGGGTCAGCCGTTGTCAAGATGGGCTATCGCATACGGTAAGTCGTTGTCGTGTCGCCAGTAGCGAGTCCTCGGTGTCGTCAGTCGATCCGAACGCGGGGGTCCAAGTAGCCGTACAGCAGGTCCTTTAGCAGATTCCCGACGATCCCGATCACAACGATGACGAGCGTCGTCCAGATGACCAGAGAGACGTCGCTCTCGCGGACACCCCGCAGGCTCGCGGTAGCGAGGCCGTCGATCATCAGCACCTCCTCGACCACGTACACCGTGAGCACCATCACCGACAGCAGGTCGCTGATCGACATCGAGATCACCTGCAGGGAGGCGTTGCGGAGCACGTGCCGGCCGAGACGGAGCCGGGTCGCGCCTTTTGCACGCAGGGTCTTCACGAACGCCTTCCCGGTCTGTTCCAGCGCCGCCGTCCGGGCGAACCGCAGTTGCCCGGCCAACACGGCCGAGGCCACGACCAGCGAAGCGACGACCCAGGTGTCGGTCGCCCCCGCTCGCAGGGTCAGCGAAGTAAAAAAGGAGACGTACAACACGAGCATGAACGACGGCACGCCGAGCAGGGCGTAGGCGCCCAGTCGAGCACCCCAGTCGAGCACCCCGTCGCGCCGCAGTGCGACGAACACACCCAGTCCAACGCCGAGGGCGACACCCAGCGCGACGCCGGGAAGAACGTACCCCAGCGTGGTCTGGACTCGGCCGTCCAGAACGCTCACGATGGACTGACGGTAGACCAGCGAGTCGCCCCACTGAAGAGTGGTAACGTCGACCAGCCAGTCGAAATACCGGTCGTACAGCGGCGCGTCGAGACCGCGCTCCTCGACCAGTCGTGCCCTGAGACGGTCGACTGCTGCCTCGCTCGCGCCGTTGTATCGTGCCAGCGCGAGTCGCTCTTGGACCCGGAACCAGGCCCCGGCGGTCACCGCCAGAAACAGCACCGTCACGACGGCGTACGCCGACAGGACCGCAAACGCCACTCGCTCCCCGACGTACCGGAGGAAACTCACCGCCGGCACCCCACACGTTGCCGACGCCTACCCGCGACAGACCGCGAGTACGCTGTGAGCCCCATTGCGTGCAGTTTTTTCCGAGGTCCGCTGTTAAGCCTTCCTGACCGTCTCGGGCCAGAGAGATCGAGAAAGGTTCTTATAACCAGCCGGCTCGACTCCCACGCCGTGTCACGTTCGAAGGGAGAGCCGGCACTGTTCACCACCGTCGACTGGGATGCCCATGGCGGGCGAAGGCTACAGCCGCGGCCGCGAACGGTCGTGTTGCTCGTCGGTGCGGTGGGGCTTGCCGGGTCGTTCACCCACGACTATCTCGTCAGCCCCAACCGACCGCTCTTTTTTTCGCTCATCGGGTGGGACCTCTCCCGGCTCGACTGGCTCTTAGTGGTGGCGATGCTCGTCGTCGTGCGCTACGGGGTGGTGCCGGCCGTCGCTAACCCTGGGGTGACTGTCGACCGTCTGAGGGCGCTGTTGCGCCGCCCCGCCGGCCTGTTGAGCCTGTCTGGGATCCTCGTTCTCGTCGCCCTCGCGGTCGTTGGCCCGGAACAGTTCGGACTGTTGTACCCTCGCCTGGAGGAGCGACTCCAGCCCCCGGTGTTCGGGAGTACACCCACCGACCTCGAGGTCAACTACTCGTGTGCCGGTGAGGTAGTAAACGGACGCTGCCAGGGGAGTTGGAAGTACCCGCTCGGGACGAACCGGATCGGCGAGGACGTCGCCACGCTGGTGAGCGAGGGGCTCCGCGTCGCGCTGAAACTTGGGTTCGCCGCCGGCGTGGTGATGAGCGTGGTCGGCGTCACGGTCGGGGCGACCGCCGGCTATCTCGGCGGGCGTGTCGACAACCTCTTGATGCGGTACGTTGACGTCCAGCAGACCGTCCCGGCGGTGATCGTCTACATCTTCCTGGCGAGTCTTTTTCTCGGAGAGTACGGCGGCATCCCCGACGGCGGACTGTTCACGCTGGCGGTCGTGTTCGGGCTACTGGACTGGGGCGGCATCGCCCGACTGGTCCGGAGTGAGGCGCTGAGTATGCGCTCGACCGGCTACGTCGACGCTGCAAAGGTCGCCGGCGCGGGCGATCTCCATGTCCTGCGCCGACATATCGTCCCGAACACCACTTCGACGGCGCTGACGGCGGTCACGCGCCAGATCCCGCTGATCGTCCTCGCACAGGTGGCGCTGTCGTATCTCGAACTCAACCAGGTGAGCGAGTCGCTGGGACGGGTGTTGCTGGCGGGGATCACTAACGACCTACCCTGGCAGGAGAAGTGGTGGGTGACCTCGTTCACGGTGCTCACGCTCGTCGTGTTGGTGGTCTCGTTCAATGTCTTCGGTGACGTTCTCCGTGACGTGCTCGACCCACAGACGGAGGTGGAGTGATGGGGTCGCTACTGTCCGTCGAGAACCTCGAGGCGCGGTTCGGCACCGAGGAAGACCCAGTCAGAGCGGTCGACGGGGTGAGTTTCGAGGTGGACACGGGTGAGACGGTCGCGATCGTCGGGGAGTCGGGGTCGGGAAAGACCGTCGCCTGTGAGTCGCTGACGGGGCTGGTGGGTGGGAACGCACGGATCGACGGGACCGTCGAGTTCGACGGGACTGACCTCACTGACCTCTCCGCCGATGGACTCAGACGCTACCGCGGTGGCCGGATCGGGCACGTGTTCCAGAATCCGCAGGCGTCGCTGGACCCCGTTTATTCGGTCGGCGACCAGGTGGTCGAGGCGATACGGCTTCACCGTGACCTCTCGGCCGAGCAGGCCCGCGAGCGTGCCGTGGCACTGCTGAACCGCGTCGGCATCGGCGACGGCCAACAGCGGTACCACGACTACCCACAGGAACTCTCCGGGGGCCAGAAACAGCGGGTCGTCGTCGCAATGGCGTTGGCGGCCGACCCGGACCTGCTCGTCGCCGACGAGCCGACGACCGCGCTGGACGTCACCGTTCAGGCACAGGTGTTGCGCCTCCTCGCCGAGTTGCAGTCCGAGCGTGGGATGGGACTCCTGTTCGTCACGCACGACTTGGGAGTCGTCGCCGCAGTCGCCGATCGTGTCGTCGTGATGTACGCCGGGAAGGTGATGGAGCGAGCGCCCGTTGACGACCTGTTCGAGCGCCCCGCCCACCCGTACACGAAGGCGCTGCTCGACTGTCTCCCCGGCCAGGGGCGGGACCTCGACGCTATCGGCGGCGGGCTGCCGGACCCCACCGACCCGCCGGACGGTTGTCGCTTCCACCCCCGCTGTAATCACGCCGTCGAAGACTGCCGCGTCGGTAACCAGCCGCCGCTTCGAGCCGTTGACAGCGGGGCGACGAGTGCGACCGCGGACGGCGAGCCGGCAGCCCAGCGCGCCTCGTGTGTCCTGTACGGTCCAGACCACCGCGTCCCGCCGGCCCTGTGGGGTGACGATGACTGAGTCGGACGAGCCGCTGCTGTCGGTACGCGATCTGAAAAAGCACTATCCGATCCGGTCGGGGCTGCTCCGGCGTGTCAACGGGTACGTCAAAGCAGTCGACGAGGTGAGCTTCGACATCCACGAGGGCGAGATACTGGGGCTTGTCGGCGAGTCCGGCTGTGGCAAGTCGACGACCGCGCGGACGGTCGTCGACCTAGAGGAGCCGACCGACGGCGAGGTACGCTTCGACGGCGTCCCGGTAAGCGACCTCGACGGCGACAGGCACCAGGAGTTCCGCCGACGGGTCCAGATGGTGTTCCAGGACCCCACGACGGCGTTCGAC
>CAZQHW010000023.1:0-2228 GCA_964593395.1 uncultured Halobacteriales archaeon
TGTCCACCTCGCGGACGAACGTCTGGAACGACCGGGCGGCGTTCAGCGTGTAGATACCGCCCTCGTCGCCCGACGGGAGCACGCCCAGGCCGTAGACGGGTTCGGTGTAGATGCGCTTGAGGTGTTTCGCGAGGACCGGAGCGCCGCCGGAACCGGTGCCACCACCCATCGCCGCCACGATCAGAAAGGCGTCGACCTCGTGGACGGGGACGCTGTCGATCGCGCTGTCTATCTCGTCGATGTCCTCCTCGGCGACCTCCGCGCCGAGTTCGTTGTCGGCGCCGACACCCTTTCCCTTTACCCGAGCCTGCCCGATGAGCACCCGGTTGTCCTCCGGCACGTGTTCTAAGCCCATCAGGTCCGCCTTTGCGGAGTTCACCGCGATGGCGGAGTTGACGATCCCCGAGTTCGTCGCCCGGTCGTACTCGATGAACGTGTCGACGATCTTCCCGCCTGCCTGCCCGAAACCGATCATCGCGAGTTTCATCTGTTACCCCGAGAGACGGCGATCGCCGGAATAAGCCTTGTGTCGCCTTTCCGACACTAAAGCGTCAGTCCAGACCCAGGTAGTCGCCCAGGGTGCGGAGGTCAGCAGAGTCCGCGCCCAGCGCGGTCACGTCGTTGTTCGCGACGGTGTTGTCCATCCGCAGCGAGCGGGCCTGGTCGGCGCCGAAAGGCACGAACGGAACGGGATCGGCTATCTTGAGGCCGACCCCGGCGACGGCCATCGGGATCGGCAGGATGGAGACGGACTGGCCCCGCGCCCGGTAGGCCATCCGGGTCACGTCCGCCAGCGTGAGTACCTCGGGGCCGCCGAGTTCGTACGTCTCGCCGACGTGGTCGTCGTCGAGCGCTTCCACGAGCATCGGCACCAGGTCGCCCACCCAGATCGGGTGGAAGCGGGTACGCCCGCCGCGAGGCAGGCCGGTGACATAGGGCGTCGTCAGTTTCCGCGAGAAGGGGACGAACTCACCGCCGTCGCCGAACACGACCGACGGCCGGAGGATCGTCCAGTCGAGGCTGGTGTCACGCACCCGGCGCTCTGCCTCGCCTTTCGTCCGGATGTACGCCGTCGGACCGTCGGGGTCCGCTCCCAGGGCAGACATGTGCACGAGACGGTCGACGCCGTACTCGCGGGCCGCACGGAGCGTGTTCTCGGTACCGCCCAGGTGGACCGCCTCGTGGCCCGGGCCACTTGGCTTGAACAGCGGCGACAGTGCCACCAGGTAGTAGACAGCGTCCTGGCCCTCAAAGGCACCCTCAATCGAGTCGTAGGCGGTCACGTCGCCCGCGACCCGCTCCACGGAGTCGGGCAGGTCGGCGTCCCCGGGCGACCGCGACAGCGCCGTCACGTCGTGGCCGCGCTCGTCGAGTTCGCGACACAGTTCCGTCCCGATGAAGCCGGTCCCGCCGACGACGAGGACGTTCATACGGCGGGGGCACGAGCGGTCGGGGAATAAGGATTGTCGTCCGGCGTCCGGGGCGGGGCGACGGACCGCAGCGACCACGAGGCGCCCTCACCGTCGCCGAATCTCGTGTTCGCCGAAGCCGTGGCGCAGGCGGTTCGCCAGGCGCCGAGCGAACCGCTCCTCGCGGGAGTCGAACCGCTCGGCGAGGGCGGTGTAGACGAGCGGCATCGGTACCTCCTGTTCTATCGCCTCCTGTACCGTCCACGACCCCGTGGAGCCGCCGGCGACGAAGTCTGCCACGTCCCCGAGGTCGTTCCCCTCCGTCCCAAAGGACTCCGCACACAGTCCGAGCAGGTACGACCGCACCACCGCCCCGCCGTTCCACGTGTCGGCCACCTGCTCTAGGTCGAGGTCGTACCGGCCGCGGGCCAGGAGTTCGAACCCCTCGCCGTACGCCTGCATCAGCGCGTACTCGACGCCGTTGTGGACCATCTTCACGTAGTGTCCCGCCCCGCTCGGACCGACGTGGGCGTACCCGTCGCCGCCAGCGACGGCGTCGAACGCGGGGGCCAGGCGCTCGTAGGCCTCCCACGGGCCGCCGACCATCAGCGACAGGCCGCGCTCGGCGCCGTCCGGGCCGCCGCTGGTGCCACAGTCGAGGTACATCGGGCCGACACGCTCGGCGCGCCGGACCGACGCCTCGAAGTGGGAGTTGCCCCCGTCGACCACCACGGCCTCCGAGTCGAGGTGTGGCGCGAGGTCGTCGAGTGCGGCGTCGACGGCGTCGCCCGCTGGCACCATCAGCCACACCGCCGCCGG
>CAZQHW010000023.1:2328-7438 GCA_964593395.1 uncultured Halobacteriales archaeon
GCTCGCGACGCCGAACCAGGTGAGACCGTCCCGCGCGGGGGCCCGGACTCGCTTCTCGCGCAGGCCGTCACGGAGCCGCGAGGCACCGACCTCGACGAGCGCCGCGAGCGCGAACCAGAGAGCGACCATCGCGATCACCAGGTAGCCCCGCGTCGTCCCGGTGAGGGAGTCGGCGGTGTACAGCGCCCCGGCGAGGTGACTGCCGGTGAGCACCGTCGCGAGTGCACTCAGCCGCGAGACCGTCACCAGCCGTCCGACCATCCGCTCTAGCGGGGCGGCGTCGAGTCCGCCATCGCGGGCGACGGGCAACACCACGAGAGTGAGAAAGACCACGCTACCGACCCACAGCGCCCCGACCGAGAGGTGTACCGTCCGCATCGCCGTGTCCACGGTGCTCATCGTCTCCCGGTCCGGGCGAGACCGTAATCCCTCCACCGATCCACGGTCACTCCGCGCCCGGCGCACGCCCACGCAACCGCTCGACGACGGCCGGCCGGCCACTCACCGAGAGCTGCACCCGGTCGCCGTACGCGACCTCGTGGACGCGACACTGGTCGTGCGCCGCGGAGACGACCTGCATGGCCGCGTCGCCGGCGGGCATCGACAGGGTCGCCCGCTCGGTCGGCAACTGCTCGCGGACCGTAGCGGTGAGCGTCTCGACGCCGGTGCCGTCGACCGCACTCACGGCGACCGGGTCGGCGTCCGTGACCGCCGTGACCAGCGCGCGGCGCTTCTCGACTGCCGCCCGGTCGACGGCGTCGACCTTCGTGAGCGCGACCACCCCTGGCGGGTCGTCGAGCACCGACAGACTCGTCTGGAGTTTCCGTCGGACGGCCGCTGGCGAGTCGGTCGCGTCAACGGTGAGGACGGTGCAGTCCGCGGCGCGAGTCTCCGCGACCGTCGGGGAGAACGACGCCACAAGTTCGTGGGGCAGGTCGTCCACGAAGCCCACCGTGTCGGTGACGAGCGTCTCCCGACCCGCCAGCGACACCCGTCGTGTCGTCGTCTCCAGGGTCTCGAACAAGCGGTCCGCGACGCTGACGGTGACCTCCGTCTCCGGGTCGACGCTGTCGTCCCCGTCGGGGGCAAGCGAGAGGTCCTCGGCCAGTCGTCGCAACAGCGTGGACTTTCCGGCGTTCGTGTAGCCCACCAGCGCGACGAGGTCGAACCCCTGCTCGTGGCGACGCTCCCGGTGCCGGTCGGCGGGGGTGGGCAGCGTCTCCAGGCGACGTTTCAACCGGGCGATCCGCGTCTCGTAGTCCTGGACGAGCGTGCCCTTCTCCGTGGCGCGACTGAGAACGTGTGTGCCGGTCCGCTCGCGGACCCGGGGTAGCTCGTGGCGCAGTCGCGCCAGTTCCACGCCGAGTCGGGCACGCTCCGTGGTCGCCCCGCGGGCGAACGTCTCCAGGACGACACGGTGCCGGTCGAGCACCGGTACGCCCAGTCGTTTCTCCAGTTCGACCGTCACCGCGGGCGTGAGCGCCGCGTCGACGACGACGGCGTCCGCCTCCCGGGCGGCGACCGTCGCCGCCAGTTCCGTGACCTTGCCCGCCCCGAGTTCCGTCCCCGGGTCGCGGGAGCGGGCCTGGGTGACCGTCTCGGTCACCTCGTACCCCGCCGCTCTCGCCAGTCGTCGAGCCTCCGCCGCGGTCTGTTTCTCGCCGGGGTCGACACGCCTGGCGACGACCACGCGCTCGCCGACCGACCGCTCTCGCACACCAGTGTCTGCCGTCCTGTCCGTGCGTCCGTTTGCGTCTCGTGACATCGTGTTGTTCGTCTCGCCCTCGTGTTCGATACTCGATACTGATCGCTGCTCGATACGACTGGCCGTGACTGGCGAGCGACCGGTCGGGCAAGGCGGTGGTCGAGTCCTGTGACTGTCGGGGTGACGACCACGAACCGCCGCCGAGGGCCAGAACGGCCGGAGCAGGCGGCGGTGTGTGGCGACCTGTGGCGTCGTCGGGGCGCCGGGCGAGTGAAGCGTCCCGACGACGGCGAACGGTCGCTCAGAACTGGTGTGAGGTGAGCATCGTCTGCGTCACTCTCAGTGACAATCCCCAATCATAAAAATCTGCCGACCTGTGACAACAACCATACGCGATCGAACACGTCGTGCTGTCCGCCGGCGACAGAAGCCCTAAGCGGCGGGCGCCCGGAATTTGAAGTATGGCACGAGCAGCGGACTCGCCGGCAGCGTCGCCGTCGGAGCCCCACGTCGTGGTGATCGGGGCGTACGGCAGCGCCGGCGTCGCGGTCGCGGACAGACTCGCAGGGCGGGCGCGGCTCACACTCGTCGACGACGGCGACCCGGGCGGTGGCCTCTGTATCCTCCGGGGCTGTATGCCCTCGAAGGAGGTGCTCTCGGCGGGCGCACACCGCTTCCAGGCGCGACACGACGACCGGTTGTCCGGGGCGCCGACGGTCGACCCCGAGCGCGTCGTCGCTCGAAAGAACGACCACATCACCGGCTTCGCCGACCACCGACGTCACGCGGTCCACGAGTTGGCCGAGCGCGACGACGTCGAGTTCCTCCACGAGACTGCCCACCTGGTGGACGAGACGACCGTCGCCGTTGGCGACCGCCGGATCGACGCCGACTACGTCGTGATCGCAACGGGGTCGACGATCAACGTGCCGGACCTCCCGGGGATGGACGACGTGGACCCGGTGACCAGCGCAGACGTTCTCGACGCCACCTCGTTCCCCGACTCCGGCGTCGTCATGGGCTTTGGCTACGTCGGCGTCGAACTCGTCCCCTACCTCGCCGAGGTCGGCGGGACGAGTCTCACCGTCGTCGAGCACGACGAGCGCCCGCTGGACGGCGCCGACCCAGCATTCGGCGACGCCGTACTCGACGTCTACGAGGAGAACTTCGACGTGCGCGTCCTCCGCGAGACACGCGAGGAGCGCGTCGAGACGACCGAGAACGGGGTTCGCCTGCACACCGACCGCGACGACGAGTTCGCGACCGTCGACGCCGACCGCCTGTACCTCTTCACCGGGCGTCGCCCGACCCTCGACGGACTGGGTCTCGAGAACACCGCCATCGACCCGGGGCCAGACTGGGTGGCACCGACGACCCAGGCCGCCGACAGCGACCGGGTGTTCGTCGTCGGCGACGCCAACGGTCGGAAGCCGGTGCTCCACGTCGCAAAGGAGGAGGGCCACCTCGCCGCGGAGAACATTCTCGCACACCACCAGAGCGACCCCCTGGAGGACCACGAGAACGTCCACCACCGCGTGATGTTCGCCGGACTGGGCGTCTACCCGTTCGCCCGGGTCGGCCACACTGCCGAGACCGCCCGCGAGGCGGGCCACGACCCCGTCGTCGTCACCCGAAAGGCACGGGACGACGGCGTCTTCCGCACAAAGGACGTAGCCGAGGGACTCGCTCGCCTCGTCGTCGCCCGTGACGGCACCGTCCTCGGCTACCAGGGCCTGCACTACCACGCCGACGCGATGGCGAAGATGCTGCACGTCGTCGTCGACGCGGAGATGGACGTCCGTGAGGTGCCCGACCGCTCGTACCACCCGACGACGACCGAGATCGTCGACGGACTACTGCGGATGGCGAGTGACCGCCTGTCATGATCGACGCCGACGACGCCGCGTACCGCTCGTACCGCGGCCTCGTCGACGCCCGCTTTGACCCCAAGGCCGTGGACCGCAGCGACGACCGCGTCCGGGTCGCCCGGTTCGACGACACCGCCCTCGACGCGCTGCGGGCCCTGCTCGCCCGTGTCGCCCGTCTCGAACGGGCGCTGGTGCCGGCGACGAGTCGCCTGGCCGCCGCCCACGACGACGCCGCCGCGATGGCGCTGTCGACCGCCGCCGCCGCGGCGGCGACCCGACTCGACGGACTCGTCACCTACTGGGACCGCGTCGTCGACCCGGAGGAACACGCCCGCGGCAACGACCCGACCGGACTGGACACGGGCCGCTGGCTCGACGATCCGCCCGCGCTGGACCGTCTCGACGACGCCGTGGCGGCCGTAGACACCGCCACGGAGCCCGGCGCACCGGGACCGGCGTCGACGGCGACCGACACGAGCGGGGATGACCCGACGAGTGCGCTCGCCGACCGGCTCCACCAAGTCGAGGCGCTTCTTGTCGGCGGGTTGTACGACCTGCTCGGGGTCGTCGCCGACGGCGACGGCGCCGCGCCGGGGCTACCGGGACTCGCGGAGAGCGTCGACCACAGCCGCAAGACGCTGCAGGGGGTCGCGCTCGCGGTCGCCGGGACGGACACCCCCACCGCAGACGACCCGCTCGACGTGTTGCGGTCCGCGGTGCCTGACGTTCCCGGGGTCGCCGTCGACGGGGTGACCACCGAAACCGTGTCGGCCTACAAGGAGTCGCTGCGCGTGGGTCGAGGCGACAACGGCGACGGTGAGTCGTCGCACTGACGGTCTCGACGACGACCGAGCGGTGCTACCGGGGAGAGACGACCGGCGTCAGTTGGACTCGTCTTCGTCGGCGGCGGTGGCGTCGGCTTCGGTCTCGGTCTCGGCGTCCGTGTCCGCGTCGGTGTCCTCTGACCCGCCGACGTCCAGAATCGAGTCCGGGTCGGCGTCCAGGTCGGTGGCGAGGTCGACGTCGTCGGCGTCGACTTCGCGGGCGTCGAGGTCACCGTCGAGGATCCGGGAGACGCGGTCGGCGACCCGCTCGGCCGTTCCCTCGTTCTCGTCCGCGTCGGGGTCGGAATCGGGGTCGATACCCGACGTGTCGCCCGCGTCGGACCCGACCGTGGGCGTGTCGTCGTCCGGTGTCGCCCTATCGGTCGGCGTGTCACCGCCGTCGTCGGGACCGGACCCGGCCGCCGGCGTGTCGTCGCCGTCGTCGGAGGAGGTGTCACGCTCGTCCGAGCGGCGCTCCCGGGGCGTCCCGATGTCGGGGAGGTCGACGTCCAACACCTCGGAACTCGAACCGTCGTCGGCGGTATCGTCCGGGTCCGGGGACGCGTCCGCCCGCGACTCGTCCGGGGCATCGGGCTCCGTACCTCCGGTTCCCACGGGTCCCATGTCGACGGCCGTGAGATCGTCCGGGTCGGCAGTCTCGGGGTCCGTGTCGTCGGGCCTCGCGTCGGCCGTCGGGTCGCCGGAGTCGACCG
>CAZQHW010000023.1:7538-21023 GCA_964593395.1 uncultured Halobacteriales archaeon
GTCGACCGGTTCGTCCGGCGCGGGCGGCGTCTCCCAGTTCGTCGGGTCGGTCGCCGACGCGGACCCGTCGGCGGTCTCGTCCTCGCTGGGCGGGGGCGTCCAGGCCACCGGGTCGGCCCCGGGGGAGTCCGTCTCGTCGTCACTGTCGTCGTCCGGTTCGGCGGCCGTTTCCTCGTCGAGAGCGTCGCCCGCTCCGGGCGTCGCCCCGCTCCCGGCGTCGGTCGTCGCTTCACCGGGCTCCGACGTCGACCCGGGCCGGGGCTCGGGTGTCGTCTCGCCGGACTCCGGAGGCGTGGTCTCGCCGGGGGCGTCGGCGGCGCTCTCCTCGTCGGTCGCCGCCCCGTCGTCGGGGTCGGCCGCGGGCTCCGTGGACACGCCAGCGGACGGTTCGCCGAACGTCACCCTGTCGTCGCCGGAGAGCCCATCGTCGCTCGTCGTCTCCCCGGGGTCGTCGGTCTCGTCGGTGTCGTCCGTGTCGGGGGCCTGCGCCGGCGTCTGTTCGGTGTCACCGGTGTCCTCTGCGTCCTCGCTGTCGTCGTGGTCGGCCGAGTCACCGCTCGGGCGCTCGTCGACCCACGGGTTGTCCTCGGCGTTGGGCCAGTGTTCGCTCTCGTCGTCCGTCGGGTCGAGCACGTCGACGGTGGCACCGGGCCGGGCCCCGCCGTCGGTGTCGGCGATGCGCGCCGTCGAGGGGTCGGACGCCTCCGTCGGGGCCGACGCCGCGGGGCCGTCGTTCGACCGTCCGGCAGCCGTGGCCGTCGCGTCCGAGACCGACGCCGAGGAGATGCCCTGGCCGGGCCCGGAGTCCGCCGCGGGAGCGTCCGACGACGCCTCGTCGGCGCCCGCCGCGGCGGTCGTCCCTCCTGCGTCGTTCGGGGCGGGCGCGCCGGTCCCGACCGACGGCGGGGTTCGGCCGGCCGCCCAGGCGAGGACGCCGTAGGTTTCGGGCGGGTTGTCGATGCCGTCGAGGGCGAACCAGTCGGTGGTGACGTACGCCGGGACGAGTAGGCCGGCGAGGTACGGCACGAGCGTGACCGGGGCGAGCAGCGCGGAGACGGAGCGACCGGTTGCGAACGGGAGTGACACCGCCTCGTCGACGCCGAGTGCTCCCTGCGAGAGCAGGGTGCCGAGCGCCGCGGACCCGGCGACGACGCCGCCCCACAGCGCGAGCACCGCGAGGGCGCCGACCGGGAGCGGGCCGAGACGGACACCGGCGAGGCGGCGCACCAGCGAGCGGCCGCTCCTGAGAGTTCCGGCGACCGACGCGACAGCGTCGCGTACGAGTCCCGCGTCGACCGGCCGTGTCGACAGTCGCTTCAGGTTGCCCGTCGACCACCGCATGAGAAACAAAAGCGCGACCGCGCCGCCGACGCCGACGAGGGCGCCGCCGACCTGAAGCGGGATCATCGACAGGTCCGTCAGGTCCGAGAGCACCGGGGGACCGGCCCCGGAGACGCCGGCGAGCACCGCGATCCCGGCGCCGACGTACGCGAGTGCCCCGGCGAACGTGACCCACCCGCGGTGACCGACGGCGTACCCGACGACGAGCGCCGCGACTGCGGCGGCACCACCGGCGACAAACGGGCTTCCGACCGCCTGGGCGGCGCCGACGCCGGCACCCGCGCCGGCAGCGCCGGCAACCAGCGTTCCGACCACCCGCGGCAGTTCCATACTCATATGTTCGTGTCCAAGAGGATAAACTCTAGCCGGGATCTCCACTCGAACGGGTGGTTTTCGGCCCCGAACCGGGGGCGTTCGCACACGCTTAAGGGTCGCCGGGCGCTTCCCGCGGTATGGACACACGGGACCTGTCGGCGCACGTCCCCTACGAGGCGGGACGGGGGATCGAGGAGGTCGCCCGCGAACTCGGGCGCGACCCCGACGAGTTGTTGAAAGTGGCCTCGAACGAGAACCCTCACGGCCCCGCACCGGCGGCAGTCGACGCGATCCGCGACCACGCCGACCGGGTGAACCGCTACCCGACCGCCGCCCACACCGACCTCCGCGAGGCGGTCGCCGACCGCTGGGGCGTCACGCCCGGGCAGGTGTGGCTCGGCGCCGGCGCCGACGGCGCCATCGACTACCTCTGTCGTGCCGCGCTCGAACCGGGCGACAGGGTGCTCATCCCCGAACCCGGCTTCGCCTACTACGGCATGAGCGCCCGCTACCACCACGGCTCGGTCGAGACGTACACCCTCTCGCCGCCGGTGTTCGAACAGGACGCCGCGACCGTTCTTGACGCCTACGACGGCGAACGGATCGTCTTTCTCACCTCGCCACACTCCCCGACGGGCACCGCGGTCGACCACGAGACGGTCGGTCGCGTCGCCCGCGAGACCGGCGAGGAAACCTTGGTCGTCGTCGACGAGGCCTACGGCGAGTACGCTCCCCGGGCCAGCGCCGCCGGCTTCGTCGGCGGTCGCGGGCGTCACCTCCCCGCCGAACACGACCCCTTCGGCGACGTTCCCGTTCCGGACGTTGCAGAGCGCGACGACGTGGCCGTTCTGCGCACCTTCTCGAAGTCGTACGGCCTGGCGGGGCTGCGGGTCGGCTACGCCCTCGTTCCGGAGGCGTGGGGCGACGCCTACGCCGTTATCAACACGCCGTTCGCCGTCAACGAACTGGCCTGCCGGGCGGCACTGGCCGCCCTCGACGACCCCGAGCACGTCGAGCAGTCCGTCGCCTCGACCGACTGGGGTCGCCGGTACATGGACGACGAACTCGAGGCGCCAACCGTCGAGAGCGAGGCCAACTTCGTTCTCGTCGAGGTGGGCGACGCCGCCGCCGTCGCCGAGGCGACAAAGCGCCGCGGCGTCATAGTCCGGGACTGCTCCTCGTTCGGGTTGCCGGGGTACGTCCGCGTGACCTGTGGCACCCGCGAGGAGACCGAGCGCGCGGTGGAGACGCTGAACGCCGCCCTCCGCGAGGTGGAGTCGACGGTCACGTGACGATGAGCGGGGACCGCACGGGCGACGGCGACGCTGGCGACCACGACGAGCGCCAGGACGCCGACCCCGAGGCCGGCGGAGACAGACGGTCCCTCCGCGTCGCCGTCACCGGGACGCCGGGTGTGGGCAAGACCACCGCCGTCGAGCACCTCGCGGCCCGCGACCCGGGGCTCGAGGTGGTCCACCTCTCGGAGTGGCTCGACGAGGACCACTACGAGGGGTACGACGAGGAGCGGGACACCCGCGTGGTCGACGTCGACGCCGTGGGCGCGGCGTTCGCCGACCGCGATGGGTGGCTCGTCGAGTCACACCTCGCCCACCACCTGCCCGCCGACCGCGTCGTCGTGTTGCGCTGTCGTCCAGAGGTGGTCGAGCGGCGCCTGCTCGACCGCGGCGAGTCCCCCGCGACCGCGGCGGAGAACGCCGAGAGCGAGGCGCTCGACGTGATCCTCGCAGAGGCGGTCGACCACCACGGTCGGGACGCCGTCTACGAGGTGGCGACCACCGACCGCGATCCCGGAGCCGTCGCCGACGCGATCGGGGCGGTCGTCGCCGGCGAGCGCGCATCGAGCGCCGGCGAGGTGTCCTACGTCGACTACCTGCGATGACACTCGACAGGCTCCGTCCGACGTTCGACCGCCTACTCGAACCCTGGGTCGCCGGGTTCGACCGCCTGGGGCTGTCGCCCGACGGCGTCAGCGCGCTCGCCTTTCTCGTCGCCGTCGCCGCCGGTGGGTGTTTCGTGCTCGGGCCGACCGCGTCGGCGTGGTACGTCGCTGGCGCCGTGCTGGTCGGCCTGAACGGCACGCTGGACGTGGTCGACGGCGCACTCGCTCGCCGGCAGGGCGTCGACTCCGACGCCGGCGACCTGCTCGACCACGTGCTCGACCGCTACGCCGACGTGGCCGTCGTCGCCGGACTGGCCGCCGGGATCGAGGCCTACGCGCTCGGCTTCGCCGCCGTCACCGGCGTGTTGCTCACCTCCTACCTGGGCACACAGGTCGAGGCCGTCGGCCTGGACCGGGAGTACGGCGGCCTGCTGGGGCGGGCCGACCGCCTCGTGCTCGTCGCGGTGGTCGCCGTCGCGACCGCCGCCGTCGACGCCGTCGACGCGGGGGCCACCGTCTACGGCCTCGGGCCAGTCGGGTGGCTGCTCGTCACCTTCGCCGTCGTCGGGCATCTGACCGCTGTCCAGCGGTTCTACGGCGCCTGGCGTGACCTCTCCTGACCGACGCCACGACCCCACCCCACCCCCGCTCACCGGTCGACGACCAGCAGCGCGACCCGCTCGCACACCAGGTCCGCGAGCGAGGCGTCTGTTGCCGCCGTCTCCCGCTGCCCGACGTCGAAAAACGAGCGCAGACGCTCTGGGTCGCCGAACGAGACGGACCCGGGGGTGAACCACGACAGGTCCGCGACCGCCGCGAGGGCGGCGCGCTCGCGCTCGTCCGCCGAGGAGTTCGCGTCGGTCCCGGGCGCGTCAGGGAGGTCGGTGCCGTCGTGAACGGGAACCGGGGGATTGGGGTCGGTCGGTGTCTCGGTCGCGGGACCGTCGGCGTCCGTGGCCGGTGGGGCGCTCGCGAGCACCACGGCGGGCGTCTCCCCGGCGTCGATCCCCATCGCCAGGGCGCGGTCGATCTGCCGGCGGCCGGCGGCGTACAGGAGTATCTCGACGCCGCGGTCGCGGGCGATACCCTCGCCGCGAGCGCGTTCGCGGTCGGCCAGCGTGACGGCACGGCGGAGGTGCTCCGGGTCGGCGACGGAGCGGGCGTCGAACGCCTGGAGCGTGCAGTCGTGTCGGTCACCGACGGCGTCGAGGTCGGCGACGGCGTCGTCGGGACTGTCGGCGGTGGCCGTGCCGGTCAGCAGTCGCATCAGAAGTCCCCCAGACTGGTCTGGTCGCGGTCGTCGGACCGCGTCACCTCGCTGTCCGCGTTCGCGCTTGCTGCCCGGTCGCCGTCGCCCCCGCCACTGGAGCCACCGACGGTCGCGGTGCCGTCGGGCGCTCTCGGGCGCAGGTCGTCGGGGATCGAGGGCTCGCGGTGGCCGGCGTTCTCCAGTACGGTCTCGGTGGTGCGCCGGCGACCGTCTAGCGCCCACAACACGACTGCCTTGTCGGCTTCGCGGAGGTCGGCACGGGTCTCGATGCCGGCGTCGAACAGGGCACGGGCGCGTTTCCGGCCGACCTCGCGGACGCCGACGAGGTCGAGCAGTTCCTCGCGGACGCCGTGTTGCACGCGGCGCTGGGCGGCGCGTATCTCGGTGACGACGTCGAGACCGAGGTCGGCGGCCAGCGTCTCGGCGGCGCCGAGCAACCACTCGGCGGTCTCGACCTTGCCGCGGATGTCACCGGGACCGACGCCGTAGCGCTCCGTGACGCGGTCCTCGTCGAGTTCCTCGGCCCAGTCCTCTAGTAGTTTGGCGGTTTTCAACGACGCGAGCCAGTCCTCGAAGCGGGACTCGTCGAACTCGCTCGGGGTCGCACCCGGGATCTCGGGCTCGCGCTCGTAGGCAATCTCGGTGTAGGTCTCCCGGTCGCCCGAGCGGAGGTACAGTTCGTACATGTCGGGGGTGCGCGAGACGAGGTGGTACAGACCGAGTGGAGAGAGGTCCGCGCCTGCCTCACGCAGGCCGTCGATCACGACCGCGGCGCTCATGGGGTCGAGGTACAGTTGGGAGACGGTGTGGCCGATCCCCGTGGCGCGAAGGCGGTCGTCACCGTCGAGAAAGTCGTTGCGCCGCAGGTACCGGAGCACGTCGTCGACCACCCGCTCCAGGCGGCCGGGGTCGTCGGTCTGTGTGGCGTACAGCGTCTCGTCGAGAAAGGCAAGCAGTTCCTCGCGGGAGCCGGCGAAGCCGGTGGCGACGGTCGCGAGAACGTGCGTTCGCAGAGCGGGTTCGGCGGCGAGTTTCGACCGCACCGGTTCGGGGTCGGCGTCGACGTAGCGCTCGAACAGTTCGTCGAGTTCGTCGTGGTTGTTCGCCAACAGCACCGCCTCGCCGTAGGGGTCGCGGCCGGGGCGGCCGGCGCGGCCGAACATCTGGTGGACTTCGAGGGTGTCCAGCGGGACCATCCCGCCGGCGGTGCCGTCGTAGCGGCGCCAGTCACGCACGACGACGCGGCGACTGGGGGTGTTCACCCCCGCCGCGAGGGTGGGCGTGGCGGCCACGACCTTGATTAGCCGATCCCGAAAGGCGTCCTCGACGAGCGAGCGGTGTTCGCGGGCGAGGCCGGCGTGGTGAAAGGCGCCGCCGCGCTCGACCGCCGCGGCGAGGTCCTCGCTGGTCTGGGTGTCCGACACCGAACGCACGTCCGCCGCCAACTCGCCCAACTCGGCGCGTTCCCCGCTCTCCAGGTGGGGTTCGACGGTCTGTGAGAGCCGGCGGGCGGCCGCCTCGGCGTTGTTCCGGGAGTTGACGAACACCAGCGAGGAGCCGCCCTCGGTGACGGTGTCACGGACGACGGCGCCGGTCTGTGACTCGCCGGGTTCTGCGTCGAGAGCGCGCTGCTCGCCGTCGCCGAACTGCAGCGCGGAGCCGTAGTGAACGCCCGTTCGGAGTTCGATCGGGCGCCAGTCGGAGTCGACCAGTTCGGCGTCGAGCCACCCCGCGATCGCGTCGGCGTTGTCGACGGTCGCCGACAGCGCCACCGTCTGGAGGTCGGGATTGCGCCGACGCAGTTTGGCGAGTGTCACCTCCAGGGTGGGACCACGCCCGGAGTCGTCGATGAGGTGGACCTCGTCGGCGACGACACAGGAGAGGTCGTCGATCCAGTCGGCGCCGTTGCGCAGCAGGGAGTCGACCTTCTCGCTGGTGGCGACGATGATGTCGCGGTCCCGGAGCCAGCGTTCGTCGCTCTCGAAGTTGCCCGTCGTCACCGCGGTCTCGACGCCCGCGGGCTCAAAGCGCTCGAACTCGGCGTGTTTTTCGCTCGCGAGCGCCCGCAGCGGGACGATGTACAGCGCCTTTCCGCCACGGTCGACGGCGGAGAGCATCGCCATCGTCGCGACGAGGGTCTTTCCACTGGCGGTGGGGACGGCAGCCACGAGGCTCTCACCCTCGGTGACGCCGGCCTCCACGGCGGCCTCCTGCGGGGGGTACAGCTCCTCGACCCCGTCGGCGGCGATGATCCGGGCCGCTTCGCTGGGGAGTCCCGGGACGTCGGCCGGTTCCATTACCGTCGCCTGGGGCGGCCTCGACTTTAGGGGTTCGGACTCGCCGGGGGCTTTTGACCCCCGACGCCCAAGCCGGCGTATGCGGATCGAGTACGACCGCGACACCTGCATCGGCATGTTCCAGTGCGTCGCGGAGTGGGACGCGTTCGAGGAGGACCGCGACGCGGGAAAGGCCGTGCTCCGGGAGAGCGAGGAGGTCGAGGACGGCGTGTTCGTCCGGGAGGTGCCCGAGGACGCCGAGTTCGACGCGAAGTTCGCGGCCCGGGCGTGTCCGGTCGACGCCATCACCGTCTACGACGAGGACGGCGAGCAACTGATCCCGTAGCCGAACGTGGCGGTCGGAAACGACGACGTGAGACGGTTCCGCCAAGATTATCGGGGCGGATACCCTTGATCGCGGACATGCCTGGCCGCGTGCTCCTCGTCACGACCGACGGGGAGCGAGCCGGGGCCATCGTCTCGGCGCTGCGGGCGGACGACGTTCGCGTCACCGTCGTCGACGGTGCCGCGGGCTGTGTTCGCGAGCGACGGGATGGGGACCGGGTAGACTGCGTCGTCGTCGACCACGACCCGCCGGCGGTAGACGGCCCCGAGGTGGCTAACCGCGTCACCGACCGCTGTCCCGGTGTCGGACTACTCCTCGCCCCCGGGAGCGACGGCGACGAGGCCCTCGCTGCCCGGGCGGTCGACGCCGGGGTCGACGCCTACGTGCCCGGCGACGACGAGCGCCGCCTCCGCGAGCGCGTCGCGGCGGCACTCGACGGGAGCGACAACGGCCGCGGACCGACCGACGGCGCGGTCGGGGAGCCGGCGCCGGACGACGACCACTCGCCCGTGGGACCGCAACGGGCGAAGCGGTCGCGCCCGGACGGTGGTCTCCGCGAGTTGTCGGAGGGAGTCGACGTTGGCGTGGACGTCGACGGCGAGGTACCCGGAGACTTAAAAGAGCGGGTGCTAGAGGAGGCACCGGTCGGGGTGACAGTGAGCGACCCAGACCTGCCGGACAACCCGCTCGTGTACGTCAACGAGGCGTTCGAGGAGATGACCGGCTACGACCGCGCGGAGGCGCTCGGGACGAACTGTCGCTTTCTGCAGGGCGAGGGGACCGACCCCGACGCCGTGCGGCGGATGGCGACGGCGGTCGACGCCGACGAACCCGTTTCCGTGGAGGTGCTGAACTACCGCAAGGACGGCGAGGAGTTCTGGAACCGGGTCGACATCGCGCCGATCCGCGACGACGACGGCGAGGTGACCAACTACGTCGGCTTCCAGACCGACGTCACGGAGCGCAAGCGCGCGGAGTTCGCCGTCGAGCGCTACGCCGAGCAACTCGACCGCGAGCGGGCCGTTCTCGACCGGGTCGTCGACCGCGTCCAGGGGCTCGTCCGAGACGCCGCCGAGGCGCTCGTCACCGCGACCACCCGCCGCGAGGTGGCCGACGCAGTGTGTTCGCTGATCGCGGAGACCGACAGCTACGACGGCGCCTGGATGTCCGAGTTGGACATGGGCGCGGAGACGCTGTCGGTCACCACCGCCGCCGGCCTCGAGGGCGACCCCGTCGGGGAGACGGTCGACCTGGAGAACGGTGTCGACCACGACGGGGCGGAGCGGGCGCCAATCCCCGACGGCGCCACTCCACGCGACCCGGCGGTGGCCGCCGTCACCGGGGGCGAGCCACAGACCGTCGGGCGCGTCGCCGACCTGCCAGCGGAGTCGCTCCACCGCGACGTCGCCGACGACGCCGACGCGCTGGCGGCCGTTCCCGTCGAGTACCGCGACACCTGCTACGGCGTGTTGACGGTGTACGCCGAGGACGCCGCCGTCGTCGACGAGCGCGAGCGGACCGTCGTCGCCGCACTGGGACGGATGATCGCGACGGCGATAAACGCCGCCGAGACAAAAACGACCCTCGCCGCCGACGACGTCGTCAGCCTGGAGTTCGAGATGGTGGACCCCGACCTCTTTTTCGTGGGGCTGTCGGGGCGGCTTGACTGCTCTCTCGACCACGCCGGCACGGTCTCTCGCGACGACGGCTCCTGTGTGGTGTTCGTCACCGTCCGCGGCGCGAGCGGAGACTCCGTTGTCGAGACGGCACTCGACCACCCCGAGATCGAGGACGCCGCCGTGTTGACCGAGGCGGAGACGGAGACGCTCGTGGAGTTGACCGTCGCCGACGGCTCCGTGTTGACCGACCTCGCTGACTACGGCGCCAGGCTGCGGAGTCTCTCGGCGAGCGCCGGGACCGGTCGGATCGAGGTCGAGGCGCCGCCGGGCACCACCGCGCGGTCGGTCGCCGACCACCTCGAGTCCTTCGAGGGCGGCGAACTCGTCGCCTACCACGAAGACGAGGTCACCGACGACGCCGCGCCGACCACCCGCGGGGGGTTCGTCTCCCGTCTGCGTGACCGGTTGACCGACCGCCAGTTGTCCGCACTACAGCGGGCCTACCTCGGCGGCTACTTTGAGTGGCCCCGCGATATCGACGGCGACGAACTCGCGGGGACGATGGACGTCTCCCGGTCGACGTACCACCAGCATCTCCGTGCTGCCGAGCGCAAGTTGCTCGCGGAGGTCTTCGCCGACCGGGAGTAGCGCGGCGATATCGCCGATCTTTATACCGATGCCCCGGTAGGAGACAGAGTATCGAATTCATCGGACGGATCGACTAACGGCGACTCACAATCCATGACACCGCCGCTGACATACGCAGAGTTCCTGGCCGTGTTCGTCGTGGTGCCGATCGGCCTGTTGTGGGTCGTGGGACGGGGCCTCCACGCCGACCGCCGTCGCGCCGCCGTCGTCGGGGTCGGTGTCATCCTGTTTCTGGCGCTGTCGTACACGATCCCTTGGGACAACTACCTCATCAGCCAGGGGGTGTGGGACTACGCCGAGGGGACCGTTCTCTTCCGGGTCGGGCACATGCCCATCGAGGAGTACACGTTCATCGTCCTGCAGTCGGTGCTGACCGCACTGTGGCTCTACCGCCGGCCGCTGCCTGACCCCGACCCCGGCGCGGAGCCGACGCCAGACGGCCTGGGCGAGTTGCGACGGTCCGGCGCCCGCCCGGACGGTGGGCAGGTCAGGGCGCCGCTCACCCTGCCGGGCCTGCGGGCGTTCCCCGGCCCACGTGCCCGGATCGTCGGCGCGGCGTTCTGGCTCGGCACCGCGGTCGCCGGTGCCGCTCTCCTGTTTCTGTGGACGGAGACGTTCTACATGGGGGCGATCCTCGCGTGGGCCACCCCCGGGATCGCCCTCCAGTGGGCCGTCGGCGGCGGCTACCTCTGGCGGGTGCGCCGGCGACTCGCACTCTCGATTCTCGTGCCGACGGTGTACCTCTGTCTGATCGACCGTCTCGCCGTCGAGTGGGGACTGTGGCAGTTCTCGACGACGCAGTTGACCGGGTGGACGGTGCTCGGTCTGCCCGTCGAGGAGGCCACCTTCTTTCTACTGACGAACGCACTGGTCGTGCACGGCCTGATCCTGTTCCACCCATTTGTCGAGGGGTGGCTCGGCTTCGGACTCGCAGACGATCGCACTGGAGACGTCGCCGACGGTGACGAACCCGGTGGGCGACCCGCGGGGAACGACGAGGGGTCTGCCTGACTCGATGTCGTCGGTTACGTCGCCCGAGACCGCCGTCGGTGACGACCTGCGCCGTCCGGTCAGTCGCGCTATCGCACGGGTGACGGTGTACCCGGCGTGGCTGTTGTTCGTCGCCGCCGCGGTCCCCTTTGTCCTGGGCGCCGAGGTGTCGTTGACGCTGCAGTACGTCCCGCTGGTGGCGAGTGCGGTGCTCTTTGGGATGCCACACGGCGCCGTCGACCACCTCGTCCCCGGGTGGCTGGCGCCGGTGTCGACGCGGCGGTCGGTCGCTACTGTCGTCGCGCTGTACGCCGCGCTCGGGGGCGCGTACCTCCTGTGGTGGTTTCTCGCGCCGGTCTCCGCGGCGGTGTTTTTCGTCCTCATGACCTGGACGCACTGGGGCCAGGGCGACGTGTACCTGCTCGGGGCGGTCGCCGACGGACCGCTCGCGTACCCGCGGTCGGTGCCACACCGCCTCTCGACGCTCGTCATCCGGGGGGCGATGCCGATGGCCGTCCCGCTCGTCTCTGGCACGGAGCAGTACCGCCAGGTCGTGGCGAACTTCGTCACCCCGTTCGGCGGCGGCGTCGAACAGATAGCCTGGGTGTTCGACCCGGCGACGACGGGGGCGGTCGGCGCCGCCCTCGCCGCACTGACCCTGCTCACGCTCGTCCGTGGGCTCCTCGTGCGTCGGCACGCCGTCGCCGACGCCCCGGAGTCGGTCGACGTGCCCGTTCTCGCCAGGGTGGGGCCGGTCGCCGTCGTCGCCGACCGCGGCGTGCGGATCGACGCCGCCGAACTCGCGGTGCTGTGGGCGTTCTTCTGGCTCGTGCCGCCGGTACTCGCCGTGGGGCTGTACTTCTGCCTGTGGCACGCGCTGCGCCACGTCGCCAGACTGGTCGCCGCCGAGGAGCGAGGCGCGCGGGCCTTGTCCGACCGGCGCTACGCGGCCGCCTTTGCCCGGTTCGGTCGCCAGGCGGCGCCACTGACCGTCGTCGCGCTGTCGCTGCTCGCCGGACTGTACCTGCTCGTGCCGACGCCGCCCGGCGGCGTGGGCGAACTCGTCGGTCTCTATCTCGTCCTCATCGCCGTGCTCACCCTGCCACACGTCGTCGTCGTCGCGTGGATGGACCGCGAGCAGCGCGTGTGGACACCGGGGTGACGGCGGGCCGGCGCGTGGAGCGGGTCAGTCCCCGCTCGTGACCTCGGCGTACTGCTCTGAGAGTTTCTCGGCGGCGTCCTCCAGTGCGGCCTGCTCGTGGTCGGCGAGATCCCACTCGACGACGCGCTCGACGCCCTCGCTTCCCACCTGGAGGGGCACGCCCAGCGCGACGTCTGCCAGTCCGTACTCGCCGTCGAGGGCGATCGACCCGGGGATCACCTCGCCGGTGTCCCGGAGGATCGCCTCGACGGTGTGGGCGACGCCCGCCGCCGGACCCCACTGGGTGGCGCCCTTTCGCTCGATGACGTTCATCGCCGACTCCTGGAGGTCGGCGAGAATGGACTCGCGCTCGTCGGCGTCGAACGAGGGGTCGCGGCCGTCGACGCGGACCTTCGAGAACACCGGCACCTGGTCGTCGCCGTGCTCGCCGAGGATGGTCGCCTCGACGTTGCCGACGGGGGCGTCGAACCGCTCGGCGAGAACGTAGCGGAACCGCGCCGAGTCCAGGCGGTTGCCGAAGCCGATCACCTGCTCGCGGGGACGGTCACCCGTCTCGTACAGGTGCCGGTTGAGCACGTCCACCGGGTTCGAGGTCGTCACGGAGACGAACGCCTCGGAGTGAGCGTGTAGGGAGTCGCTGATCTGTTCGATGATCGGGGCGTTGTCGCCCGCGAGATCGAGCCGTGTCTGGCCGGGGTCCCGCGGCAGGCCCGCGGTGATGACGACCACGTCTGACCCCGCGGTGGCCTCGTACTCCCCCTGCCGGACCCGGGTGTTGGCGTCGTAGGCGACGCCGTGGTTCACGTCCGCGGCCTGGCCGACGGTGACGTCTTCCTGTTCGGGAATGTCCACCAGTACGACCTCGTCGGCCACGTCACGGGAGGCGATCTCGTAGGCCGCCGCCGCGCCGACGGTGCCCGCCGCGCCGACCACGCTGACCTTGTCTGTCATCCCATCGGCGTTCGACCGCCGACCGATAAAATCCGTCGGAACGGTTCACCACTCGTTCTCGTGGCTGGTGTCGTGGTTCGTGGTCCCCTCGGCGCGCTCTCTTGGAGTGCTCCCGATCCGGGTAGAGTGACCTCCGAAGCCCTCGGGACGCTCGACCGCCCTGACTCGCTGCGCGCCTCGCCTCGCTGCGCTCGGCTGCGGTGCTTGCGTCGTCAGATGCGGGCTGAGCGTGCCTCGCCCTTCGATTCCACCAGGCAGCAAGTGGTCCCCACACCTCCCCGCCCGGTCGCGAGGGTCGCTCGACCGGTTCGCTGTCGCTCACCGGTCTCGCAGCAGGCGACCGGGCGCTACCTGACGGCAGGGCGCGCGGAGCGCGACCAATGGGAGCGCTCCCGTGCGAGGGACGAGTGAGCGACCACCGGGAGCGAACGAGGAGGCTGGGGAGGTGTGAGGCGGCGGTCGCGGCGGGCGGGACTGAAAGGGGCCGTCGCGGTGCGGGCGCGTCACGTTCGAAAATCGAAGATTTTCGAGCCAACCAGAATCCGAAGGATTCTGGTGACGACGTAACCACCGCAGCGACCGACGGGAGCGAGGAGCGTCCTCAAGAATCGCCGGCGGCGATTTTTGGGATCCAGCAAATCTTCGATTTGCGCGACAGCGAGTGAGG
>CAZQHW010000024.1:0-2023 GCA_964593395.1 uncultured Halobacteriales archaeon
TCGGGATGGTGGCGCTGAACCTGCCCCACGGCGGCTACGAGCACTTCGCCAACCTCCGTCGCCGGGAGTGGGAGTTCCGTCGCTGGTACGTCGTCGCCTACCTCGCCGGTGTCGGCGGCTTCGTCGCCCTCTTCGTGGTCGCCCCGGTCGCCGGACTCGCCCTGGCGCTGGTCGTGGCGATGGCGAAGGGCGGGTTGGGCGACCTGCGCGTGCTCGACGCCGCCACCGGGACGTCCCACCTCCAGACTCGCACCCAGCGCTGGCTCGCGGTCGCGGTCCGTGGCGGCGCCGTGATGCTCGTCCCGATCGTGTTCTGGCCGGAGACGTTCCACGCCTTCAGCGCGATGATGGTCGGCATGGTCGAGCCGGGCGGCCTGGCGCCGTACGCCGAGTACTTCGACGTCACCCGGCCGCTGATCGCCGGCGGCTACGGTCTCGCGCTCGTGGCTCACGTCGGCCTCGGGTACGTCCGTGGCGGCGGTCGGGCGTGGCGGGTCGACGCCGGCGAGTCGGTGCTGTTGACGGCCTTTTTCGCCGCGGTACCCGTGTTGGTCGCCGTCGGACTGTACTTCCCGTTCTGGTACTCCGCGAGACAGACCGCTCGCGCGTCGCTCGTCGAGGCCGACCCCGCCGACGGCCCGGACCTGCTCGGCGACGACCCCGAGCGGGCGGCGATGGCCGCCTGGGGGATCGCCGTCGCCGGCGCCCTGGCGACCGGCGGCACGCTCGCGGTCATCTACTACGCGCTACCGAACCCGCTGCCCGCCGGCCTGCTCGCCGGTGCCGTCGCCTTCTGGAGTGTCGCCATCAGCATCATCGCGCTGCCCCACGTCGTCGTCGGGTCGCTGCTCGACGACCAGCGGGGCATCTGGTACGTACCCTGACCAGCGAGTGTCGTCTCCCGGCGCCGTCACGCCCGGTCGCCAAACAGCGTCGCCACGTTCTCCCCGCCCCAGACAAAGGCCGCACGCCGCCGGTCCTCGAAGGAGAGGTACGCCCCGACCGCCCGCAGCGCCGCCGCCTCGCGGCCCCCGTCGACCTCGCGCTCTCGGGTCCGGCGCTCGCCGTCGGGTGACTCCCACACCTCGACGACGCGGTCACCCCGCTCGCGGTAGCGCAACCGCGCCCCGTTCTCGAAGGCGACGACGACTGCCTCACCGCCCGCCGCGTGGGGGCGAACGTCGGTCAGCGCCGGCAGTGACTCGTTCTCGGTCGCCCCGTCGCTCTCGGCGGCGTCGCTCGCGGCGGTGGTCGACGGTTCGGTCCGGGTCACGTCGCGCTCGCTGTCGGTGTCTGTCTCCGGCACGTCCCGGTCACGGGCGTCGCCGTCCGAGAGGGTGGTCCCACGCTGTAACGGGACGGCTCAGGCGGCGGTGAGCAGTTCGTCCAGTAGTTTGCCCTGTGCGGCGGCGAGATGTTCGGCGAGTGTCGACGGCGAGATGCCGAGTTCCCCGGCGACCTCGGTGGCGTTTGACTCGCGCGGGTACTCGAAGTAGCCCATGTCGTAGGCGGTCCGCAGCACCTCGCGCTGGCGGTCGGTCAGGGCGTCGCGGTCGACGAGCGTGCGGTCGCCGCCGTCGTCGGCGTCGACGCCGGTGTGGACGAGGTAGCGCACCTCGACGCTGTCGGCGGTCGTGTCGAGGTCGCGCACCACGTCCCGCAGGTCGTCGACCGCCTCCAGGTGTAGCGTGAGCACCAGCGCGCCGTGCTCGACCCGGACGTCGGCCAGCGGGTGGCCGAGCGCCTCGACCATCTCACAGGCGCAGGTGGTGTCGGCGTCGCGGGCGAACTGGTAGACGCGCTCCTCGCCGACGTCCAGCACGGGGTCGGCGCCGGCCACCGCCGCCGCCTCCGCGTCGCTCAGGTCGCCCCCGACGCGGAACTCCTCGACGACGGAGTCCCCGCCGCGGGTCCAGGTCACGTCGGTCACTGGCTCCTCCCGGGCCGTCGACAGCGCCGTGACCGGACAGTTCGACGGCTCGTGTACCGCGATCTCCGCTCGAACTCCCATCACCGCAGCATA
>CAZQHW010000024.1:2123-20448 GCA_964593395.1 uncultured Halobacteriales archaeon
AGTTCGACGGCTCGTGTACCGCGATCTCCGCTCGAACTCCCATCACCGCAGCATAACGGGACGACACACATGAACCCCCTTCCGATCCCAAGATACTGGGAACGGTCACACGGCCGGCGCCGACCGGCGCGAGAACACCTCGCTCGACACCGCGGCGCCACAGCGGACACACCCCACCCTGAGCAGGTCGCCCCGGGCGCTCCCGTCGACGACGAACTCGGCAGAACACGCCGGACACGCGAACAGGTACCAGTCGGTCATACCCCCGGGGACGACGCCGACGACGTTAGTCCCCCCACCGCAGTATCCGGGGGTATCGCACGCTCCCCGGACGGTCATCGTCAACACCCCCGACATCGAGGGTCGTCCGTTTCGACGCGGCCGGTCGACCGTTCGAACCATGCCCACACACTCCCGACGGACGGTGCTCGCCGGCGCAGGACTCGCCCTCGGCTCGCTGGCCGGGTGTCTCGGCGGCGGTGGCACGTCGGCCGACCCGCCCGACGACGCTCCCGAGTTGCCGACGCCGTCTCTCGGCCCCGACAGCCGCGAGGCCGCGGACGTCGTGATCGCCTCGTGGGAGGACTACCGGTGTCCCCACTGTGCGACCTTCTCCACCGAGGTGGTGCCCCGGGTCCGCTCGAACCTGGTCGGCGACGGCGTCCGATACGAGGTCCACGACTTCCCTATCCCGGTCGACGAGCGGTGGTCCTGGAACGTGGCGATGGCCGCCCGCAGCGTGCAAGAGCGTGCCGGCGCCGAGGCGTTCTGGCGGTTCAACCACCGGGCCTTCGAGCGGTTCGACGCGATGCACGGCACCGCGGCGGTTCGCTCGGTCGCCGAGGTCGCCGGCGCTGCCCCCGACCAGGTGATCGACGACGTCGAGAACGACCGTCACTACCCGGTCGTCGAGGCCGACCGCGAGCGTGGCGACGAGACCGGCGTCCGGGGCACACCCGCCGTGTTCGTCGACGGCGAGTCGGTCGGCAACTCCTACGAGGCGATCGCGAGTGCGGTCGCCGACGCGCGCTGACCCCAGCCCCCTGGCGCTTTACTTTCGCCCTCATGTAGGGTCGGTACGAACGGCGACAGCTCCGACGACACCTGACCGACTGTCGTCGAAGCCGACCGAAGGCGGTACGATTCGACGGCACCCTTGCCGAAACCGTTGACGCCCGCGAGGACTACCGACTCTCGGTCGAGGGCCTCGAGGCGATCACAACGAGGCGTACCGCCTGCCGCTCGACCTCTAGCAGAACTCGCAGTCGCAGTACCGCTCACACACCGGATTCGCGCAGTCGGCGTCTCGCGCCGAGCAGTGCTCGCGGCCGTGCGAGATGAGCAACACGTGGAGTTCGTACTTCAGGTCGTCCGGGACGACCTCGTTGAGCACGTCGTGGGCCCGCTGGTTCGACGCCGACTCGCCGACGAGGCCGAACCGCTTTGAGACGCGCTCGACGTGGGTGTCGACGGCCATCGTGGGCTTCTCGAACTCGAAGTTCAAGACGACGCTCGCGGTTTTCGGGCCGATGCCTTTTATTTCGGTGAGCCACTCCGTCGCGGCCGTCGTGTCCATACCGTCGAGAAATGCGAGTGTGTACTCGCCGCCGGTGTGCTCTCGGATCCGGGCCAGCGCACGCTGGATGCGCTCGGCCTTCGTCTCCGGCAGGCCGGCCACACGGATCGTCTCCGCGAGTTCGTCCAGGGGGGCCTCCTCGATCTCGCGGTAGTCGCGGTAGGTGGCAAACAGCGAGTCGGCCGCACGGGCGGTGTTCTGGTCGGCGACGTTCTGTGAGAGGATGGTCGTCACCAGCGACCGAACACCGTCGCGTTCGCTCTCGGAGCGCTCGACGGTGCCGTGTACCTCGACCAGGTCGCGGTGCAACTGCCGGACGTCTACGTCCACGCTGTCGGTGTCGACGGCCATACCGTCGTCACGACTCGGAGTGGTAAAACGCCGTCCGTCTCGACCGCCACGGACGGTCGAGCGAGCGGAGCAGTCACCGGTCGCGCCACGTGCTGGCCCCGGTCCCGACGAGGGGCAGGCGAGAGCGACGACGGTGGAGGCACCCGACGCAGGGTGGCGGTCTGGAAAACAGTTTTCGGCGCGAGCGTGGGGTTACTCGTCGTCTTCGCCGTTCTCGCCCGCCAACAGGTCTAACTCCGCCAGACGGTCGGCGACGGTGTCGTCGTCGAGTTCGCGCATCTGGGGGTCGTCGGTCGGGATCGTCGCGATGCCCACCTCCCGGGGGGTCATGCCGTCGTCCTCGCCGACGGCCAGTGCCTCCAGTGCGAGGTCGACCGCGCCGTCCACGTCGGTGTCGGCGCGGTACTCCTCCTCGAGAAAGTCCTCGACGGCCTCCCGGTTGGCCCCGACAGAGAGCGCCTTCCACTCGTACGGGGTCCCCGAGGGGTCGGTCTCGAACAGACGTGGCTGGCCGTTCTCGACGCCGCCGACGACCAGCGCGACGGCGAACGGGCGGGCGCCGCCGACCTGGGTGTACCGCTGGATGTTGTCGGTGACGGCCTTCGTGAGCGTCTCGACGCCGATCGGCTCGCCGTAGCGCAGGCGCTCGACCTGGGCCTGCTCGCGGGCGAAGTCGATCAACTGGCGGGCGTCGGCCACGTGGCCCGCGCTGGCGATGCCCATGTGGTCGTCGACCCGGTGTATCTTCTCGACGCTCGCCTCCTCCACGAGCCCCGAGCGGATGCGCTTGTTCGCCGCCAGAACGACGCCGTCCGCGGTGCGGACGCCGACGCTCGTCGTCCCGCGTTTGACTGCCTCGCGAGCGTACTCGACCTGGTAGAGCCGACCGTCCGGCGAGAAGATGGTGGTTCCCCGGTCGTAGGCCTGCTGTTGACTCTGTCCCTGCATTCTAACTGCCTAACACTCGGGCGTCGCCCTGGTAAACGCTTCGCCTACCCCCGACCCGCCCGCGGGACCGCCGTCTACGCGGTGTCGCCGTTCTCGCCGTCGAGGTAACGCCGCCGACAGGCCCGCAGCGTCCCCGACACCCCCACGACGCGCACGCCGACCGGCGCGCCGCCGACGGCGTGGACACAGGCCAGCGCCGCCCGTGCCGTCTCGACCTCTCCGTGGCGCACCCGGAACACCGCCCGCCAGGGCTCGGCG
The DNA here is from genome assembly GCA_964593395.1 of uncultured Halobacteriales archaeon. Classification (GTDB taxonomy): domain Archaea; phylum Halobacteriota; class Halobacteria; order Halobacteriales; family SW-7-71-33; genus SW-7-71-33. The sequence goes on from CAZQHW010000024.1 coordinate 5,257, forward strand.
GCGTCTACTCGTGTACACTCGATCAGGTCCAGGCGGGCGTCGGCCGCGCCGGGGTCGCCCAGCAACGCCCGGGCCGACCGCCCCGCCGCCCGCTCGACGGCGTCACCGTCGAGCGTCGCCGGCGTCTCCAGGGCGACCGCCACGTAGCGCCACCGCGGGCGCAGGTGCTTCGGCAGCGTCACGCTCGATCACCGTCGTCCACGTCTCGCTCCCACTCCTCGTACCGTCCGCGACGCACTCCGGGTTCGACGAACCGCGGGTCGGTGCGCTCCCGGACCCGCTCGACGACCGCTCCCCACCCGGCGAGGCCCCCGTGGACGGTCTCGCCGCCGAGACCGACCCGCTCGCCCACCGCCGCGAGGTCACGGGGGGACCGCACCTGCAGGCGCGAGGTCGGCCGGGCGGTCACCAGCGGGTCGACCCCGGCGTCGGCCAGAATCTCCCGGCGCCGACGCAGCGCCCGCAATATCCCCACGCGACGGTCGCCGCTGGTCCGGAGCACGCCGCCGACGTCCAGCGCCACGCGCACCCCGTGGTCGGCGGCGCTCGCGGCGACCACGTGGTCGAACCCCACCTCGCGGTCGGGGTCGGCGGGCAACAGCAACACGTCGACACGGTCGTCCTCGCTCGCGAACCGGGTCACCGCGGGCGGCCCCCCGGCGACGCTGAGCACCGTGTACTCCGTGTGTCGCCCCGAGCGGAGACTGCCGACGCGACCCGCCGCCGTCTCGGGGTCCGGCGCCGTGACCGTCACCCCGCCGACGAGGTCCAAGTCGGCGTCGACCTCCGCCGGCGAGACGCCGTCGGCACTCGTGACGACGAGACCGTCGTAGCCGTGCCGGGCGACGGTGGTCGCCAGGCGGTCGAGGTCCTCGTTCGGCTCGACGACGGCGGTCTCGTAGGCACTCACGCCCCGCTCTGAGTGGAGCGCGGATCATAAACGCGACGGTACGGCTGCCGGCCGAGAACGACTCAGTGCGCCCGGAAGCCGTCGATGACCTCTCCGCAGTCCGGGCAGACGACGACCTCTACTGACGGGCTCTTTGGACCGCGCGGTGACGCTGCTGCCTCCGTTCGTCGCCGGACTGACCCGGTGAGTTCGGTCTCGCACATCGGACACTCGTAGTGCACGTCGTCCGTTCTCCCCGTGCGTGACATACCGTATCATATTAACGATGGATAACATAAGCGTTCGGAGCGCCGATCCGGCCGGTCGATCGTTGTACCAACGCTCGCGGCGGCCCGAAACGACGGCCGACGGCGTCGGTGCCCCCGAGACGCCCGCTCTGTCGGCGGTCAGTCGCCGTGTCGGGCGAGGTCGGCGTTGGGCACGCCGGCGCGGTCCAGCGCCCGACGGCGCTGGGCAGGAGTCAGCCGGTACCGGTCGAGTTCCGCGTCGAGGTCGCCGAGGGCGGCGCGGCGGCGCTGGTGGTCCGTGAGAAACGCCTGGATGCGGTCGATCGCTACCTGCTTTATCTCGCCGCTGAGGAGGTCGCCAGCACGGTAGTCGGCGGCCAGTCGTTCGAGGCGCTCGTCGTCCGGCTCGAGAAAGTGCCGGAGGTACTGGAAGGCGACGTCGGCACCGGGGTCGCCGCCCTCTCTGCGGTGGGCCGCGACGCTCTCTCGCCCGCCGGAGTAGGCGTGTCCGCGCACCGTCTCGGCGACCGTCTCGGGGTCGTCGTCCAGGCGGATCACGGGCGCGTCGTCGGAACTGCTCATCTTCCCGCCGCCCAGCGCGGGGAGGAACCCGCTCAACAGGGCGGCGGGCTTCTCGACCGGCAGGCGCTCGCCGCCCGCGAGGTCGCGGCAGACCCGGACGTGGGGGTCCTGGTCGGCGGCGACGGGCACCAGCGTCGGTCGCCGCCCGCCGACGAGTTGGGGCAACAGTAGGTGAACGGCCTGTACCGCCGGGTAAAAGCCCGTGCCGACGTTGTCGGGGTCGCCGTACGCCGCCGCGACCGTCGCCGGCGTCAGCCCCTCCGCGAGACGGACCGCGAGCGGGTACACCACGTCCGCGTCGGCGGTGTCGACGACGACGTGGGTGCGCTCGGGATCGAAGCCAACCGCCAGCACGTCCCGCAGGTTCTCCCGTGTCGCCCGGTCAATCGTCTCGAGATCCGCCTTTCCGGCGAGGTACTTCTCGTCGTCGGAGACGGGGACGTACACCTCGGCGCCGGTCGTCGCCTGGAGTCGCCGGGCGAAGTAAAACGGGAGAACGTGTCCCAGGTGCATCGGTCCCGACGGGCCGACGCCGGTGACGACGGCGTGTGGCTCCCCCGATTCCGCCGCCGCCAGGTAGCGGTCGAGGTCCCGCCCGGCGAAAAAGACTCGCCGCCGGACCGCCGGGTGGTCGGGCAGGCGACGAACCTGCTCGTCGGTCAGGGGCTCCGCGCCGAACCGCTCGACCAAGCGCTCGCGGTCTTTGCGCTCCTCGCTCCCGCCCCCCGTTTCGGGTCCGTCGCCGGACCGCTCCCCGCTCCGTCGCCGGTCGTCGCGGTCGCCTCGCCCTCGTCCTCGGTCCGCTCGCTCGCCCGCCTCGGTCGTCGGTCTGTCTGTCCCTCCGTTCGCCTCGGTGTCGTGGTCGCTCGTATCGTGCATTCGTGACTGTGGGTGGTGGTCGTCGACTGTGCCGACGGCAGAACGGAGGGAGCGTCGCCCGGCGTCGCCGCGGTTACGCCGCGACCGACGCCGGAGAGACACTGTCCGCTCCCGAGACCTCGCGCCAGCGCCAGCGCCACCCGGGAGCGGACCGCATCACTTTGAACTCGCCGACCCCAGGTAAAAACGGTTTCGCGGCCGTGAGAGCCGGTGACACCCCGCGAACCGGTGTCACCGGTGACGGAGCAGTCCGAGGACGACGAGAACGGCGAGCACCGCCCCGACGACGCCGACGCCGGGAAGCGACGGCGGCGGCGACGACGACCAGGAGGACCGCACGCCAGGCCGCGCTGTCGGGCATCGTTCACGCCTCGTCGGGGGCGAACTAAACGGCTCGGGTCGGTCCGACGTTCGGGTGCCGTCGCGCCCGTCGGTCGGTGGGCGCCGAGGGGTCACAGCACCGCACTCAGCGCCCACAGCGTCACCATCCCGACGGCGATCGTCGCGAGGATGCTCTCGGTGCGCCAGGCGACGACGGCGGCGACCGCGGCGGCGACGACCTTCGCGGGGTCGTAGACGAGCGCCGGCTCCGGGTCGAGGCCGAGGGTGACGACCGCGGGGACGACCAGTGCCGCCAGCACCGCCGCCGGGACGAACCGCAGCGCCCCGGCCAGCGTCGGCGGCGGCTCTCGCCCGCCCAGCAGGGCGATAAAGGACAGTCGCAGCGCGAACGTTCCCACGCCGGCGGCCAGGATGACCAGCCACACGACGCCAGGGTCGTAGCCGGCCGTCACCGTCGATCACCCGTGTCAGTCGGTGTCTCGGTCGCTCCGGTCGCTCCGGTCTCTCCGGCGTTCTCCCCGCCGTCGCCGTGCCCGACGCTCTCGGTCACGGGAAACTGGCCGGCGCGGACGTCCAGCACCACGCCGAGGGCGATACCGACGACAGCGGCGGTCACGAGTCCGAGGTCGAACGGCAGGGTGGCGGCGGCCACGCCGACGCCCCCGCTGACGGCGGCGACGACGCCGGTGTTCCGGTCCTCGATCGCGGGCACCAACAGCGCGAGAAAGGTCAGCGGGACGGCGAACTCGAGCGAGAGGCCGGGCGGGACGGCGGCGCCGGCGACGGCGCCAACGGCGGTGGCGACCTGCCAGGTGACCCACAGCGACAGCGCGCTGCCGAGGTAGTACCACAGGCGACTCCGCTCGTCGGGCGCAGTGGAGCGAAACTCCGCCAGCGAGACGGCGTACGCCTGGTCGGTGAGAACGTAGGCGCTCACCCACCGCGCCGGTGCTCCCAGTCGCCGCAGGTACGGCGCCAGCGACGCGCTGTACATGACGAAACGCAGGTTGATCACGAGCGCGGTGACGACGACGACGGTCGCCGGTGCCGTGCGGCCGAGCAACTCGATGGCCGCCAGTTGCGAGGCGCCGGCGAACACCACGACGGACATTCCGACCGCCTGCAGCGGCGACAGCCCCGCCTCGACGGCGGTCACCCCGGCGACCAATCCGAACGGCACGACGCCGAGCAGGATCGGCGCCGTCGTCCGCGCCCCCGAGAGAACGTCCCGCCGGGCGCCCGTGTCGCTCCCGCCCTCGCCTCCTGGCTCCCCGTCAGTCTCCGTCACCCGTTCCTCGCTCGGGGCCGTGTCCCGGTCTGCGCCGCTCACGTCTCGGTGGTGTCGTCGGGTCCTTTGCCGTCGCTCTCGTCGCTGGGGGCGTCGGCCTGCGGGTCGTCACCGTCGCCGTCGGGCTCCGGGTCGCCCCCGTCTTCGTCCTCGTTCTCGTCCTCGCCGACGACGTACGCCAGTGTCTCCTCGGCGGTGACGGGGTGGCCCTCGCGGCTGAAGAACGCGGCGACGTTGTGACAGTCCCGCTCTAAGAACTCGCGGGCGTTCGGGTGGTGGACGGTGAGCGCCTGGCCCAGGTCGAGCACCACCATCTCGCCGTTCTGGACGACGAGGTTGTACTCCGAGAGGTCGCCGTGGACCAGTCCGGCGTCGTACAGTCGGCGGGCGTACTCCCGGACCACCTCGTACGCTGTCTCGGGGTTCTCGACGTCGACCTCGGCGAGTCGCCGGCCGCGACCCTCCTCGGTGCCGATGTACTCCATCACCAGCGCGTTGCGCTCGACGGCGATCGGGTGGGGGACCCGCACCCCGCCCTGCCGGGCGCGGGTGAGGTTCTTGTACTCCTTGCGGGTCCACGCGAGAACGACGTCCTTCTTGTCGCCGCCGATCCCCTCGAACCGGGGGTCGCCCTCCAGGTACTCCCGCATGTCCCGGAAGTTCGAGGCGGTGATGCGGTACACCTTCACCGCCACCTCGGGGGTGGCGTCGTCGGGCAGCGAGAGGACGCCCCGGGCGGCGTCGCCGCCGAGAGCGGTGTAGACGTTCGCCTCCTTGCCGGTCGAGATGGGGCCGCCAAAGGCCTCGATAGCGCCGTCTTGCACCAGTTTGTACAGGGCGCCGTATGTGGCGTCGTCGAAGACGGAGTCGTCGAGTTTCAGTCGCTCGTTGTTCTTTACTCGCTTGCGGAACTCGTCGAACTCGCGGTCCTTTCGACGGGCGATCCGGTCGGCCTCGCTGTCGCCGACGTCGACGGTCTCGAACTCGTCGCCGGGGGCGTCGACGTCGGTGTCGACCAGGTCGTCGGTCATGCCGGCGGCCGTGTGGGCACAGAACAGTGCTGTTCGGCCCGTCTCCGGGCGGTCGGTGCGAGCGTCGCGGTCATGCGGTCCGACTCATCCGATGTACCCCTCCTCGCGGAGGGTGTCGGCCTCTGCCTTCTCGTACCGCCAAGTGATGTCGGCCTTCTCGTCCTGCCAGTCCCACGGGTCGACGAGAACGACGTCGTCTTCGCGGATCCAGACGCGTTTCTGCATCTTCCCGGGGATGCGAGCCGTGCGCTCGACGCCGTCCGCACAGCGTACCCTGACGCGGTTTGCCCCGAGCATCTGTTCGACCTCCGCGAACACCTCGTCGTCGTCGGGCATACGGACCTCGCTGAGGTCCGCCGAACTGTCCTCGTGCTCGCTCATGCGCGTGGCTAGCACGGCGGCGCGTTTAAAAGCGCCGACGTGTACCTGGGTTCCCCGTGGGTCACGGCCTGGAGAAACGCTTTTGCCGGCGTACGGCCTGTTTCACATCGTGCAGCGACAACCCGACGGGCGAGCGACGAGCGCGACCGGCCCGCTCGGTCTCGACCGGCGACGCCTGCTGGTCGCCTTCTCGGGGATCGCCCTGTTCATGATCGGTGGGGTTCTCGAGTCACAGGTGGCGACCGTGCTTGGGGTGTTGTTCGTCCTGGCGACGGTGATGGTGTGGTCGTACGTCGGCCCGACACTGGACCGCCTGGCCGACGCCTGGCGGACGGCGAAGTTGCAGGTCGGTGTCTGGCGGCTCCGTCTCGGTGACGACGAGGAGGAGGTCGACGCCACCGAGCGGCTCCGTGAGCGGTACGCCGACGGCGAACTCACCGAGGCGGAGTTCGAGGACCGCATGGAGACGGTCCTCCAGACCGACGACGACCGCGTCGCCGAACTGATAGCCGAGGACTGACACCCACGCCGTTATATTACCAGGGCTCTCAGCAGGACCATGCTCGACCGAATCGGTCTGCCCGGCGTGTTCGGACTGCTCGTCGTCGCCGGCGGCCTCGGTCTGGTCGCGTGGGAGAGTCCCCTGATCGCCGCCGGTCTCGCGCTGATGGTGTCCGGCCTCGGGATCGCCGTTTTCTCGCTGATCCGCCGGACCCTCGCCGGGTTCGGTCTCGGCGGTGGGTTCGGTCCCGGGCCCAGTCCGGGACCCGGCGCACAGATGCCGGACATGAGCGAGTTCGGCGAGGACGACGACGAGTGACCGGTCGGCGCCGTCGGTGACGCGACCGCGGCCGGCTACTCCTCGAGTGCGTCCTGCAACTGGGCGGCGACACGGTCGCCCTCGGCCTCGGTGATCCGACGGCGCGGCGGCGCGAACATGAAGTCGTCCTCCGGTTCCCGCGGGATGACGTGGAGGTGGGCGTGGGCCACGTCCTGGCCGGCGGCAGCGCCCGTCGAGTGGATCACGTTGTACCCCGCGGGGTCGAACGCCGCGACGAGGGCGTCGGCAACGGCCCGCGCGGAGCGAAACAGCGCCCCCGCGGCCTCGGGGTCGAGCGTCGTCAGCGACTCCCGGTGGTCCCGGGGGACGACGAGCGTGTGCCCGTCGCCGACGGCGTTGATGTCCAGAAAGGCGACCGTCTGTTCGTCCTCGTGAACCCGGTGAGCCGGCCGCTCGCCGTCGACGATCGCACAGAACACGCAGTCCGGGTCTCGCGCCTCGCTCATGCTGGCGTTTTCGACACCACCACTCAAAAACCCCTCTCACCCCCGATCCCCGGCGACTGGGTTCCGCTCGCGCTCGCGCTCGCGGGACCGACCGTCTCTCCGCCGGGAGTGGTCCCCGGGGCTTTTTTCGGTCGCGGTCGTCTGTGCGGGAGTGACCGAGGACCTCGACATCGACCCCGCGGGCGTCGACCCGGGTCCGATCCGTGTCGACCACGTCGGTATCGCCGTCGAGTCCGTCGCCGCTGCCGACCCCGTGTTGCGGGCACTCGGCTGTGAGCGACTGCTCGACGAGACCGTCGAGGGCCGCTTCCGGTGGGTGTACTACCGCCTGGGCGACGCCTCGCGGGTCGAACTCGTCGAACCCGTCGCCGACGGGACCTTTCTCACCGACTTTCTCGACCGCAACGGCCCGGGCCTGCACCACGTCACCCTCGAGGTCGCGGACATCGACGTCGCCGCCGCGGCCGCGGAGGCGGCCGGCTTGGACGTCGTCGACCGCGCGACCTTCGAGGACTGGCACGAGGCCTTTGTCTCGCCGACGAACCCGACGGGCACGCTGTTCCAGCTCATCGAGCACCGCGACTCCTACGCCGAGGGTCGTGCACCGCCCGCGGACCTGTTCGTCGACGGCGAGCGACTGGGGGCACGCCCGGTCGACGACGGCGACGAGAGCACGGGCGAAAAAAGGGCGGTCGGCGACGAGGTCGACGCCGAGGTCGCCGAACGGATCGCCGCCGACCCGTTCTGTGCCCGGTTGGGGATCGACCTCGTCGCGCTCGGCGAGGACCGTGCCCGCACCCGGTTGCGGGTCACGCCCGGACTGGCGAACTTCCACGACACGCTACACGGCGGTGCGGTGTACGCGCTGGCCGACGCCGCCTTTGCGGCCGCCTCCAACGCCGACGGCGACACGGCACTCGCCCTGGAGACGGACGTCTCGTACCTGGACGGGGTCGACCCCGAGGCCGGCGGGTGGCTGGTCGCCGAGGCGACGGAGGTGCACCGCCGCGGCCGCACCGGCGCCTACCGGGTCACCGTCAGACACCGCGACGACGCCGCCGAGTCGCCGACCGACGACGCCGACCGACACACGGAAGTCCCATTCCCGTCGAGCGCTCCCGACGAGGCCGGTGGAACCTCTGGGAGTCGGCTCGTCGCGACGTTCCACGGGCGCGTCTACCGCCCCTGACGTCCGGTTCGACGGTCCGAGCGCCGGAGTGGCTTGCGCCAACGCTCACTATTATTATCGAGGGTTGCAAAGCGGATGAGCATGTCAGAGAATGACACCAACGACCCGGTCGGCACGGGTCGCCGAACGCTGTTGAAAGGCGTTGGTGCGGCGAGTTTCGCGGGGCTGACGGGGATCGCTGGTTGTGCGGGCGGCGGTGGTGGGGACGACACGGTACAGTACGGCGTCCTCAGCCCGACAACGGGGTCGTTCTCGGCGCTGGCGCAGGGACAGGTTCGGGGCGCGGAGATGGCCGTCGACTTCGTCAACGAGAGCGACGACTACGACTTCGAGATCGAACTCAGCGAGGGCGACACCGAGCGTGACGGCGAGACCGCACAGGACGAGGCCGAGCGCCTCATCCAGCAGGAAGACATCGACTACATGATGGGCGCCATCTCCAGTTCGGTCGCGCTGTCGCTGAACGAGGTGGCGGCCAGTCAGGAGATAATCTACAACCCCGGCGGCGCGGCGATCCCGATCACCGGCGGCGATTGCAACGAGTACGTGTTCCGCTGTGAGACGAACACGGCACAGGTGGCAGAGGCGTGTGCCGAGTGGACGATCGAGAACCTCGGCTCGGACGTTATCTTCCACATCGCGAACTACGCCTACGGACGGTCCGTGCTCAACGAGTGGCGCTCGCGGATGCGTGACTCCGACGCCACGTTCAACGAGGTGGACGTGACCCGGGCGGAGCCGTCGGCGGAGAACTTCGACTCCGTGTTGTCGACGATCGCCCGCTCGGACGCCGAGGTACTCGTCGTCGGCGCGACCGGCGGGCCGCTGGTCCGCTTTCTCACACAGGCCGCGAACCGTGGCCTGCAGGACGAACTCGACATAATGACCACGACCGGCTCCTTCCAGTCGATCCGCGCCGGCGCCGGTAGCGCGGGCTACGGCGTCTACAGCGGCGTCCGGTACGTCCCCGGCATCGAGACCGGCGACAACCAGTCCTTTGTCGACGAGTACGACAGTCGCTACGACGGTGTGCCGGACAACTTCGCTCGCGTGGCCTACGACTCGATCCGGATGACCGCAAACGGCATCCAGGAGGCCGACAGCACCGACCCCGAGGACGTCAAAGACACGCTCCCGGGGTTCTCGCAGTCACCGACACTGTTCGGCGACAACGTCTTCCGGAGTTGCGACCACCAGGCCACGAACCCCGTCTGGGTCGGCCAGAACGTCGAACCCGACGGCGGCGAGGGGCCGGCCGGCGTGAACCTCATCGAGCGTGTCGCCGGCAGCGACGCCATCCCGCCGTGTTCCAGCGTCGACTGCGACCTGTGAGGTCGTCTGACGACACGACCGCCGCGGCGGCGCGTCCCTCGACCGCGGCCGCCCGCGCTGACGCCCGGGTCGGTCTGGTGTGCCGGCGTCACGCGCCGGTCCCGTCCTGCCGGTCCCGCACAGTCGCCACGAGCCACGGCCCTGTCGGCGGCGGGCACCGTGTGTACCCAAAGATACGAGCCGCTGGGGTCACTCGCTGAGAGCCATGGCGACGGTCACCGCCCTGCTCGACCAACTGATAAACGGACTCACTGTCGGGGTGGTGTTCGTCCTGTTGGCGGCGGGGCTGTCGATCGTCTTCGGCGTGATGGACGTGATCAACTTCGCCCACGGCGAACTGTACGCGCTGGGGGCGTACTTCGCGTTCTCCCTGCTGACGGCGGCCGGCGACCCGAGCGCCTTCTGGGTCGCGCTGGTGGCCGCTCCCCTCGTCGTGGCGGTCGTCGGCGCCGGGATCGAGCGACTGACGCTGCGCCCGCTGTACGGTCGGAACCCGCTGTACCACATCCTGCTCACCTTCGGACTCGTACTCGTGTTCAAAGACGTCATCGAGATCGTCTGGGGACCGGGCAACAAGAGCTACCCGACGCTGCCGGCGGTGCTCGACGGTCCCGTCACCGTGGCGGGCTACAGCGTGCCGCGGTACAACCTCTTTGTCATCGCCGTCGGCGGCCTCGTGGCCGGCGGCGCCTGGTACCTGCTGCGCAACACCCGGATCGGGCTCGTCGTCCGGGCCGGCGCCCAGGACCGCGAGATGGTCCGCCACCTCGGGATCGAGATCGACCGCTACTACACGCTAGTGTTCGCCTTTGGCGCCGCCCTCGCCGGGCTGGCGGGCGTCGTGCTCGCCGGGCGCAACGGTCTCCAGTTGGCGATGGGTGACTCGGTGATCATCCCCGCGTTCGTCGTGGTCGTTCTCGGTGGCCTGGGGAGCTTCCGTGGTGCGGTCGTCGGCGGCCTGTTCGTCGGCGTCGTCCAGACGCTCACCCGCAGTCCCGTTCTCGGGGACCTCCTCGAACCGGTCCCGGTGCTTGGCACCCTCGCCGACTGGCTCACCGCCCTCGAGGGACTCGCCGTGTTCCTGCTGATGATCGCCGTGCTCCTCTTTCGCCCGCAGGGGCTGTTTGGCAACCCCGAGTGGCAGCACTCCGAGGAGGAGGGCGAACTGCTCACCGGCGGGGGCGGCGCCGTCGGCCCCGTCTGGCGGCGCCGACTCGGGGTCGCCGCCGTCGCCGCGCTGGTCGTCGCTCCCTTTTCAGTCGGACTCGTTCTCGACGGTTTTCTGGTCTACTCGCTCCTCCTGAACGTCCTTGTGTGGGCGCTGTTCGCGGTGAGTCTCGATCTCGTGATGGGGTACGCCGGGCTGGTGTCGCTCGGCCACGTCCTGTTCTACGGGATCGGTGCCTACGGGACGGTCCTCGTCGCAAACGGTCGGGTGGCCGACGCCGTCGCGGCGGCGCCCGCCGTGGGGCCGGCGCTGTCGGAGGCGCTCGCGACGGTCGGTTACTCGGAGTCGGTGGTGTTCGCCCTGGGGACCGGCGTGGTCGTCGCTGCCGTCGCCGCCTGGGTCGTCGGCTACCTGTCGATCCGCGTCGCCGGCGTCTACTTCGCGATGATCACCCTCGGGTTCGCCGAACTGTTCCGCCAACTCGTCGTCAAACTGCCCACCGACTACGCCGGCTCCTCCGACGGTCTGTACGGGGCCGACCTGTCGTACTCGCTCGCGGGCGTCTCTCTCGGCGAGGTCGGCGACGTCGTCCTGGTCGACGGCGTGGCCGTCGGCCCGTTCGTCCTCGCCCAGGAGGTGCGGCTGGTGTACTTCGTCGTTCTCGTGGCGACCGTCGGCGGGTTCTTGATCGCCCGCCGGACGATCGACGCCCCGTTTGGCAGCGTGCTGACGGCGATCCGCGAGAGCGAGACCCGGGCGCGGTTTCTGGGCTACGACGTGGTCGCCCACAAGCGCCGCGCGTTCGTCATGAGCGGGGCGCTGGCGGCACTGGCAGGCGGTCTGCAGGCGATCACGGGCCTGGTGATCGGCGCCGGCCCGTCGCTGTTGCACTGGATCAACTCCGGCGAGGTGATCGTGATGGCCGTTCTCGGTGGGATGGGCACGCTGTACGGCCCGATGCTCGGCGCGGCGCTGTTTGTCGGCGGCGAGGAACTGCTCAGCACGTACACGGAGTTCTGGCGGGCGGTGCTCGGCACCGTGTTCGTCCTCTTCGTCGTGTTCGTCCCCCGCGGACTGGTGTCGCTGCCCGGCCAGATACAGCGCCGCCTCCGCGAGCGCGGCGGCGGCCCCGGACCGCTCGACGCGGGAGGCGACGACTCCGACGCCGGTGCCGGCCCCGACCCGACCCCGACGGAGGGTGACGACTGATGAGCGACGCAACTGACGCCGGCGACCCCGACCCTACGCCGGAGAGGCGAGACGACACGACGGGCGACCCCGACACCGCGGTCGACGGACGGGATGAGGTGACTGACGCCGGCGCGGACGTCGTTCTGGAGACGACGGAACTGACGAAGCGCTTTGGCGAACTCGTCGCCGTCGACGGTGTCGACCTCCAGGTGGAGCGCGGCGAGTTTCGCTCGGTGATCGGGCCAAACGGCGCCGGAAAGACGACGCTGTTCGACCTCGTGACGGGGGCGTTGCGTCCCTCCGAGGGACAGGTCCGCTTCGACGGCGAGGACGTCACCGGACTGCCGCCCCACGAGCGGGTGCGCCGCGGTCTCGCTCGCTCGTTCCAGATAACGAACGTCTTTCCGGGGCTCACGGTGCGGGAGAACGTCCGCCTGGCCGCTCAGGCGGCGAGCGACGACGACGTGTCGGCGCTCGAACGGTTCTTCCGCCCGAAGAACACCTTCGAGGCGGTGGTTGAGGCGGCGACCGACACGCTCGAGCGGGTCGGTCTCGCAGGGCGGGCGGACGAGCGGGCCGGCGCGCTGGCCTACGGCGACCGCCGGCGCCTGGAGATCGGTCTCGTGCTCGCCACGGACCCCACGGTGGTCCTGTTGGACGAGCCCACCGCCGGCATGAGCGTCGAGGAGACGGCCGCGACGATGGAACTGATCGGTGACGTGCTCGCAGACCGGACACTCGTCCTGATCGAGCACGACGTCGACCTCGTGCTGGAGGTGTCCGACCGCGTGACGGTGCTCGACCAGGGGCGGGTGCTGACGACGGACACGCCCGACGCGGTCGCCGCTGACTCGGCCGTCCAGAGCGCTTACCTCGGAGGTGAACGCGAGTGAGCGACCCGCTCCTGTCGGTGCGAGACCTGCGTGCGGGCTACGGGGAGACGGCGGTGCTCCGGGGGGTGAGTTTCGACGTCGACGAGGGGGAGATCGTCGCGCTCGTCGGGCGCAACGGCGTCGGCAAGACCACCACACTCCGGGCGATCACCGGCGTCGTCGAGCCACGCGCCGGATCCGTCCGCTACCGGGGGCAGTCGATCGACGCCGCCGGGCCGACGCAGACGGCGAAACTCGGGGTCGGACTCGTCCCCGAGGAGCGCCGCGTCTTTCCCGGTCTGACCGTCGAGGAGAACCTCCGGATCGGCGCGACGGGTGGCGCCGAGGGCGACGCCCTCCGGCGGTCGGTCGAGGAGGTGCTCGTCACCTTCGAGAACCTCGCCGACCGCCGGGGCAACCGTGGGGCGGACCTCTCCGGCGGCGAACAGCAGATGCTCGCCATCGGCCGCGCCCTGACCGCCGGTGCCGACCTGCTCCTCCTCGACGAACCTACCGAGGGACTGGCGCCGCTGATCGTCGACCGCGTCGTCGAGGCCGTCCGCTCTATCAACGACGACGGCGTCACCGTGTTGCTCGTCGAGCAGAACGTCGCCGTCGCCCTCGACCTGGCCGACCGCGTGGTCGTGATGGACGACGGGCGGATCGTCCACCAGGCGCCCGCCGCACAACTGCGCGAGAACGACGCGGTGCTCGACCGCCACCTCGGGGTCACCCTCTAAAACTCGACGGCGTCGCGCAGTCCCTCGCGCACCCGCAGGGCGGTGGGGATGTGGTACTCCTCGGCCTCGCCCAGCGGCACGGGCGTGTCGAAGCCGGTGACGCGGGCGACCGGTGCCTCCTGGTACAACAGCGCCTCCTCCTGGACCGTCGCGGCGATCTCCGCGCCGACGCCGGCCGAGCGGGGGGCCTCGTGCACGACGGCGGCGCGGCCCGTCTTCCGCACCGACGCTCCGATCGTCTCGCGGTCCAGCGGTGACAGCGACCGCAGGTCGACGACCTCCACGTCCACCTCGGGCGCGAGGTCGTCGGCCGCGATGAGCGTCGGCGCGACGGTCGCGCCGTAGGTGAACACCGACAGGTCCGACCCCTCGCGACGGACCGCCGCCTCGCCGAGGTCGACGGCGTACGGCGCCGCGGGCACCGGTTCGCTCGTCGCCCGGTACACCCGCTTGGGTTCGAGCACGACGACCGGGTCGGGGTCGCGGATCGCGCCGGCGAGCAGTCCCTTTGTGTCCCGCGGGGTCGAGGGCACGACCACCTTCAGCCCCGGTTGGTGGGTGAAAAACGCCTCCGGCGACTCGGAGTGGTGTTCGGGGGCGCGGATACCCCCGCCGTACGGCGCCCGCACGACGAGCGGACAGGTGAACTCTCCCCGCGACCGGGTCCGGAGGCGGGCCGCGTGACTCACGAGTTGGTCGAAGGCGGGGTACATGAACCCGGAGAACTGCATCTCGACGACCGGGCGCAGTCCGTGGGTCGCCAGTCCGATCGCCGCGCCGACGATGCCGGACTCCGCCAGCGGCGTGTCGATCACTCGCTCTCCGCCGAACGCCTCCAGCAGGCCGTCGGTGGCGCGGAACACGCCGCCGTTCTCGGCGACGTCCTCGCCAAGAACGACGACGCGGTCGTCCCGCAGCATCTCCGCCGCTAACCCGTCCCGCACCGCCTCGACGAGCGTGAGTTCGTCGTCGTCATCACGCCCTGGGGCGGTCGCACGCTCGTCCTCGAATCCGTTCTCCGACGTCGCACCGTTCTCGCCGTCGGTGTCGGGCCGACGCCGCGCGGCCGCCTCGACGTACTCCGAACTGGCCTCGCCCGTCCGCTCGTCGTCGTTCAGGTCGACCTCCGACATCAGAGTCCCCCCGTCAGTCGGTCGCCGTACTCCTCGCGCAACCGCTGCAGTTCGGCCTGCTGGTCCTCCAGGGCGGGTGTCTGCTCGGCGTAGACGTTCTCGAAGGCGGCGTCGGGGTCGGTCTCGCGGGCCTCGGCGCGCTCGACGACGTCGGCGAGGCGGTCCTCGACGCGAGCGCCGACGGCAGCGACGCGCTCGTCGTCGAGCAGGTCCCGCCCGCGGAGAAACGTCTCGAAGCGGGGCAGCGGGTCGCCCGCACGGTCGGGTTTCTCGCGGTAGCGCGAGGGGTCGTCGCTGGTGGTGTGCGGGCCGAACCGCTTTACGACCGCCTCGACCATCGTCGGCCGTGCCGCCCGCCCGGCGGCGGCGACGGCCTCGGGGTCGGCACAGTCGCCGGCCACGGAGTCGATCGCACCCTTCGCCTTGCGGATCGCCCGGCGGACGGTGACGTACGTCGCCAGGGGGTCCATCCCGTCGACTCGGACGCCCTCGACGCCGTAGGCGCCGGCCTTTCGGGCGAGCGTCTCGCTGCGGGTCTGTTGCTCGGTCGGCGTCGAGATTGCCCAGCCGTTGTTCTGGCACAGAAAGACCGCCGGAACGTCGAACACGCCGGCGAAGTTCAGCCCCTCGTGGAAGTCGC
>CAZQHW010000025.1:0-20239 GCA_964593395.1 uncultured Halobacteriales archaeon
GCGCGTCAGAGGGGTATGAACACTCGACGCTTGCTCCGACTCGAGGGTGTGGCAGTCTTTGCTGCCGCCCTGACTGCCTTTGTCGCGACCGACCAACCGTGGTGGTCGCTGGCCGTTCTCGCGCTCGCTCCCGACCTGGGGATGCTCGGCTACGTCGCCGGCCCCCGCGTCGGCGCGACCACGTACAACGCCGTCCACACCTACCTCGGACCGCTGGCTGCCGCCGGCGTCTGGGCGCTCGGCGTGGAGTGGGCGCTGCCGATTGCGCTCGTCTGGGCCGCCCACATCGGCGCCGACCGCGCGCTTGGCTACGGGCTGAAGGGCGCGAGTTTCGACGACACCCACCTCTCGCCCGGCGCGGACCCGAGCGTTGAGGCCGACCCGGCTTCCGCACTGACTCGCTGACTGAGACGGTCGGTAAGGGTTCTTTTGTCGGTGTCGCGTGCTCCCGGTATGTCATCGCCCGCCAGCGACGCACCGGGCAGGCTCGCCATCCGGGCGAGCGGGCTCTCGAAACGCTACGACGACGTGGTCGCCGTCGACGGTCTCGACCTCGCGATCGAGCGTGGGTCGGTGTACGGCTTTCTCGGGCCGAACGGGTCGGGCAAGACGACGACGATGCGGATGCTGACGACGCTCACCCGCCCCACGGCGGGCACCGCCACCGTGGCCGGCACCTCGATCGAGAACCGCGAGGCGCTCATCGGTCGGGTGGGCTACCTGCCCGAGTCGCCGCCGGTGTTCGACGAACTCACCGGCCGGGAGAATCTCCGGTACGTGACCGCCCTGCACGACGTGCCCCGTGGCGAGGCACGTGAGCGAATCGCCGACTACCTCCGGCGGTTCGACCTCGCGGACGCCGCCGACCGCCGCGTCGAGGGCTACTCGACGGGGATGCGCAAGAAACTCGGCCTCGTCCAGACGGTGGTCCACCGTCCCGACGTGGTGTTGCTCGACGAACCGACGAGCGGACTGGACCCCCGCGCCGCCCGCACGGTGAAAGACCTCATCGCCACTCTCGCCGAGCGCGACGTGACGATCTTTCTGTCGACGCACATTCTCTCCGTCGTGGACGAACTCGCCGACCAGGTGGGTGTCCTCTCGAACGGCCGCATCGTCACCGAGGGACCGCCCGAGGAGTTGAAGAGTCGCGCCGAGCGCGGCGCCGACGCCACCCTGGAGGACGTGTTCCTCCAGGTGACCGAAGACCACGACGCCGAGTCAGCGGGCCGTGACGCGGACGCCGGGACCGGCGCTGGCGGCGAGAGCGAGGTGGCACGGTGAGCGGGCGACAGGGAACGGGCGACGGGACGGGGAGACACGCCGGCGACCACCGCGGCTCCCTCGGCGCGTGGCTCGACCCCCGAACGCTCCGGCACGGACTGGTGCTCGCCCGCGTCGACCTGACCCGCACCGTCCGGCGACTGCTCGGCAAGTGGCTCCGCGTGGTGCTGTTGCTCGTCGGGGTCGCCCCGCTGGTGCTCGGCGGGGGGTACGCGGCCTACCGGCTCGGCCGGACCGGGGGCCTGACCGCGGTCGCCGCGGACCTGCCGCCGGCGTTTCCGTCGGTGCTCTCGGTCGCCAGGGGTGGAGCGGCGGTCGCCTGGGTCGGCCTGTTCGTGTTCGTGGTCGTCCGGGCGGTCGGCGGCCGCGGCTCGCTCGACAACGACGCCGGCCTGTTGACGATGGCGCCGACCCGGGAGGTCGCCCTCGGACGGGTGCTCGCGGAGGTGGCGTCGACGCTTGCGTGGGCGCTGTCCGTCGGCCTCGCCGTCGCCGTCGGCTACGGCGTGGGCGGCGGTGGGTGGACGTTTCTGGCGACGCTCCCCGTGGCGGCGGTCGCGCTGGCCCTGTCGGCGGTCCCGGTCGCCGTCGCGGTCGGCCTGGCGGTCCGTCACGTCACCACCCGGATCGAGGTCGTCGCCCGCTACCGGCAGGTGATCGGGGTGCTCGCCTTTCTGGCGTACTTCGCGGCGATCGCCACGGGCGCCGTCGACGCCGTCGTCAGCACCCTGTTCGAGACGCTCCAGGCCGCGCCGGTCGCCTGGCCAGGCGACCTCCTCCTGCTGGGGTCGAACGTCGGCGGTGACCCGCTCCGGGCGGCGCTCGTGGCCCCACTCGTCGCCATCCTCGCGGCCGCTGGGGTCGTCGGCGCCGCCGCTGCCGGTGAGCGCCACTGGTTCGCCGACCCCGTTCTCGGCGGGGACGACACGACAGACGCCGACGACAGTGCGGCGACGCCCGTCGCGACCGACGGCGACCCCCACGGCGGAGTGCTCGCCCGCGTCGAGCGGGCGCTGTCCGGCGTGGTCGGCCCCGGCCCGGCGGCGCTGGTGGTCCTCGCGTGGCGCCGGGCGGCACGGGCGCCGATGAAACTGCTGTACGTGACATACCCGCTGTTCGGCGGCGTCGGCTTCGTCGCCAACGCGGTCGAGAGCGGCGAGGTGCCGGCGTTCATGCCGGCGCTCGTGCTCGTGTTCGTCGCCTGGGCCGGCACCGTCGTGTTCACGCTGAACCCGCTTGGCGACCAGGGGAGCGTGCTGTCGACCACCCTGCTCTCGCGGGTCGGCGGCTGGCGGTTCGCCGCCGCGCACGTTCTCGCCGGGGCGCTGGTCGCGGCGCCGCTTGGCACCGTCGTCGTCACCCTGCTCGCGGTCGCCGCCGGACTCACCCCCCGGTTGGTCGCCGGTCTCGCCCTCGGCACGCCGCTGGTGGTCGTTCTCGGCGGCCTGTTCGCCGTCGGCGTGGGCGTCGCCTTCCCGCGGTACGACGCCGTCAGCGTCACTCGCTCCACGGACGCGGTGGTCCCCAGTCTGCTCGCGTTCGCCCTCCACACCGTCTACCTCCTGTTCGCCACGGTCGCCGGCGTCGTCGTCTACCGGCCCGCACTCGAACCGTTCGTCGCCGCGTTCGTCTCCTGGCTACTCCCGCTCGGCGTCTCGGTGACTCCCGACACCGTCGGCACCGTCGCTGTCGTCGTCGCCGTCGCCGCCGTCGTTGCCCCGCTACTGTCCGTGCGCTACGCCGCCCGCCGGTTCGAGACCGTCACCCTGGACTGACCCGCCGGCGTCCGCCGCCAGCCCCTACGCCGGGGCGTCGTCGGTCCCGTCTGGTTCGCCCGTCGCCAGCCCCGACTCGACGAGGGCGACGACGTCCTCTGCGGGGACGAAGCCGTCGGCGAGACGGTCGACCTCGGCGCCGCCGTCGAACAGCGCGAGCGTCGGCACGCTCGTGATCCGGTGGTCGTCGACCAGCGGCGGGTGGTCGCGAGGGTTCACGATCAGGATCGGTGTCTCGACCTGGCGAGCGACGCCGTCGAGCACCGGCTCCATCGACGCACAGATAGAGCAGCCGTCGGTGCGAAACATCACGAGCAACGGGTCACCGGCGGCGATCCGGTCGGGTAACTCGTCGGCGTCGACCGTCGTCGGGCGGGCGGAGGCGTGGGTGTCGCTCACGACTCCAGTACGTCCCCCACGCGGTTAGGGACGCGGGTCACGCTCCGCGTGAGACGGACCGCGGGAGTATTTGTCGTCGGACGACAGTGTGAGCGCATGAGCGACACGGACCTCGGGGACGATCCCGAGGAGGCGTTCAGTCTGGTCGCGAACGAACTGCGCTTTTCGATCGTCGAGGCGCTGTGGGACGCCGAAACCGACGGCAGGCGGTCGCTGTCGTTTTCTGCGTTGCGCGAGCGGGTCGGCCTGCGGGACTCGGGACAGTTCAACTACCACCTCGGCAAACTCACTCCGCGGTTCGTCCGCCAGGTCGAGGAGGGCTACGAACTCACCTACGCCGGTCGGCAGGTGGTCGGCGCCGCCGTCTCCGGCACGTACACCGACGCCGACGTGACCGTCGATCCGGTCGACGCCGGCGACTGCCCACAGTGTGCGGCCACGATCGAGGCCGAGTACGACAAGGGGTCGATCGTCATTCACTGTCCGGACTGCGACCTGATGATCACCGACGGACTCCCCGCCCCACCGGTGCTGGCGGCTCATCACGACCCTGAGGAGTTGCCCGCGGTGTTCAACCGCCTCGTGCAGATGCGGATGCGGACGCTGTTCGAGGGGTTCTGTCCGCTGTGTGGTGGGCCGGTCGACTCCACACCGATTCCCTTTCTCGACGACGACGAACACGGCTACGAAGACGAGGACAGCGGCGGTGACGAGGTCGGTGTCACCCACCAGTGCCAGGCCTGCGAGCGAGAGATATACAGCACCGTCGTCGGGAGCGTGATCGACCACCCTACCGTCACCGGGGCGTACAACGACCACGGCGTTGACCTCCAGCGGACGCCGGTCTGGGAACTGGACTGGGTCGGCGACTCTATCAGCACCGTCGAGAGCGAGGCACCGCCCCGTCTCAGTATCGCCTTCGAGATCGCGGACGACCTCGTCCGCGTGACCGTCGACGACGACTGCGAGGTCGTCGAGTACGAACGCGAGACGGCGTGAGCTAGAAGACGCGGGGTCAGTAGTGACCCATCACGCCCGCCCGGCGGGCCCACCGCCCGCAGTAACGGAACGCGGCGTAGCCGGCGAGCAGATAGCCGACGCCGGTGACCGTCGCGACCGCCAGGTCGGCGGTCGGCAGCCCCCACAGCGGCGTGCCCTCCTGCATGGCGACCCGCAGGAGTTTGCTGGCCTGGGCCATCGGCAGCCACCGCAGCGCCGCCACCGACTCCACCGGCGCGGCGATCAGCCCGACAAAGGCGAACTGCACCAACTGGAAGGCGTTCTCGACGCGCTTGAACCGGACCGCCAGCCCGCCGAACAGGAACCCGATCCCGACCGCGGGGGCGATCGCCAGTGCCGAAAGCGGCAGCACCGTCAGCGGGTCGAGTGCCAGTGTGCGGCCGGTCACGGCGAGCATCACCGCAAGCGTCACGACGCCCCACAGCGTCGCCTCTAGCAGGTTGACGACCGTCTTGATCGACATCACGCGACCGAACCCCAGCGGCGACATGAACAGTTGCTCCAGGGTGCCCCACTGCGCCTCGCGGGTGACGTTCCACGACAGGCCGGAGTAGGCGACGATCGAGACGCTCCACAGCAGGTAGCCGACGACGATCCCGCCGATCGAGTCGTCGATCGCCGCCGGGGCGACCGCTCGCCCGCCGTAGAAGATCACCAGAAAGAGCAGGAGGATCGTCCCGAGTTGAGAGACGGTGTTCACCGGGTACCGCACCAGCAGCGCGGCCCGCTTGCGCAACGCCGCCCGCGCGTACGCGAGAGTACCACGGACCCCGGTGTCGCCCGGCGTCCGACCCAGCGACGTCTCGGCGGGGCGTTCGGCCGCGCCGGCCTCGGGTTCGTCGAGCGTGCTCACGTCTCCCCCACCTCCCGGTCTGTCACCGCGAGAAAGGCCTCCTCGAGGTCCGGGTCGCTCGTCTCGACGCCGGCCAGCGAGCAGTCCGCCGCCCGCAGCGTCTCGAGCACCTCGTACAGCCCGTCGTCACCGTCGAGCGTGACCCCGAACCGGGTCCGGTCACCCGCCCGTTCCCAGTCGTCGGCGTCGAACGCCGCCTCGAGTCGCTGGCGCGTCGTCTCCGGCACCGTTCCCTCGACGCGCACCCGGTACGCCTCCGTGCGGAACACGTCGACCAACTCGTCGACGGGGTCGTCGGCGATCACCCGGCCCTCGGAGAGGATCACCACCCGGTCACAGACGTCCTCGACGACGTCCATGTCGTGACTCGAGAGAACGACGGTGACGTCGGCCGCCGCGAGTCGCCGGAGTTCCCGGCGCAACTCTAGCGAGGCCTCCACGTCGAGTCCGAGCGTGGGCTCGTCGAGAAAGACCACGTCCGTCCCCCGGGCGAGGGTACACGCGAGCGAGACCTTCTGTTTCTGTCCACGGGAGAGTTCCTTGACCGGCTCCTCGGCCTTTTCGGCGAGTCCGAACCGCTCCAGCAGTTCCTCGTGGCGCCGTCGACAGTTTCCGGGCTGGATCCCCGCCAGGGCGGCGAAAAATCGCAGGTTCTCCCGGACGGTGAGCCGCCAGTACACGTTCCGTGCGCCCTCGAGCGTGGCGCCGACGTGGCGGTAGACCGCTCGTGGGCGCTCCGTCGCGTCGACGCCGGCGACCTCGACGGTGCCGCTGGTGGGGACGACCAACCCGAGCACCGACTTGATCGTCGTCGTCTTGCCCGCGCCGTTCGGCCCGAGCACCCCCACCACCTCGCCACGGTCCACCTCCAGGGAGACGCCGTCAACTGCCCGTACTGCCTCTTCGCCCTCGCCGTAGGTCTTCACCAGGTTCTCGACGCGCAGCGCCGGCTCCCGTCCGGCAACGGTGTCCTGTCGCGCTCGACTCATACCCACACCCGGGGGCGCTCCGGACGTAACTGTTTGGAGAAATACACTTCTGTCGAGCGACACAGAGAACTCCGATTCTGTAACGCGGGCGACAGTAGCGGCGAAGACTGATGTCGTCCGAGCGCATGGTGCCGCGCACGACGAGGGCGTTCAACTGTGACTCCTGTGGCGAACTGTTCGAGGGCGAGAGTCCGGCCGCGGCGCGGATCAACGTCCGTGTCGGCGACGACTTCGCGGTGCCACGGCACCTCCGGGAGGAGAGCCGCAGCGCCGGCGACCGCGTCCGCGAACTCGTCGGCGACGGCCCCGCCGGACAGAATCTGTTGGTGGAACTGTGTCTCGCCTGCACCCGCGAACTGGTGCCGGAGCCGCCCGAGGGGGCGGACGACCCCGTGGAGGAGCCGGACTGACGCCCCCGGCGAGTGATTTTTACCGGCCGACACGTACCGGGAACAAGTGCTCGCGCTGCACGTCCTGCTGGTGGGACTCCTGGTGGGCACCCAGGCCCTGCTGACGTGGCTGGCGGTCCTGAACGTCCGACACGGCGAGCGGGCGGTGCGCGAGCGGTCCTCGCGTCTGGGTGCGACGGGGGTGTCGAACCCCGAGCGGACGGTCGAGTACCTGCGTGTCCGGACCGGCCTGGACCAACTGAAGGCGTGGGTCACCCTGGGGGGCGTGGTGCTGGTGCTGTACTCGGGGCTGTACCGGACGGCGGTCACGGCGGTCGCCGACCTCGGGGTGAGCCCCGTCGACGAGGGTGTCGTTCTCGTCGTCGGCGTCGTGCTCGCGGTGCAGGCGGTGTCGGTGCCGTTCGACCTCGTCCGCACCGTCGTCGCCGGGGACACCTTCGGGTTCGACGATGGGACGCTCTGGCAGTGGCTGCGACGGCGGGTGGTCCGGGTCGGGTTCGCGGTCGCCGTGACGGCGGCCGTCGGTGCCGGCGTGCTGTGGACGGTCGTGACCGTCGGCCCGTGGTGGCCCGTTCTCGCCGTGGGACTGCTCGCGGTGGTCCGTCTCGCGCTGCAGGTGCTCGTCCCCCAGGTGTTGCTTCCGCTGTGGTACGACCTCGACCCCGTCGAGGACGGCCCGCTCCGGGCGTCGGCCGAGGCGGTTTTCGAGCGTGCCGGCGTCACCTGCGAGGGGGTGTACGAGGTCGGTCCCGGCACACACTCGACGAAGCCAAACGCCTTTTTCACGGGGCTGGGCCCGGCGAAGCGGGTCTGCCTGAGCGACACCCTGGTCGAGAACTACGACCGCGACGAGGTCGAGGCGGTGCTCGCCCACGAACTCGGTCACTACCGACTGCGCCACGTCTGGAAGCGACTGGGGGCGTCGCTGCTGTTCCAGGGGGCCGGTCTGGGGGCGCTCGCGGCGCTCGCCGGCCACCCGCCGGTCGCGAACCTGTTCGGCCTGCCGGCGACCCCGTACGCGGCACTCCTGACCGCCGGCCTGTTCCTGTGGCCGGCCCTGCGACTGGCCGCGCCGCTGCGTAACGCACTGTCGATCCGCCACGAGTACCGGGCCGACGCCTTCGCCGCCCGGACGACCGGCGACCCGGCGGCGGTGGTCCGGGCGCTGACGACACTCGCCGACGACACCCTCCTGAACCCGTTTCCGCACCCGCTGTACGAGGCGGTCCACCACGACCACCCGCCGGTCCCCAAGCGAGTCCAGGCCGTCCGCGAGCAGTTTCCCAGTGCCCGCCCGGACGGTGTCGTCACGGCCGGCACCGAGACCGAGGCGGACGACCCGGACCCGGACCCGACCCCCGACGAGTCGGGGTCGTCGACCGCCTGACCAGACGCCCTGGACGCGCTCGATCCCTTTGTCCCGTCGAGGCGGCCTCTCTCGCTGCGCTTGCGGCCCTGGTCGTCGCACGGGTGGCCCCCGCCGTGGTGCGGTGTGAATCTCCGGCAAAACGACCCAGTGACGGTTCTCTGCGCCGACGACAGTGGCCGGGGGTACTTTTCCCGGGCGGTGTGAGACTCAGACGGTCCGAGAGGGCCTGATCCACATGGACTTCGATCAGTTCGCACGCGAGAACGCCGCCGACACGGGCGGCACGGGTTTCGAGTTGGAGAACAAGCGACTGCTCGACGCGGCAGTCGACGGGACGGTGTACGCGAAGGCGGGGGCGATGGTCGCCTACAGCGGCGACCTCACCTTCACCGGTCGCGCCTCGGCGGAGGGCGGCGTGCTCGGCTTCGTAAAGGAGGCGGCGACCGGCGAGGGCACCCCGATCATGGAGGTCGAGGGCCAGGGCAACGTCTTTCTCGCCGACCACGGCAAGAAGGTACAGATCCTCTCGCTCGACGCCGACGACGAGCTCACCGTCAACGGCGACGACGTGCTCGCCTTCGACGCCGAGGTGAACTACGAGATCCGCACGATAGACAGTCTCGCCGGCGCCTCCGCGGGCGGCCTGACGAACGTCTTTCTCCAGGGCCCGGGCGAGGTGGCGATCACCACCCACGGCGACCCGATCGTGCTGACGCCGCCGGTCAACACCGACCCGTCGGCGACCGTCGCCTGGAGCGGCGTCTCCCCGTCGGCAACCGTCGACGCCAGCATGAGCGACGTGGTCGGCCAGTCCTCCGGTGAGACCTTCCAGTTGGAGTTCGCCGGCGACGAGGGGGCAGTCGTCGTCCAACCGTTCGAGGAGGGCCCGTAGTCGTCGGTCGTCTGCGGTCGGTCAGCGGGACTCGACCGGGGACGACTCCGCGTTTCGCTCGGCGGTCACGGCGTCGGTCAGCCAACACCCCTCGAGCGCGTCCTCGCCGCGTGACAGTCGGAAGACGTAGGTGAGCGTGCGGTTGCCGGTGCCGGTGATCGTGACTCGCTGGACGGCCACCTCGCCGTTCGAGTCGCGCTCGACGGGCCCGGCGACGGCGTCCTCGAAGTCGACCATCGGGCGGTAGCGGCGGTTGTGCACCATCCGCCGGAACCGGTCGAACGGTCCCGTCGCCTGGCGGTTCGCCGGCGAGGCGAAGTTGTAGGCGGTCTTTACGCCGGCGTCGGGCACCGGGTCGTCGTTGTGTTCGAGCGCGTCGAGTTGCGCCTGCACGACCTCGGCGGGCCCGAGGTCGGGGTCCGGCGTCGGCAGGTCCTCGAACGGGTGGTCGGCCCCCTCTGGCATAGTCGCTGTCGGGGCGGGTGACGGAAGGGACTGTCGCCGCCCCGACGACCCGGGAAGCGAACCCTTCTTGCCCGGGCCCTCCTCGCGAGGACATGGACGACGGAACCGACAACCGGGACGTCGCCGTGACCGCGCTCGCCGAGCGAGCGTACGAACAGGCCGGCGACGAGTACACCCGGGCCGCCTGGCACCGACTCGCCTCGCCGCGGGAGGGACTGTCCCCGTTCGACGCCGACGACCGCGGGTGGGTCGGCGTCGGCCTGGAGTACCTGACCGCCGCGACGCTCGCCTACCGCGTCGCCGGCCGCGACACCCGCGCCTCCCGGCGGGCCGTCGAGGGCGTCGCCGTAGCCCGTGACCTCGCGACCGGCCTCGACCACCCCGCCCAGCGGGCCTGTCTCGTCGAGTTCGTCGCCGACTTCCGGGTCGCCGGCGACGTGGGTGACGCCGCCGGCGCGTACGAGGAGGCGGTCACCGCCTACGAGGACGCCGCCGAGGCCATCGACGACCCCCGGTCGTGGAGCACCCGACCGCTGTTCGAGTCGGCGGCGGCGAGCGTAAAACAGGTCGCCCGCGGCCTGGACAACGGGGAGATAGCCGTCACCTGGGAGGACCTACACGGGTCGGACCCGGCCGACGCCGGCGCCTTTCTCGCCGCCCGTGCCCAGTTCAAGCGGAGCCGGTTCCCGAGTGCGGTCGCCCGCACCGTCGAGACCGGCTACCTCGCCGCCCCTCGCGGGACGACGGAGTACAACAACGACACCCACCGCTGTCCGTCGTGTGGCTCCTCCGACGTCAACTGGGTCGCCGACTCCACGCTGTGTATGCGGTGTTCGACGCCGATGAGCGGCTAACTTCGAAGCGGTCCGGTCGCTCGCACCGTCGGGACAGCCCCGCCGAGTGCCCCCGACCAGCATATTGATTGCACCCGTCGCCGAACGGACACGTATGCCGGAGCCGACCACACACGAGTTCGAGCACAGTGGAACTGCGGCCGAGGCCGGGGCGCTGCTGCGCTCGCTCGGGACCGACCTGGAACGCGGGAAGCCACTGCAGTTCGAGACCGAGACCGGGGTCGTCACCGTCGACGTGCCCGACGAACTCGCGGTCGAGGTCGAGGTCGAACGGGTCGAGGACGAGGTCGAACTCGAGGTCGACCTGGAGTGGGACGACCCCGAGGACGCGACGGTGACGACCGCGGCGGACGCCGACGAGGCGGCGGCGACGACCGTCGAGGACGCCCCCTCGAAGGCCACCTTCGAGTTGTTCCAGGACCGCGCCGACGAGTGGCGCTGGCGGCTCCGCCACGACAACGGCAACATCATCGCCGACAGTGGCGAGGGGTACGGCTCCGTCTCCGGCGCCCGCAACGGCCTGCGCAGCGTCCGGGAGAACGCTCCCGGCGCCCCCGTCGACCGTCAGGACTGACGGTCACTCGGATAATCAACTCCCGAACTTTTGAGAAAACTGTCGGGATTGATACCAGTCGATCGACTGTGGTACACGATGAGCGAGCAATGGGGAAGCCGGACGACGGCGAGCGAGCGCCTCGCCGAGTACTGTGGAACACTGAGCCACGTCGAGCGACGGCGGTGTCTGCTGACACTACTCGACGCCGACACGCCGGTGGAGATGGCCACCGCCGTCGAGGGGAAGTCGCCCCTGACCGACCGGCGGGCGGCGCTGCGAGACGTGCACCTGCCACGACTGGCGGCGGCGGGACTCGTCGACTGGGACCCAGGGACCCGTCTCGTCGGCCGGGGGCCGGCGTTCGACGAGATCGAACCGCTGCTGCGGTACCTCGACGACAACCGCGAGCGACTGCCAGAGGGACTGGTGTAGCTCCCGTCGCAGTCCCGCGGTCAGCGACGCCTTCTCGCCCCGAACGCTGACGACTGGGGTCTCACGACACCCGGCCAGCGGCAACTCGGCCCGCTAGTCGTCGTGCCCGTAGACGCCCTGGCCGCGACACGCTCCTCCCGGTACCAGTCGCTCGCAGGCGAAACGCACTCGAATGATCGACCCCAATCTGGGAGTGATGCGGAGCTACCGACTCGGCAGGCTGGTCGTGCCCGTCGAGGTGGACCTGTCGCTGTTGCTGGCGCTGCCCGTCTTCGCCTGGGTGGTCGGCGGCCAGGTCGGGCGGTGGGCGCGGTTACTGGAGCGACTCGCCGGCGTCGACCTCGCCGTTGGCGCGCTGACGGCAGGGGTGACCCCGTGGCTGCTGGGGTTGCTCGCGGCGCTGGGGCTGTTCGGGAGTGTTCTGTTACACGAACTGGGACACACGCTCGTCGCCCTGCGGTACGGTTACGAGGTGAGTTCGATCCGGTTGTGGGTGTTCGGCGGCGTCGCCCGGATGGTCGCGGTCCCGGAGTCCCCCCGCGAGGAACTGGCGATCGCGCTGGCCGGTCCCGTCGTGAGCGTCGCGCTCGGCGCCGCCGTCGCGCCGCTCGTCGCCCCGGCAGCGACGCTCGCCCCAGTTGCCGGCTTTCTCGCGGGCTACCTGGCGCTGATGAACGTCTCGCTGGCCGTGTTCAACATGCTCCCGGCGTTCCCGATGGACGGGGGCCGGGCGCTGCGGGCACTCCTGGCGCGGCGGCGTTCCTTTCTGGACGCCACGGAGACCGCTGCCCGCGTCGGCAAGGCGCTGGCGGGGGTGCTCGCGGTCGTCGGCCTGCTCTCGCTGAACCTCCTGCTCGTGGGGCTGGCGCCGTTTCTGTACCTGGGCGCCCGGAGCGGGGTGCAGCGGGCCCGCCTGCGGGCCGCCTTCGAGGGACTGCGGGTGGGCGACCTGATGCGGTCGGTCGAGGACCGGCCCGCGGTCGGCGGACTGCTCGGCGGCCTGTTCGGGCGGTCGCTGGCCACCGACGAGGCACGCATCGCCGACGAGCCAGCCCCACGGACGCCGCTGGGTACCCTCGACCGCCTGTTCGCGGCCGACGACGGACGGCGCCGGCGCCGACTCCGGGCGCTCGCGGCCCAGGAGCGAAGCGTCCGCGCCGGTGACGACCCGGCGAACGCCCTGCTGTACATGCAGGAGGGCGGCGTCGACCGACTGCCGGTGGTGGACGACGGCGACCGCGTGGTCGGCGAGGTGCGGCGGACGGACCTACTGGGCGAACTCGCGAGCACGCCCGAGGGCCGGTCGCTCGTGCGGCGGTAGCGTTTTCCGCCGCCCGGCCCTCGCTCGACCATGCGAGTGCTCGTGCCAATCGACGGCTCGGACTGCAGTTTCCGGGCCCTCGAGTTCGCCGTCGAACTCGTCAAGCGACGCGAGGGGACACTCCACGTCGTCCACTTCACCGACGTCGAGACCGACTCGACCGAGCAGATAATCGACCGCGCTGAGGACGTGCTCGCGGAGACGGGCGTCGTCGACGATCCCGAAGTGCGGATCGACGCCCGGATGTCCGAGCCGCGGTACGCCAACGCCGTCGGCAAGGAGATTCTCCGGATCGTCGACGAGGAGGGGTACGACCACGTGGTGATGGGCCACCACGGCGCCGGCATCGTCGGCCGGGCGATCCTCGGCAGCGCCGCCGAGACGGTGCTGCGCGCCTCCGATACGCCCATCACCGTCATTCCCTGAGTCGCTCGCGGGTCAGGGGGCGTGTTCTTTTAGGGCCGCCTGGAGTGCACTCGCCAGTTCCTCGAAGCGGTCTCGCGTCATCTTATCGGTCGTGACGAACACGCCGTGGCCGTTGGCGATGACTCGGGTGAGGTAGCCCCGCTCGAAGGCGCGCATCGTGAAGCGGTACGCCCCGAGTTCGGAGCCGCTGTACACTGACTTCGACCGGAAGCCGAGCCGCTCGCTGTCGGCGAACCCGACGAGGTCGGCCTCCGCCTCGAGGTCGTCGCGGAGGTACAACTGCTGTTCCTCGGCGGCGTCGAAGTAGGTGACGCTGCGCAGTCGGTCGCCGACGGTCGTCCGGCAGGTGCGGACCAGTTTCTCGGCGAACGCCTCGGAGACCGTGTCGGTGTCAGTGTCCTCTGTCACGCGGCCCGTGTGGGTCGCTCGGTACAAAAATCGAGGGTGTGCGCTCCCCCCGCGAGGCTAAACGCGCCGCGGGGCGTTCTCGCCGCAACCAGCGGCACCGAGCGGCACGCTTAAGCGCCGTCGGACGGCGAGGGCGGGTATGGACGGCGTACTCGACCACGTGATGATCCGCGTGGCCGACCTCGAACGGTCGCTGGACTGGTACCAGACTCACCTCGACTACGAGCAGAAGGACCGCTACGAGGGCGACGGCTTCACGATCGTCTACCTCGGGCCAGAGGAGATGCACGAGAACGGCGCCATGCTCGAGATCACCCACAACGAGGGCGAGACGCCCGAGGTGGGCGACGCCTGGGGTCACATCGCCGTTCGCGTGCCCCGTGGCGAACTCGAGTCGGCGTACCAGCAGTTGCTGGACGAGGGCGTCGCGGACTACCGCGACCCCGAATCGTGTGGCGGTTCGTACGCCTTTATAAAGGACCCCGACGGCCACGAAGTCGAGATCGTCCAGCGCGACGACGGCGCCCGCTGGTCGCTGGATCACACGATGCTGCGGGTCGAGGACGCCGACGCGGCGCTCGGGTTCTGGACCCGCAAGTTCGAGTACGAGGAGGTCGGTCGGTGGGAGGCGGACACCTTCGCGAACTACTTTCTCGAGCGGCGCGACGCCGCCCCCGAGGAGATGGCCGTCGAACTCACCTACAACTACGACGGTCGCTCGTACACTCACGCCGACGGGTGGGGGCACCTCTGTGTCCGCGTCGACGACCTGCAGGAGGACTGGGCGACGCTGGTGACCCGCGAGGCGGCCGACTACCGCCCGCCAGCGGACTGTGACGACCTGTACGCCTTCACCACCGACCAGAACGGCCACGAGATCGAGTTACTGCCCCGCGACCCCGGAGCCGACTCGCTGTTCCCGTTCTGACCGGGGCCGTCGACCGGCGGGTCTCAGGCCAGCGGCGTCTCCAGGTCGGCGAGGTAACTCGTCAGGTCCGTCGTGGTGACGACGCCGACGAGGTGGTCGTCGTCGTCGACGACGGGGAGATGGTGGAAGCCGTGGGCGATCATCACGTCCGCGGCGTCGGTGATCGGCGCCTGCGGAGTGGTGGTGATCACGTCGTCGGTCATGTACGCCGAGACCTGCGTCTGTGCGCCCTCCTCGTGGTCCGCGACGAGTCGGACGAAGTCGGTCCGTGTGAGGATGCCCCGGAGACGGCCGTTCTCGACGACTATCACCGACCCGATCGTGTCGTCGAGCATCAGGTCGGCGGCGTCGTCGACCGGCGTGTCCGGCGCGACCGTCTGGGGGTCCGTCGTCATCAGCTGTGTGACGAACACGTCGTCCATACTGGCAGTTCGCACGGCCGCCTCATAGCCGTGTCGCCGCGCTCGAGCCCCAGCACCGCTGAGAATTAGTGCCTCGACCGCCTGCGTCGGGTATGGGCACGTCGGCACTGCGAGACCTGGCGGTGATCGAGGAGCGCCCGCTCGCGGCGTGTGCCGGACGGGTGGCCGTCGACGCGCACAACTGGCTGTTCACTTACCAGTCGCCGGTCGTCCGTCACCGCTCCGAGACGACGTACACGACGGCGGCCGGCGAGGAGGTGCCACACCTGCTCGGCGCGCTGAAAGGCGTCGGCACTCTCGCGGCCAACGGTCTTCGCCCGGTGTTCGTCTTCGACGGCACCCCTGTCGACCTGAAACGCGAGGAGATCGCCGACCGGCGTCGCCAGCGCGAGCAGGCGAGTGACCTGCTAAAGGAGGCCCGCGAGCGCGGCGACCCCGAGGCGATCCGCAAGTACAAGACCCAGACACAGCGACTCTCTCAGCGGACGCTGTCGACGGCGCGGGAACTGCTCGAACGACTGGACGTGCCGGTCGTGGACGCCCCTGCCGCCGGCGAGGCACAGGCCGCTCACATGGTCCGCGAGGGGTGGTGTGACGCCGTCGTGAGCGACGACTACGACGCCCTGCTGTTCGGCGCACCCCGCACCGTGCGGCAGTTCTCCGGGCGCGGCCCCGCGGAGGTGGTCGACCTGCCGACCACGCTGTCGGAGTTGGCGGTCGACCACGAGGGACTCGTGGACGTGGCGCTGCTGTGTGGCACCGACTACAACGACGGCGTCGACGGCGTCGGCCCCACCTACGGCCTACGGGGCGTCCGCGAACACGGCTCCGCGGAGGCGTACCTCGCCGACCGTGACCGCGGGGGGTCGCTCTCCGGCGCCGACGCCGTTCGCGAGCACTTTCTCGACCCGCCGGTGACCGACGCCGCCCCGTCGGACGAGGGCTGGACTCCCGACTACGACGCGGCCCGTGCGTATCTCAGTGACTGGGAACTCCCCGAGAGCGAGGTCGCGGACGGCCTCACCCGACTCCGTGCGGCCCTGGGGTGACTCCTGGCCAGGGGCTCAGTCGGTGTCAGCGTCGCTCGTGTCCCCGTCGCCGCCCTCGCCGTCGGGCACGTGCCGGACGGTGAGCACGGGCACCTCACAGAGGCGAACGACTTTTTCGGTGACGCTGCCGACGAGGTAGCGGTCGAGGCCGGTGCGACCGTGGGTGCCCATCGCGACGAGGTCGATCCCGGCGTCGTCGACGTACTCGACGATCTGGCGGTGTGGCTCGCCGCGCCGGACGACGGTCTCGGTCGCGAGTCCTGCCGTTGTCGCCTGCCGTTGTATCTCGCTGACTGCCTCCTCGCCCTCGGCCTCCATCGCGCTGTACACCTGCTCGAACCCCGTCTCCGGGGCGTACAGCGGGGTGATGGCGTACAGCGTGTGGACGGTGGCGTCGTAGGTGGCCGCGAGTTGAAGCGCGTGTTCGACGGCCGCGTCGACCGCCTCGCTGCCGTCGGTCGGGACCAGAATGTCGTCGTACACGTGTTTGTGAGACGGGGTCGTCGTTCGCCGGGTCGGTGCGAGTCGACTCGAACCGGGGTCGTCGCGGTCAGTCGCCCGCGGCGGGCGCCGCCTCGCGGTGGTCGATCTCGGTGCCGAGTACGTCGAGGAACTCGGCGATCCAGTCGGGGTGGTCGGGCCAGGCCTGCGCGGTAACGAGGTTGTCGTCGCGGACGACGCCCTCGTGCCAGGTGCACCCGGCGGCCCGGACCTCCGACTCCAGCGCGGGGTAGGCGGTACCCTCGCGCCCGTCGAGAACGCCCGCGGCCGCGAGGATCTGGGGTGCGTGACAGATCGCCGCGACGGGCTTGTCCGCCTCGAAGAAGTGCCGGACCGTGTCGAGAACGATGTCGTGGGTGCGGAGGTACTCCGGCGCACGGCCGCCCGGCAACACCAGGCCGTCGAAGTCCGCGGGGTCGACCTCGTCGAACGTCGCCGTCACCTCGAAGTCGTGGCCGCGGGTCTCCAGGTACGTCTGGTCGCCCCGAAAGTCGTGGACGGCGGTCTTCACCGTCTCGCCGTTCTCCCGCTCGGGACACACCGCCTCCACGTCGTGCCCGACGGCCTGTAGCGCCTGGAACGGGACCATCGTCTCGTAGTCCTCTACAAAGTCGCCGACGATCATCAGGAGTCGTGCCATGGTCGCCCGTACGACACGACCCGTCTTCATACTATCCTATGATTGCTGATAGGTCCGCGACGGCGCGCAACGGGTCCCCGCTCGTGCGCCGCCAGCGCGAGAGTGCGGGGATGTCGTCGGCGCCCGGCCCCGACCGACACGGACGCGCCACGTGACGGACCGGGATGGGCGACGGTCGGTCGCCCGCTCACTCGGTGTAGCCTTCCTGGAGAAACGCCCCCTCGGTCTCGTAGATGGTGACGAGTTCGTCGATGAACTCCTCGACGGACTCGCCCTCCTCGCGGTGGCTGTCGATGCGCTGTTTCAGGTCCTCGCTGATCTCGATCTGTGGCATGGGTGTGGTGTCGCCGGGGTGGTCACCGCCCGACTCCCCGTACGTTACCACCTCGCGTCGGTAAAACCCTTTCCAACGTTGTCACGAACGGCCGCGGGTCAAGTAAACGACTCCAGAACGGGGATCTCGGTGACACGGTCGCCGGCGAGGTCGGGGTCGACGCCGTCGGGCCGGTCGTGTGACGTCTCGGTGCGGACGACGCGCTCGGGCGTGACGACCAGGTCCATCGGCACGTCGTGGGCGTCGACGGGGGCGTCGTCGACTACCTGACTCTCGTGGACCGTCGTCGCCACGGTCGTCGCCTCGCTCACGAGCCCCAGTTCCTGGAGAACGGCGAACTCGAGGTCGCTGTACCCCTCGCCCTTTCCCACGCGGGCGCCGTCGGTCGTCACAGCGACGCTGCCGGAGACCACGAGGTCGATCTCGGGCACGTCCGCCGGAGGGACCTGCCGGCCCGACTCCTCCGCGCCGGCGATCGTCGTCGCACGGTCCAGGTCGTCGACGCTGGCCGGGTCGAGTTCCACGAACGGTTCGGGGTCGGCGAGGCGTGGCACCGCCTGGTAGACGACCGCTCCGTTTCCTAGAGCGGCCCGTCGGACCGGACGCTGCGGGGCGTCGGGGTTTGCCTTTACTGCCGCCGCAGACCGGACCTCGGGCGTGTCGGCGAGGCGCTCGGCCGCCTCGTCGGCGCCGGCGAAGTTGGGGATGCGGCCGTGTGGCGGAAACGGAAAGCGGGCCACCCCCGCCTCGTCCAGGCCGTCCCACACCTGCTCACGCAACTGCTGTTTGTCCACGCTCGGCCTCGGACCTCGCGGTACAAGGCTCTGGTTCTCTCGCGACGGGCGAGTGACACGCGGGACGACTCCCGAGGGACACCGTTCGCGACGGTCCCCGACCCCGTGTTCGACGACGCACTCACGGGGTCGCCGTCGCTCGCCGGGGTGCGAGAGGGACGACGGGACGTCGTCGCAGTCGCCCGGTCAGGCGGGGGACCGCGCTCGTGTCCGGCCTGACGACACCAGTCGCCGGCGGTGAGTCCACGTTGGCAGTCACTCCGGTCCTGGCCGACCGCACCGATGGACCATCGCCGCAGCCACACGTTACAGTTAGAAATCATTACGTGTCTACACTTGCTATCTGAAAACACTATGCTGGGGACCACCACGACGGGGGGCTGGCGTGGCGACTGGAACGGCTTTCGGGTACTACTGGTGCTCTTTGGCCTCGCGCTCGTTCTGGGGCCACCACTCGCGATGGCGGTCGCGACGCTGTGACGGACTCGCGTCAGTCCACCCGGACCGTGTTGCCAGCGAGGTCGCGGGGGAAGTAGGTGAGTCGCTCGGTGCCGTCGTCGGTGACGACGACGGTGTCGGAGTGACGGTAACCGGCGTCGTCCGTGTAGATTCCTGGCTCGATCGTGTAGACGTGGCCTGGTTCCATCACGGCGTCGCTCCCCTCGTCGATGTACGGTGGTTCGTGGGCACCGAGTCCGATGTTGTGACCGACGTGGTGCTGTGCGAGGTC
The DNA here is from genome assembly GCA_964593395.1 of uncultured Halobacteriales archaeon. Lineage (GTDB taxonomy): Archaea > Halobacteriota > Halobacteria > Halobacteriales > SW-7-71-33 > SW-7-71-33. Next base: position 18,852 of record CAZQHW010000025.1, read on the forward strand.
GGCCACCCCCTCCGACTCGAAGTACTGTCTGACTGCGCGGTCCACGTCGGCGACGGGGACACCCGGTCCCATCGCCTCGAAGGCGGTCTCCTGGGCGTCGCACATCAGTTGGAAGTAGTGTCGCTGCCGCTTGGACGGTTCGCCGACGAACATCGTCCGCTCCAGCTCGGAGTAGTAGCCGTCGACGTTCGCCGTCGCCCCCGTGATCAACACGTCGCCCTCCTCGAGGCGGCGGTTGGCGGTGTGACCGTGCGGGAGCGCGGTCTGTGGTCCGGAGATGAACCCGGCGTGGACGGGCCCGTCACCCCGCGTTCGTGGGACGTACTGGTCGCCGAGGGTGTCGAGCATCGCCCGTGACCCATCGGTCGAGGCGCGCTGGCTCACCGTCGCGGGGTGGGCGCCGACCTCGACGCGGTCGGCGAGGTACCGGTGTGCGAGGTTGGCCCACCGAGCGGACTCCCGGATCAGCGCCACCTCCGCGTCACTCTTTGCGTGGCGCATCTCCGCCACCCAGTTCCCCGTTTCCACCTGGAGAAACTCGGACAGCGCCGGCCCCTCGTACCCCATCGTCCCCGGCGCGCCGTCGCTGTCGGCGATCACCCGCTCGACGCCCAGTTCGCGACACATCCCGACGGCCGTCTCGACGGGGTCGCCCTGCGGGTAGTCGAAGTAGTGGTGGACGGCGTCGACCGTCTCGACGGCCCGGGCGCGTTCGAGTTCCAGTCGCGGAACCGTCACGGCGACGCGCTCCTCGGTCACCGCGAGTGCGACCGGCCGCTCGGTCTGGATGTGGTCGAAGCCGGTGAGGTACTCGATGCTCGTGGCGCCGAACCACACCGCGGCGTCGGCCGCCGTCTCGGCCAGTCGCCCACGGACGGCCGCCAGTCGCTCGCGGAACTCCGCCGGTGGAACCTCGTACATGCCATCCGCGACGCCACCCGGCGGCAAAAGCGTTCGCCGCCCGGGGACTCGTCGGTCAGTCCTCGGCGGCGTCGGCGAGGTCGTCCATCTGGGCGCGGATCCGGTCAAGCGCCACGTCGGCGTCGATGTAGCCGCGGTCGAACTCGTCGTAGACGCGGTCGACATCGCGCAACACGCGGTCGACGGTCTCCGCGAGGTCATCGTCCGTGCCGTCCGCGGGGTCGTCGTTACTCACTGGTACATCCGCAGAGGCTCGGCCTTCGAGGACTTGTCGCCGGCCTCCTGCATTTGTTTTGCGAGTTTCTCGCGGCTCTGTTGGATCTCCTCGGCGCGCTCGATCAGGTCCTCGACGGACACCTCGATGCCGGTCAGCGGCTCGATCCCCTCCTTTATGAGTCGACGGGCTGCCTCGGGGTCGGGAAAGCGCGGGTCGGACTCGACGACGAGCACGACCGCGTCGAGGTCGA
>CAZQHW010000026.1:0-3778 GCA_964593395.1 uncultured Halobacteriales archaeon
CTGGTCCGCCAGGGAAGCCGCCGACGTACACGTTGCCGGTGGCGAAGCCCTCGGAACGCTCATCGAGGTACGGGACCACGACGTACCGCTTCAGTCCGGCCCGCAGCGGGGTACGGGTAAGGGGCACGGCAAACAGGAAGCCGACACCGTCACTCACCAGACCGGGCGTGATAAGAAAGGCCCCGGCGGCGATCAGCATGGCGCCGTCGAGCAGCTCGTTCGTCGGCACGTCGCCCCGGGCAAGCGTGGCCTGGGCCTTCCGTATCGTGCGCCGGCCCTCGGCGCGGACGAGCAGGGTGCCCACGAGCGCCGTGAGGACGACCAGCGCGACGGTCGTGACGGCACCGAGATGGGCGACGGCGACGTAGACGAGAAAGGCGGCGTCCAGAAGCGGGAGCAGGAGCACCGCCGCGATCAGCCACCGGGTGCGCATACCCCACGGTAGCTGGTCGCGGTTGAAACGACTTCTGGTGACCGGCGGGGTGTCGTCGGCCGGACTACTGCGGGACCGTCGATACACGCCCGGCGCTCCGACGGCGTGACGATGGTCGCCGCGTTCCCCCACACCATCGACTGGGACGCCCACTGGGCCGGCACCGACCGCGAGGAACTCGACGAGATGCGGGCCGCCGGGCGGCGGATGGCCGACCGACTGTTGCGGTACTTCGACGGACCCCCGGCGTCGGTGCTCGACGTCGGGTGTGGCCCGGCGTTCACCCTGTTCTCGCTGGCGGAGCGCACCGACGCGGACCTACACGGGGTCGACGCCGCCGCCTCGGAGGTCGAGCACGTCCGGGCGCTGGCCGAGGACCGCGGCGTCGGCGTCGACTTCCGGACGGGGTCGCTGCCCGACCTCGACCTGGGCCGGACCTTCGACTGCGTGCTCTGTGTCGCCACGCTGCACTACGTCGCGGAGATCGAGACCGCCGTCGAGCGACTGTACGACCACGTCACCCCCGGCGGGTCGCTGGTGTTCAACTACCCGAGCCGGCACACGCGGGCGACGTACCGGTCGGACCCGGACACGGACCCCGAGCGGTTCGACCTCGTCCTGAACGGGGAGAACCTGCTGACGTACGAGGACATCGAGCGCGTCCTCGGTCGCCGGCCGCGGAGCTTCTGGAAGGCGGTCGGACTGGAGGACTGGCGGTCGGTCGGGCAGACGAACCCCTGCGTGGTGGTCGACCGGCCTCAGTCGTCGAGGTAGGCGACGTCGCCGTCGAGTTCGTCCCGCAGACGGCCCACGGAAACCCGACGCTCGGCGTGGGCGTCGTGTTGGTGGATCGACTCGTCGTTGACCTGTTCCATGCGTACGACGGCGTCGTCGGACAGTTCGGGAAAGCGCTCGACGACGCCCTCGGCCATCGAGCGCACGCAGTCCTCGACGAACTTCGCGTCGGCGTGGCTCTCGTACGTCATCACGTCCTCGTCGGGACGCTTTGCGAGGTTGTAGATCCGGGCGGACATCGCGTCACGGGCGACGTCGATGATGTCGAGTAGGTCGACCGCGGGGTCGCCGTCACTCTCGATCACGAGCGTGGCGTGGCCCCGCTGGGAGTGACCCGGTTGTGGCACCTCGGCGAGAAAGTCGTCGATGACGTCCTCGGAGATGTCCAAGTCGCGCAGCGTCTCCCGGGCGCGTGTCTCGGACATGCCCTGCGAGCAGGGGCAGACGGTCATCCCGGTGACGGTGGCGCCGATGGCCTCACGGGTGCCGTCCTGGCCCGCGGTCGCCGAGGCGTGCAGCGTGGCGGTGTTCTGTGTCGACAGGCCGGACGCGGGCGTGGTGTCCTGCGTGACGAAGTCGGACTCCATGGACACCTCGGCGCGAGTGGTGTACTCGTGCTTGCCGAGCAGGCGCTCGGCGGCGGCGCCACAGACCTCCTCGACGCGGTGGGCCTCGCCGCCGGCGGCCTCCTCTATGATCTCGTCTATCACCTGCATGTTCCGACTCATGTCCGCACCCTTCCGCCAGCGCGGAAGGTCGACGTAGGCCTCGAACTCCGCCATCAGAACGACCGGCTCCTCGTCGTGCGTGATCCGGACCCGCTTGTCGACGCCGCTGACGCCGACCTGGCTCAGACCAACAGACACGTCCGGCCGCGAGGCCTGTACGTCCGGCAGTTTCTCGCTCATTAGCCCGGCATAGGCGGACTCCCCGTTTGGGCCTTACGGAAGGATCAAGAAAGGGTGCTGGCGTGGTGACAGGTTCTCCCAACAAGGTTAATGCCGCGGGACCCACTTCTGCCGTTAGTGAGTGAGAACGTCCGCGGGTGGTGGTCGTGAGCGGGGGCGACCCGGCGGACGCCGACGAGACCGACGACTCCGACCGGGACTGGCTCGAACGCGGCGTCGAGGAGGGCGACGTCAGCGTCGACCTCGACGACCCGTCGGACGACGCTCCCGACACGGAGCCAGGAGCCGACCCGGACGGCGACACCGACACGGCGCCGGAGCCAGAACCGGGCCCTGGACCGGACGCGGACGACGACCCGCGACCTGCAGCGGACTCCAACGGAGCGGACACGCCGGAGTCCGGGGTCGACGGCGGAGCGCCGGCGGAGGCACCCGCGGGCACCACGGACGACGCACCGGACGCGGACGCCAGCGACAACGGGGCCGACCAGAACGACGCGGCGCTGTTCGAGCAGGACTTCGCCTCCGCGTTGGGCGACGCAGACCCGGGGGGTGGCGGGGGTGGTGGGGGAGAGACGCCGCCAGTGGAAACCGGCGGCGAGTTCGGCGGCGGTGCCGGTGCCGGTGTCGGTGCCGGCGGCGAGGCCGGGCCGGACCCCGGTGGGGAGTTCCCCGGCGGCGAGTTCGGCGGCGAGGGTGGCTTCGGCGGGGCCGGGGGTAGCGGCCTCGGCGGCGGCGGACTCGGCAGTCAGGAGAGCTTCGAGGAGGAAGAGTTCGAGACGGACATCGACCGGATCGACCTGGGGATCGACGGCCTGGACGAGATGATCCAGGGCGGGGTGCCAGAGCGGTCGTTGATGGTCGCCATCGGCTCCGCCGGGACCGGGAAAACCACCTTCGGTGTCCAGTTTCTGAACCAAGAACTCGCAGAGGAGGGAGGCAACGCCGTCTACATCACCCTCGAGGAGAGCCGCGAGCGGATCATCAGTTCGGCGACCGAAAAGGGGTACGACTTCGACGAGTACGTCGAGGACGGTCGACTGGCGATCGTCGACCTCGACCCGATCGAGATGGCGAACAGTCTGGCGACGATCCGCTCGGAGTTGCCACGGTTGGTCTCTGAGTACGACGCCAGCCGACTCGTTCTTGACTCCGTCTCGCTGCTTGAGATGATGTACGACGACCGCGCCAAGCGCCGTAACGAGATTTACGACTTCACCCAGTCGCTGAAACAGGCCGGCGTGACGACGATGATGACCAGCGAGGCCAGTTCGGACTCCGCGTACAGTTCCCGACACGGCATCGTCGAGTACCTCACCGACGCCGTGTTTATTCTCCAGTACGTCCGCCCCTCCGACTTCCGGAAGACCCGCCTCGCGATCGAGATCCAGAAGATACGGGACGCCAACCACTCCCGCGAGACCAAGCCCTACGAGATAACGAACGAGGGCATCTCGGTGTACCGGCAGGCCAACATCTTCTGAGTGCCGCGGGGTCGCCCGTCGCCGACCAGGTGAACGGGCGCTCGACGGGCCCTGCCCCGAGAGGTGGTCCGCAGGAGATATGCGGTCGGGGTGTCGTGTGAGGGCATGACGGTGCTGGTCGTGCGACACGGCGAGACGCCCTGGACGCGCGAGGGCCG
>CAZQHW010000026.1:3878-19787 GCA_964593395.1 uncultured Halobacteriales archaeon
GCATGACGGTGCTGGTCGTGCGACACGGCGAGACGCCCTGGACGCGCGAGGGCCGCGTCCAGGGGTGGGCGGCGGTGCCGCTGACCGAGCGCGGTCGCGAGCAGGCCCAGCGGACGGGACGGTACATAGACGACCGGTACGACCCCACGCGGGTCGTCAGCTCCGACGTGCGCCGGGCGCTGGAGACGGCGGGGCTGCTCGCGGACGAACTGTCGGGCTCGGTCGGGGTCGAGACCGACGCAGGGTGGCGGGAGCGACACTTCGGGCCACGCCAGGGGTTCAGCGACGAGCGCTACCACGGCGACACCGACCGGACGGTGGAGGGGACCGTCGAGTTCGGCGAGTCCTGGGACGAGTTCCACGACCGGGTGGACGACGCCTGGGACCGCCTCCGGGCGACGGCGGCCGACGACGTGGCGACCGTCGTCGTCACACACAACGGCGCCGTCATGCGGCTAACCGAACGACTGACGGGCGACCGCGAGCGACTCGAGGAGGGGCAGTTCCTCGTGGTCGCGGACGGTGCCGTCGAGCGGGTCGATCCGGCGGACGGCGAGTAGATTCAAGACCACGCCGGCGAAACGCCGCGTCGATGGGCGAGCACTGCTCGTACACCCTCGACGTCGAGGGGTACCACGAGGAACTGTCCGAGCGGTGGGCCGGCCACGACCCGACGCCGCTGTCGGACCTGCCGACGGACGACGGCGAGTGGCGCTGTCCGCGGCCGGCGCCCGACAGCGACCACTGCGTGCTCCACGACGCGGACGCGACGGACGAGGCGGTGACGGCGGCGGTCGAGCGGGCGCTCGCCGGCGGGGTCGACACCGGGGCGCTCCGGCCACCGGTCGAGGACCCACAGGTGGCGGCAAAGCGGTTCGTCGGGCTCACCGCCGACACCCTCGACCTCTCCAGGCGGCGCGTCTCGACGGCGGACACCGCCGCGATCGACCTGCGCCGCGCCGAGGTCGGCACCGTCCGGCTGGCGGGGACACACCTGCCGGTGCCGCTGTACCTCGACGGTGCCGAGCTCGGCCGGCTGGTCGCGCCGGGGCTGTCGACCGAGGCCGACCTCCGGTGTCGACACGCGACCGTCGGGTCGGTGACAGTCGCCGGTGCCGACGTTGACGGTCGACTTGACCTCCGGTTCGCGACCGTCGAGGGACCGGTCGACGCCGAGGGGGTCGACGCGGCCGGGCGGCTCGACCTGGGCTTCGCGACCGTCACGGGACCGGTCGAGGCCGAGCGCGCGAACTGCCGGGGGCGGTTCACGATGAAGGAGGCCGAGGCGGCCTCGGTCGCGGCGCGGCACCTCTCGGTGGGCGGGACGGACCCCGACAGCAGCTACCCCGGCGTCCAGGTCCGCGGACTCGAGACCGACGGAGCGGTCGACCTGCGGGACTGCCGGTGTGACGGCATCGTGATCGGCTACGCGGTCGAGATCGGCGGTGACCTGGACCTCTCGGGGGCGGTCGTGACCGACGGCGTCTCGATGGGCGGCGGGACGACCGACCTCCGGGAGGCCGTCGTCGAGGGAGCGATCGACTGCTCGGACGCGACGGTCCGGGACGCGTTCAAGCTCCAGGGCCGGGACGGCTACGACACGAACCCCGAGATCGACCGCGGGGTCGACTGCTCCGGGGCGGAGATCGACCGTGTCGAGTTCGCCCCGGAGCTGACGACGGAGGCGGCGAGTGTCGTCGACCTCCGCGGGGCGACCGTCCGGGGTGGGACGCTCGGACAGCCAACGGGGGCCGAGCCCGTCGTCTACGACCTCCAGCGGGCGACGGTCGGGGACGTGACGATCGCGACGGGCGAGCGGTCGGCCGCCGAACTGGTCCGGTTCGACCGGACGGCGCTCGAGGGGTTCCGCTTCGACGAGAGCCGCGGCGACTTCGCCGACCGGGACTGGCGGATCCACGAGGTGCCGCCGTCGGTCAGGCGTCGCATCGCCGTCGGCCGACAGTACGGGCGTGCCGCGGAACTCGCCGCGGACCTGGCGACCGTCTGTGCGGTCCAGCCGCGGACCCGCGAGTGGCTGCGGACGGCCGAGCCGCCGTACGAGCCGGCCACGCTCGCGGCGGTCGTGCTGGAGCCGCTGGACGACACCCAGCGCGAGCGGGTGGCGCGCAACGGTCCCGAGACCGCGGACCTGCTCGGCGAGCGGGTGTTCGAGCGCGAGCGGTACCGCGAGGGCGTCGTCACCTACCTCGCGAAGGAACTGCAGGGCCAGGAGACGCCGCTGGGGACCGTCCTCGACGGGGCCGGCGAGCGGGTCGCGGCGCTGGCCGAGGCGACGGACGGCGGCACCGACGAGCGGCGACGGACGGAGCAGGAGCGCGTCGCGACGGCGGTCGCGCGGACGCTGGCCGACGAACACCCCGTGCGGCGGCGACCGGACCGTGCCGAGACGACGTACGTCATGGCGCGGCGGGGCGCGGACGAGGTCGGCGACACCACCGTGGCGGGCGAACTGTTCGTCAACGAACTGCGGGCCAGGCGACGGCGGCACCGCGAGCGGCTCCGCACGGCGGACGGGCTGGGGCGACTGCGCCCCGCCAGTCGGTACGCCGCGAACGCGCTGTTCGACGTCGTCGCCGTCTACGGCGAACACCCCCGGCGGGTGTTCGGCGTCTCCGCCGCGACGGTGATCGGGATGGCGGGCCTGTACTGGCTGGCCTGGCTCGCGCTCCCGGGGTTCGACGCGACGACCTACGGCGGGCCGGACGGGGCACTGCTGCTCAGCCTTGAGTCGTTCACCTCGCTCGTGCTCGGCGGGGCCGAGGCGGTCGAGCCGTACCCCGTCCGCCTGCTGGTCAACGTCGAGAGCTTCCTCGGGGCCTTTCTGGTCGCGCTGTTCGTGTTCGCGCTGACGCGGTCGCTCAAGCGCTGACCGCGGGCACCGGTCCCGGCGACGGTGGAGCGGGAGTGGACTACAGCAGCGTCCGCAGGTTCACCGCCACGCCGGGAAGCGGCGCCGGGCCGGCCTCGACCGCCGGCAGGGCCTCGCTCACCGCCGCCGTGCGGCCCGCGAGAAAGGCGAGTTCGTCGTCGGCGGTCATCGTCAGCTCGTGGTCGCGGGCGACCTCGGCGAGCGCCTCGCGGGCGTCGGGGGTGCCGTAGTCGATAAAGAAGCCTCTGCCAGGTGTGCCGGCCTCGGTGTCGCCGGCGACGACGGTCCGCAGGGCGCCGTGACGGGCGAGTTCGCCGTCCTCCAGGCCGGGCACCTCGACGACCCGCGGGTCCGTGGCCACGCTCGCGGCGTCGCCGAGGCGGTCGGCGACGGCGGCCACGTCGGCGGTCTCGGGCACGTCGTGGGTGCGGATCACGCTGGCGCCACGCGCTATCTCGATCGTCGCCCCGGCGAGACTCACCGGCAACTGCTCGGCGGTGTCGGGCCGGTCGGCGACCACCCCGAGAAAGTCCTCGCGGTTGGTCGCCGTCAGGAGCGGTCGACCGAACGCGCGGAACTCCCGGAGACGGTCGTACAGGCGGTAGTTGTCCTCGTGGGTGCGGTCCTCGAACCACCCGCCAAAGCCCGGGTCCAGTATCGTCCGGTCGGTGAACCCGCCGCGCTGGATCGCCTCGAGGGCCTCCTCGACGGTGCGGAGGTGGCCCGGCTTCTTCAGGTCCGGCGGACTGGCCATCTTCACGACGGGCACGTCGTGGTCCTCGCAGACGCCGGGCATGTCGGGGTCGGCGAAGCCACACACGTCGTTGACGAGGTCGAACCCGCCGGCCACCGCCTCCTCGGCCACCTCGGAGAAGCGCGTCTCGATCGACCAGACGGGGTCGACGTCGGCCTCCTCGACGACGCGCAGAGCCTTTTCGAGGCGGTCGAGTTCGGTCTCCGGGGCACGCCAGTCGTTCTTCGGGTTCGCCGACTGGAGTCCGACGTCGACGATGTCGGCGCCCGCCTCGACCATCCGTTCGGCGTGTGCGACGGCGTCGTCGGGTTCGCCGTGGACGCTTGGGTCGTAGTTCGACTCGACGCTCATGTTCAACACGCCCATCACGCGCGTGGGGTGTCCCGGTCCGATCGGGAGGCCGTCGACGGTGACCGTTCGCATACCCTCGCTCCGGGCGAGACGGGCAGGAGCCTTCCGGTTCCGGCACACGGCGAGCGGGCGGCGAGAAAGGGAACGCTTACGTCGCTCCGTCGGCGACCGAACGGTATGGCCAACGGTAAGTACGCCGCCCGCAAACTCAAGAAGGACCGCCAGAAGCGGCGGTGGTCCGACTCGGAGTACGCCCGCCGAGAGCGGGGTCTCAACGAGAAGACGGACCCTCTCGAGGGCGCACCGCAGGGTCGAGGCATCGTCCTGGAGAAGGTCGGCATCGAGGCGAAACAGCCCAACTCCGCGATCCGAAAGTGCGTGAAGGTCCAGTTGATAAAGAACGGCAAGCAGGTCACCGCCTTCTGTCCCGGTGACGGCGCCATCTCCTTTATCGACGAACACGACGAGGTGACGATCGCGGGCATCGGCGGTGCAAAGGGCCGCGCGATGGGCGACATCTCCGGCGTGAACTACAAGGTCGAGAAGGTAAACGGTGTCTCGCTTATCGAACTCGTCCGGGGCAACGCCGACAAGCCGGTCCGATAACTATGAGTGCCGAGATCGACACCGACGCGATGCTGTTCGGCAAGTGGGCGACGACCGGCATCGAGTACTCGGACCCGAGCACGGAGCGGTACGTCACGGTCACCCCCGTCGCGCACACGATGGGTCGTCACGCCGGCAAGCAGTTCCAGAAGTCCGAGATCTCCATCGTGGAGCGACTGATCAACCGGCTGATGCAGACCGACGAGAACACCGGTAAGAAAGAACAGACGACCAACATCGTCCGCGATGCGTTCGACATCGTCCACAACCGCACCGACGAGAACCCCGTTCAGGTGCTCGTCAGCGCCGTGGAGAACAGCGCCCCCCGCGAGGAGACGGTCCGTCTGAAGTACGGCGGTATCTCCGTCCCGAAGGCGGTCGACACCGCCCCGCAGCGCCGTGTCGACCAGGCGCTGATGTTCATCGCACAGGGAGTCCAGAACAACTCCTTCAAGACCTCGACCTCCGCCGCCGAGGCGCTCGCGAACCAACTCACGGGCGCCGCAAACGGCGACGTCTCCACCTACTCGGTGTCACAGAAGGAAGAGAAAGAACGCGTCGCCGCCGCCGCCCGCTGACCGCCGCGTTCCACCGTTTCTCGCCGCCGCGTCCCGACACCTCAGGACAGCAGCGCCTCGGCGTGTTCGAGGCCCAGCGCGATGGTGTCGTAGTCCTCCGTGCCGATCTCCAGGGTCGCGGTGCCCTCCCATCCACGCTCGGCGAGGCCCGAGAGTGCGGTCGCAAAGTCCACGCGGCCCATCCCGACCGGCAAGTGTTCGTCGTCGCCGCCGCGGGTGTCCACGAGGTGGAGGTGAGCGACCCGGTCTGCGTGTTCGTGGAGGAAGTCGGCCATCCCGGCCTCGTCCATGCCCGCCAGGAGGGCGTGACTGGTGTCGAACGTCATCGACGCCTCGGGGTAGCGCTGTAACAGTTCGGGAAACGTGTGCACGTCGTAGTACGAGGAGACGACGTTCTCCAGACAGGGTTCGAGACCGCGCTCGTGAGCGGCGGGGACGAGGTCGTCTAGCGCGTCGTGGACGAAGGTGCGGGTTTCCTCGGGGTCCCACCCGGTACTCCAGGCGTCCGATGAGGGATGGAAGACCACGCGGTCGGCACCCAGGTCGCGGGCGAGGTCCATCCCGAGGGTCAGTTCCCGGACGGCGCCCGCACGGACCGGCGCGAACGGCGACCCGGGGTCGACGGCAAAGGGGAGGTGGACCACGACGCCGACGCCCGCCTCGGTGAGGGTCGCCCGCATCGAGTCGGTCCGGTCCGCGATCCGCTCGCGGGCGTACGGCCCGTCGAGCAACAGTTCGACGAACTCGAAGCCCTCGTCGGCGGCCCACGCGACGGCGTCGTCGAACGCCATTCCCAGGCCGAGCGTGAACCCCACGTCCAGGTCGAGTCCGTCGAGACTGGTAGTGTCGCTCACGTCCGATCGTGTCGACTCGATCACATAGCGGTTGTGTTCTTTCCACGGACAGTCGGCCGCGGGCACAAGCAATATACTCCGGAGTCGCCTGCAGGAGGACAGGATGGTCGGTGGTATAGACGACCGAGTCAGGCTGGTGCGAAAGCGAGCAGACGTGCTGGCCGCCCTGGAGGGGGATTGTCTCGGACTGCGTGCGGTCGTCGAGGAGGCGGACTGCTCGCGGTCGACTGCCAACCGGGCGGTGCGGGAACTGGAGGAGGCTGGGCTGGTGTGTCGCGCGGAGGACGGCTACGAACTGACGGCGGTGGGGCGGATCGGCCTCGAGCACTACCAGTCGTACCGGCAGGGGTGGGCCGACCTCGTGGACGCCGCCGACGTGCTGGACGCCCTGCCCGACGAGACGGGCGTGGACGTGTCGGTCGTCGCGGGGAGCGAGCCGGTCGCGGCCCCGGCGACGACGCCGTACCAGCCGGTCGAGCGACTGCACGACGCCGTCCGGTCGGCCGACGACTGCCGCGCCGTGCTCCCGGCGGTCGGCGACCCGCGGACCGTGCGGCTACTGTACGAACACGTCGTGACCGACGGCGCCCCCGCGGAACTGGTGGTCTCGCCCGAGTTGCAGGCGTCGCTTGCGGAGGAGTTCCCCAGGCAGCTGGCGGCGATGGCCGAGGACGACTTCGGACTGCTGGTCGGCGAGGTGCCCGAAGTGGGCGTCGTGATCACCGAGCACGACGGCGACGACCGGGTGACGCTGGTGGTGTACGGCGACGAGGGAGGCGTGAGCGGCGTCCTGCAGAACGACACCGCCGCGGCGGTCCGGTGGGCCGAGGCGACGTACGCCGACGCGCGGGCCGGCGCGGAGCCTGCCACCGACGAGGTACGCCAGCCCGACGGTGGCGTGGCGGGGGCCAGCGGTCCGGGGTCGCCCCCCGGGCTGCCCGTGGCGCTGGAGCGGGAGGGGTTCGTCCGGCTCACGCGCGAGTACTTCGTCGACCGGGAGGTTGCGGACCCGACGACCGCCTGGCGGACGGGGCTGGACCTCGCGGAGGTCCACACCGGCTACGCCGTCGAGCGCACCGTCGGCGTGGGCGACGCGGGGGCTGACGGCGAGTCATCCGACGACGGTGCCGGCGAGGAGACGCTGACCGGGCGACTGCTCGCCGGGTTGTCGGCGGGCGAGAACTGCCTGCTCGTGGGACCGCCGGGGTCGGGCAAGTCGACGACCGCAAAGCGAGTCGCCTGCGAGTGGCACGACGCCGACCGCGGGCCGGTGCTGTACCGGGCCGCGGGCCAGGGGAGGGCCGTCGAGAGCGTGGACGAACTGGTCGCGGCCGCCGAGGCCAGCGAGGGGCGGGCGCTGGTCGTCGTCGAGGACGTCACCCGGCCCGACGCGGCGGGCGTCCTCGCGGCGGCGGAGCGGGTCGACGGCAACGACGCCGTGTTCCTGTTCGACGCCCGCGAGTCGGAGTGGCGGGACCCGCCGGCGGCGGTCCGGGAGCGACTCGACCACGCGGACCTCCGGGTGGAGACGGTGCCACGGATGCTCGGCGCCGACTGCGCGCGGCTGGTCGACCACGTCGAGCGCACCGCCGGCGTCTCGGTGGACGTGCCGGTCGAGCGGCTGCGCGAGGAGGTTCACTCGCCGGCGTTCGACGAGGACGGAGCGGCGCCCGGCGAGATGCTGCTGCTGTTGCACCGGCTTGCGACGTACGCCGACCCGCTGGTCGAGGAGGAGACCTCGCTGGAGGCGGACGCGGCGGCGGTGTACGGGGACCTCGTGGAGACGGGCGAACTGGCGCTTGGCGTGGGGCTGCTGGCGAACCTGCTGAACGCCGCCGGCGTGGCCGTGACGCCGGCCCACCTCCACGCCGTCGCCGAGGCGGGGGCAGCGGGCGACCTCGGCGCGGCGCTCGACGTGATCGACGGTCGCGTGCTGTTCGGTCGCGCCGACGGGGCCTACCGTACCGTCCACGAGGCGTGGTCGACCGCGTTCCTCGACGCGGCGCTTCGGAGAGGTGGCGAGGCGGCGACACGGGACCGCGTCGAGCGGGTGCTCTCGGCGGTGCTCGCGCTCGCCGACTCGCCGGGTCGACGGGAGCGGGTGTGGCACGCCGTCGAGGACCCGGCGTTGCTGGACCGGATCGCGGCCGACCCAGAGGGGTGGGCCGACCGGACCGTCGAGGCGGTCGTCGCCCTGGTCGAGCAGCGGCCGAAACTCGCTCCCCTTCTTGGGGGCGCCGAGGGGGGCGTGGTCGAGTTACCCGGTCTCGGCGTCGACCGCACGGTGCGGGTGGGGCGGGCGTTCGCCGACGCCGGTGCGTACGACCGCGCCGAGGCGACCCTGGAGCGGGTGCCGCCTGGGGAGCGGTCGGTCGACTCGCTGCTAGCGATGGCCCGAACCGAGCGGCGCCGTGCCGACTACGACGCCGCGACGACGGCCGCAGAGCGTGCGCTGGACGCCGCGACGGACGAGGTCGCGGTCGCCCGGGCGAAGACGGAACTCGGACGAACGAAAACCGCCCGGGGAGACCCCGACGCGGCGCGCGAGCGACTGTCCGAGGCGCTGTCGACGCTCGAGGCAGCGGGCGACCGTCGTCGGACGGTCACCTGTCTGACCGCCCTCGGTGACGCCCACAGGACCGCGGGCGACCTGGCGGCGGCGACGGACCACTTCGGGCGCGCCCTGGAGACGGCCACGGACCTCGGTGCCGAGCGGGAGCGACAGCGGATCCTCGACCATCTCGGCAGCGTCGCCGCCGACCGCGGCGAGTACGACCGCGCCAGGCGGTACCACCGCGAGAGCCTGGCGGTCGCCCGGAGACTCGGCACCCGCGGCGATCAGGCCTCGGCGCTGAACAACCTGGGGCGACTCGCGATCGACCTGAACGACCTCGACGACGCCGAGGAGTACCTCACCGAGTGCCTGGACCTCGCCAGGGCGATCGACGACCGCGGGCGGGAGATGGAGGTGCTGACGAACCTGGCGACGATCGCCGGGCGGCGCACCGAGTACGAGCGGGCCGAGCGGCTGTTCGAGGAGGCACTGGCCGCGGCGGAGGCGATCGGTGACCGCCGCACACGGGCGGTCGTCCTCGACAACCTCGGCACCCTCGCCGAGCGCCGCGACGACCTCGAGACGGCCGAGCGACGTCTCGAGGAGGGACACGAACTCGCGCGGGCGGTCGGCGACACCCGGGTGATCGCCCGCGTCCTGCACGACCTCGGGGGCGTGATGCTCGCCCGAGAAGCGTACGACGACGCCGAGACACACCTCCAAGAGGCGCTCGACTTCCGCAGGGAGGCCGAGGACAGCCGCGGCGAGGCGGTGACCCGCAGCGGTCTCGCCAGACTGGCGCTGGAACGCGGCGAGTACGACCGCGCCGAGGAACTGGCGGCCGAGAGCGCCGAGACGTTCGCCGACCTCGGCATCGGACCCGCTCGTGCGGAGCCAGAGACGACCCTGGGGAGCGTCACCGCCGAGCGCGGCGACCACGACGCGGCCCGCGAGCACTTCGAGGAGGCGCTGGCGCTGTACGACCGACTCGGCGACCCCGACGGGGCGGTCGACGTCCGCGAGCGGCTAGCCGACCTCGAGCGGGCGGCCGGCAACCCCGACGCCGCCATCGAGCACTGCCGGCAGGCGCTGGCGCGGATCGACGAGACGCCCGACCTCGCGGACGAACGGGAGACCATCGAGGCGCTCCGCGACGACCTGCGGGCGAGTGCGAACGCCGACGACGACTGACGGGCCGCCGCCGTCGAGCGGACACGGGCGTTTCGACCCCGCACGGCGCGTAGCGCCGTCGATGGGTCGGTTCGAGGGCCGCCGTCACTGGCTGCTGTTCGTCGCCCTGCTGGTGACGACGCTTCGACCGTCGGCGTGGGCACCCTCGGCCTCGGGCTGGCGCTCGTGGCGCTGTTGCAGACGGGGTCGGTCGCCGCCGGGTTGTCGGCGCTGCTGCCGTACGTCGTCGGCGTGGTCCTGTCGAGCCTACTGGACGGCGGTCCTGTTGGTGTGGGCGGTGGTGGCCGCACTGCGACAGTCGTCGCCGCCGCGAGACCCGCCTCGGCGAGGGTGGCCCGCATCGCGTCGGTCCGGTCGGCGACCCACTTGCGGGCGTCGGGACCGTCGAGAGAGGCGGCGTCGCTCACGTCCCGACCCACCGCACCGGGCGAACATCGGTTGTACTCCCTCGGCGGACGAGCGGCCGCGGGCACAAGCAATATGGTCCGGTACCGCTTGCGATTGGACAGGATGAGTGGTGGGGCCGACGAGCGCGGTGAACTCGTACGAAAGCGCGCCGGTATTCTCGCCGCTCTAGAGGGTGCCTGTCACGGACTGCGGACGATCGTCGACCGGGCCGACTGCTCCCGGTCGACGGCCAACCGCGCAATCCGGGAACTGGAGGACGCCGGACTGGTGCGTCGCGCCGAGAACGGCTACGAACTGACCTCTGTCGGGCGGATCGGTCTCGAGCACTACCGGTCGTACCGGCAGGGGTGGCGTGACCTGGTCGACGCCGCGGGCGTGCTCGACGCGCTGCCGGAGGGAGCCGATGTCGGCATACCGCTCGTCGCCGGGAGCGAACCGGTCGCGGCCCCGACGACGACGCCGTACCGGCCGGTCGAGCGCCTGCACGACACCGTCCGGTCGGCCGACGGCTACCGCGGCGTGTTGCCGGCGGTCGGCGACCCCCGCAGCGTGCGCCTGCTGTACGAGCACGTCGTCACCGACGGCAATCCGGCCGAACTCGTCGTCTCCAGGGCGCTGCGGACGTCGCTGTCAGAGGAGTTCCCCAGGCAGTTGGCGGCGATGGCAGAGGACGAGTTCAATTTGCTGGCCGGTGACGTGCCGGAGTACGGTGTCGTCATCACGGACCACGACGACACGCAGCGGGTGACAGTAATCGCCTACGGTGACAGCGGCGGTGTGGCCGGAGTACTGCAGAGCGACACGGACCGGGCGGTTCGGTGGGCAGAGACACAGTACGACGACCACCGGTCGGCCGCCGAGACGGTGACAGAGACGGTCCGCCAGCCGGACGGTGGGGTGACGGTGCAACTGGGCGAGGGGCGGTCGGCACCGCCGAGACTGTCGGTGTCACTGGCCCGGGAGGGGTTCGTCCGGCTCACCCGTGACTACTTTCTCGACCGGGAGGTGGCCGACCCGACGACCGCTTGGCGGGCCGGACTCGGTCTCCCGGAGGTCCACACCGGGTACGCTGTCGAGCGGACCGTCTCCGACGAGGAGAGCGAGGGCGAGCGACGGACGCTGACGGGGCGACTGCTCGACGCGCTGGCGGACGGCGAGAACAGGGCACTCGTCGGGCCCCCGGGGTCGGGCAAGTCGACGACGGCCAAGCGAGTGGCCTGCGAGTGGCACGACCGCGGACTGGGGCCGGTGTTCTACCGGGCGTCGGGCGCCGGGTCGTCGTTCGAGTCGGTCGACAGGCTGGTGGCGACGGTCGGGGCCACCGAGGGCCAGGCGCTGGTGGTCGTCGAGGACGCGGTTCGGCCCGGTGCGAACGCCGTGTTCGAGGCGGCACGCAGACTCCGACGCGACGGCACCGAGGCGGTGTTCCTGTTCGACGCCCGCGAGTCCGAGTGGTCCAGCCCGCTCACCACCCGTCCGGGCGTCGAGGAACGCGTCGACAGGGACGACATCGTC
The DNA here is from genome assembly GCA_964593395.1 of uncultured Halobacteriales archaeon. Lineage (GTDB taxonomy): Archaea > Halobacteriota > Halobacteria > Halobacteriales > SW-7-71-33 > SW-7-71-33. The sequence continues at coordinate 15,580 of CAZQHW010000026.1, forward strand.
GTGGAGACGATGCCACCGCTCCACGAGGCGGACCGTGTGCGCTTCGCCGAGCGGTTCGAGCACACGACTAGTGCCACGACAGTCGCGACCGAGGACCTGCTCTCGTCGGTCGAGGTGCCCCCAGTCGACGCGGACGACGACGGGACCGACGCGACCGCCGGCGACGTACTGTTACTTGCCCACCAACTGTCGCTGCACGCGGACCCGGTGTCCGACTCGGCGGCGAGTCTCGACGAGGACGTGCAGGCAGTGTACGACCGCCTCGCGACGGACGACGCGGCACTGGACGCCGCCGTCGTCGCGACCGCGCTGGGCGCCGCCGGCGTGCCCCTCGGCCCGGCCCACGTCCACGCTGGCGTCACCGACGCCGACGACGCCACGGTACAGGCGGCGCTCGAGCGGCTCGACGGCCGGGTGCTGTTCGGCCCGGAGGACGGCACCTACCGTACCCCCCACGAGCGGTGGGCCGTGACGTTCCTGGAGACGGTCGTCGAGACGGCCGGCGAGACGGCAGCCCGCGAGCGGTTCGGGCGGTGCCTGTCCGGCGTCTTGGCGCTCGCGGACGACGCGGACAGGCGGGCGGGGGCCCACCGGTTCGTCAGCGAGTGGACCGCGGCCGACGCCGAGAGTGCGCTGCCGACGGTGTCCGAGCGTCCCGGGGAGTGGGCGGACGAGCTCGTCGAACGACTGTTCGGACTCGGCGTCCGACAAGCCTCGCTCTCGCCGCTTTTTGCGACCAGCGAGGACGCTCCCATCGACCTGCCGGCCGCCTGCTCGGTGACGACACGGTACGACCGCCTCAAGTGGCGGAGTCGGGTGCGGTACTACGCCCGCGACTCGGAGGCGGCGGTCGCGGACGCGGAACGACTCGTCGACGCGGTCGAGACGGAGCGACTCGGCTCGTTGTCCGCCGACGAGGCGACTCACTACCGGGCCGACGGCCTGCGGGACGCCGCGCTGGGACACCTGACTGACTACGACCCCGGTCCCGCGAAGCAGAAGGCAAAGCGAAGCCTGGCGCTGTACCGTGAGATCGACGACGCGCGAGCGCTGGCGGCCGGGGTGAACGCGCTCGGGATCGTACAGTACCGGCTCGGTGACTCCGTCGATGCCATCGAGACGTTCACGGAGGCCATCGACCGCCGTATCGCCGTCGGCGACCGTCGGAAGACGGCCAACTCGTACCTGAACCGAGGTCACGCGAGGCTGGTGGCGCACCGACTGGACGACGCCGTCGAGGACTACGAACGGGCGATCGAGTTGGCCCGCGCAACTGGCTACCGGTGGTGCGAGACGGCGGCGCTCGCCACCCTGGGACGGGCGGAGGCGATGCGTGACACGGAGACTGCCCTGTCTCACCTGCGGCGGGCGGAGAACCTCGCCAGGGAGCGAAAACACCACGTGCTGCGTGAGCAGGTCATGAGCGCCACGATCAGCGTCCAGGCTCGTCGGGGGGAGTTCGACGCCGCGGCCGAGACGCTCAGTCGTGCCGACCGCTTCATCGAGGAGCACGAGCCCGGACAGAGCGTCGTCGACCTCGCCCGGGCCCGTCTCGCACACGGGCGGGGCGACCCGGACGCAGGCGAGGAGGTCGAGACCTTCCTGGAGGGTCTCTCCGGTGAAGTGATCACGATAGCGGGCTGTTACAAGACGCTGCTGCGGGTCAAACTCCGCGAGGGGGCTCTCGACGAGGCGGCGTCGCTGCTCGCCGACGCCGCGGCGGCGTTCGACACGAGCGGTGGCGCCGGCTGGGACGGCGAGATCGCCGTTCTTCGCGGGGACCTCGCGCGGCGCCGCGGGAACCACAGTGAGGCCCGAGACCTGTACGAGCGAGGGCTCGAACTGACGCGGGCGAACGGCTACCCGGTCGGGACCGCCCGTGCGCTCCGTGGCCTGGGACTCGTGGCGCTCGCGACCGACCGACTCGACCGCGGTGTCGACTACCTCGACCGGGCCGCGACGCGGTACCGCGAGGTCGGGGACAGGGTACGGGCCGACCGCGTCGAGCGCCAGTCCCCAGTGGCGGGGTCCACGAACCCCTGACCGGGCAGTCCGCTGGTCGGCCCGGCCCGCGACCGGAGGCCAAGCGGAGACCGAACCAGCGGGGTGAGCGTCGCCGGCAGTGTCGCCGGGGCAGAGAGACGGAGACCAGCCGGATCGGGTCGGGTCGGTGCGCTGACGACGCGAACCGACCGCCACCGGCGACGAGCCTCCGACGGGTCGTTTAAGCGCACCCGGCCCGTACCGCCGACGATGGGACGATTCGAGGGCCGCCGTCACTGGCTGCTGTTCGTCGCCCTGCTGGTGACGACGCTCCTGACCGTCGGCGTGGGCACTCTCGGCGTCGGACTCGCGCTCGTTGCCCTTCTCCAGTCCGGGTCGATCGCCGCCGGACTGTCGACGCTGTTGCCGTACGTGGTCGGCGTGGTCGTTCTGGGGCTGCTCGACGCCGTCCTGCTCGTGTGGACGGTGGTGGCGGCGCTGCGGCGGTTGTCGCTGCCGCGGGACGACCGCCTCGTGGCCGTCGCCGAGCGCGTCGAACAACTCCCGGGGCTGCGCTCGCTCGACCTGGCCGAGCGGTTCGAACCCACCGACGAACAGCGTCGGGCGGAGCTCAGGCGCCAGTACGTCGAGGGTGAGATAACCGAGGCGGAGTTCGAGCGCCGCGTCCGCGAGCACGTCGAGAACCCGAGCGACCTCGCCACCGAGGACCCCACGCTCGCCAGGGTGCTTGGAGACGGAGACGGGCGGTCGGCGGCCCGTGATGACGCCGGCGAGGGCGACGAGACGACCCGCGAGCGAGAGCAGGACCGGGAGCGCGAGTGGGCGACCGACAGCGAGGGCGAGACGACCTGATTGAAGTCACGCCGTCACGGAGGGTGCACATGGAGGAGCCGACGGCGGCCGACGCCGGGACGTTCGAGATCGGCGACCGTGAGGTGAACCGACTGGGCTACGGGGCGATGCGGCTGTGTGGCCCTGACATCCTCGGGCGGCCCGAGGACCCCGAGCGGGCGCGGACGGTGCTGCGGCGAGCGGTCGAGATGGACGTGAACTTCGTCGACACCGCCGACGCCTACGGGCCGGGCGTCAACGAGCGCCAGATCGCCGAGGCGCTTGACCTGGCCGGCGACCACGCCGACGTCACCGTCGCGACAAAGGCGGGACTGCTGCGTACGCCGGACGGCGACTGGATCGAACACGGCGATCCCACCTACCTGCAGAACGAGGCGCTGGTCAGTCGCGACCGTCTCGGGGTGGCGTCGCTTGACCTGTTGCAGTTACACGCTCCCGACTCGGACGTACCGATAGAGGACAGCGTGGCCGCGCTGGGCGAGTTGCGCGACCGGGGAATCGTCGACCACGTCGGCCTGTCGAACGTCTCGGTGGAGCAACTGGAGCGTGCTCGCGACCACGTCGCGGTGGCGTCGGTGCAGAACCAGTACAACGTGGGGAACCGCGAACACGACCCCGTTCTCGACGCCTGCGAGGACAACGGGATCGCCTTTCTGCCGTACTTCCCGCTGGGACCGGGCGGGTTCGGCGACGCCGAGTCGGTCGTCCGCGAGGTCGCCGAGGACCACGACACCACCCGGGAGGCGGTCGCGCTGGCCTGGCTGTTGCAGCGGTCGCCCGCAGTCGTCCCGATCCCCGGGACCTCGTCGCCGGAGCACCTGGCCGCGAACGTCGCCGCCGCCCGTCTCGACCTCTCGGCGGCAGCGCTACACCGTCTAGACGCCGCCTGAGGGCAGGTCGCACGACCCGGAGACCGTTCTCGCTCGGTCTGGCGACCTCGTGCAGGTTCCCCACCGCCAGTGCGCCGACCACAAGCCCCGCGCCAACGACACACAGCATCGGCAGTGATCCGGGTGCGGAACTCGTCGCACTCTGGGACTCACCGAGGGTCCGAGCAGTCACGTCGTCACCGACAGTCATCAGATCATGAACCGCGACGTGACCGGTCAAAACCCGGCGTTCACGTTCGAACCGGAGGCTGTCGAGCGGTGTGGCGGCGAAAATTGAAAGAAGTGCGACGACGGGAAGCGGCGTCGCTCACCGTGGTCGCGTGCAGCGAAGACGGTGCCCAGTTACAGGCGGGTAACGTTCTTCGCGCGGGGGCCCTTTGGGGCCTGTTCGATCTCGAATTCCAGCTCCTGTCCCTCCTCGAGGTCCGGGCCGCCGATGTCCTCCATGTGGAAGAAGACGTC
>CAZQHW010000027.1:0-19646 GCA_964593395.1 uncultured Halobacteriales archaeon
GACCTCGTGAAAAACGCCGACCACATCGTCGACCTGGGCCCGGAGGGCGGCGAGCACGGCGGCCAGGTCGTCGCCCAGGGCACGCCCGAGGACCTCGCCCGCACGGAGGACTCCCACACCGGCCGGTACCTCCGCGACCTACTGCCGGCGGTCGACATAGACGGCCCCCGCGCCGACCGGGAGTACGCCGTCGGTGACCCCGGTGACGCCGACGCCGACGCCGACGCCGACACCGACACCGACGGCGAGACCGAGGCGGCCGGCGACGACTGACCCCCCGAGGTGGTCCGGACGCCCAATACATTCGCGTGAACCGTCGGCGGTCTTTTTGTCCGCCGCCCACCGAGACACCGCATGGGACTGATCGGCAGGGTCAAACGACTGTTCGGGGGGACCGACGGTCCGGCGGACGACGCCCCGGCCGACGCGGACCGACCGGCCGACCGCCCCGAGCGAGACGGTGCGCCCGACACAGACGGCGACGGGGCGCCGAACAACGGGGCCACGCCCGAGAACGCGCCGGACGACGAGGCTCGCGCGCAGACCGGGGAGTCGCCCGCTTCTGCCCGAGACTCCGACGGCGACGTGGACGCCGGCGACCCGCTGGAGACCGACGCCGAACTGTTCGACGGGGACGACACGGGTGACGGCGACGCCGACGGCGACTCCGACTGGGACGGGGCGTCGCTCTCCGCAGACAACGTGGCGGTGGCGCGCGAGGAGGCCGTCGACGAGGAGACCGTGGAGGCGCTGAACGAGGTCGCCGAACAGGACCCGGTCGAGGAGTCCGACGACGCAGAACCAGACGCCACCGACGACACCGCGTCCGATGCTGTCGACCCCGTTTCCGACGCCAGCGACGACGCCGGCCCGACGGACGAGGCGGACGCGCCGGCGAACCCCGAGGAGCGCACGAACTGACCGGTCCGGCCCTGATTTCCGGCGGGTCGTGCCCCTGTCACCGCCGCTTTTGACGCCGGCGGCCGTACGGCGCGGGTATGACCACCGTCTACGCGGCGATGGAGGACCGACTGCTCGTCGTCGACGGCGGCGACGAGACGGAGTGGCGCACCGACGAGCGCCTCACCGACCACGGTCGCCTGGAGTGTGCGCTAGCGGCCGGCGGTCGGGCGTTCGTCGGCACCTTCGAGACGGGCCTGCAGCGCTCGACCGACGCCGGAGACTCGTGGAACCGAGTCGGCGCTCACGACATCGAGTCGGACGCGGTGATGTCGCTGGCGGTCCACCCCGACGACCCCGACACGCTGTGGGCCGGAACGGAGCCGAGCGCCCTCTACCGGTCGACCGACGGGGGCGACTCCTGGGAGCGCGTCGGCGGACTCACCGACCTCCCCTCTAGCGGCGAGTGGTACTTTCCGCCGCGACCGGACACCCACCACGTCCGCTGGATAGCGGTGGACCCAATCGACCCCGACCGGGTGTACGTCGGGATAGAGGCCGGCGCCTTCGTCTACTCGACGGACGGTGGTGACACCTGGACCGAGCGCCCGCCCGGGTCGCGGCGGGACAACCACACCCTCGCCACCCACCCCGACGCCGCCGGTCGGGTGTACTCGGCGGCCGGCGACGGCTACAGCGAGGCGCAACGCGTCTCTGGCAGCTGGGCGGCTCCGCCGCCCGGCGACGCCGAGAGTACCGACGGCGGCGAGTCGTGGGTCCAGTTGCAGGCGGGCCTGGAGCACGGCTACGTCTGGGGGCTGGCGGTCGACCCCGGCGACCCCGACCGCGTGATGGTCTCGGCGGCCCACGGCGCCGGCGGCGCTCACCGTCCCCCGGGCGACGCCCACCTGTACCGACTGTCCGGGCCGCGGGCGGCGGCAGACGACGCGAGCGAGGAGGGCGACACGGGGCCGCGCTGGGAGCACCTCGACGACAGCGGCGTCCCGACGGGCGAGGGGGCGCTGCGGTGTGTCCTGACGGCGACCGCCCCCGGGACGGTGTACGCCTGCAACGACCACGGCCTGTACCGCTCGACGGACTGGGGCGACCGGTTCGTGCCGCTCGTGACCTTCGGCGAGGGCCTGCGCGGGCAGACCTGTCGTGGGGTGGCCGTCGTCGCGTAGGCGATCCGGGAAGCCTATGTCGGCGCGACCCCGGCCACCACACATGAGAGACTTCGTCGTCGTCGGGTGTGGCCCGGCGGGGTCGCGGTTCGCTCGCTCGGCCGCCGAGCGGGGTCGCGACGTGGTCGCCTTCGAGAGCGGCCGGATCGGCGAGCCGCTTGCCTGCTCGGGCCACGTCAGCCGCGACGTGTGGGACTACCTCGACAGCGGCGCACGCGCCGATCTCAGGCAGAACGAGGTGTACGGCGCCCGCTTTCACGTCGGCGGTCCCGGCAGCGACGCGCACCGCTTCTACAAGCACGAGGCGGTCTCGAACGTGATCGACCGCGTGGCCCTCGACCGCCGTCTGGCCGAGTTGGCCCGCGAGGCTGGCGCCGAGGTGCGCGAGCGTCACACCGTCACCGACGTCGAGGAGAGCGCCGACGGCGTGACGGTGACCGTCAGTGGTCCCGACGGTGTCGAGACCCACGAGGCGCGGATGGTCGTCGGCGCCGACGGCCCGCGCTCGCGGGTCCGGTCGACGCTGGGGCTGCCTGACCCCGGGGAACTGCTCCACGGTGTGCTTGGCTTTGCCGACGACCCTGACCCGGGCGACTTCGTCGATGTCCACCTGACGGTACCGCGCTTCTTTGCGTGGCGGATCCCCCGCGGCGAGGCGGGCGTCGAGTACGGCCTGGCGGCGCCCCCTGGCGACGTGACCGACCGGTTCGAGCGCCTGCAAGAGGCCTACGACGTTCGTCTCGAGGAGCGGTGCTCGGGGCTGATCCCGGTCGGCCCGCCGGAGCGGGTGACCGGCCAGCGGTCGCTGCTCGTCGGCGACGCCGCCGCCCAGACGAAGCCGTTCACCGGCGGCGGCATCCTCTACGGGATGCAGGCGGCGGACCACGCCGCCCGGACGGTGACCCCGACGGACCCGGCGACACTGGAGGCCTACGAGCGGGCCTGGCGCAGCGACCTGGAGCGAGAGATCCGCCTGGGACGGCTGGTCCGGCGGGCGTACTCGCTGCCGGAGTCCGTCCAGCGGGCGGGGCTACAGGCGCTCTCGGGAGAGATAGAGGTCCACATGGACCGCCCGAGCACGCTGTTGTCCCGTGAGGGACTGCGGACGCTCCTGCGGTGATCAGCACCCGCCCGCGCCGGGTCGCGGAAGGTCGACGGTGACGACCGACCCCCACTCGGGGGGGTCCGCAAAGGAGAGCCGACCGCCGGACTTGCGGACGGCCCAGTTGACCATCCACAGGCCGACGCCGGAGGCGTGGTCGAGTTGGGTCTCGTCGCCGCCGGTGAGCACGCGCCGCTCGGGGTCGGGAACGCCGTCACCGTCGTCGGTCACCTCGATCCGGGCGCGGGGGCCGTTCTCCGTGTCGACGGCGGAGACGGTGACCCGGGCGAACGACGCCGCCGTGTGGACGACGGCGTTCTCGACGAGTTCCTCGACGGCGACCAGCGCGGATTCGTGGGCGCACATCTCCGTGTCGTCCTCGACGACCAGGCGCACGTCGGCCTCCGGGTGGCGACGCCGCACCTCGGTGACTGCCGTCTCGACCGCCTCGACGGCGTCGTACGGGCGGGCGTCGCCGAGTTCGGGGTCGAGCGCGTCGGCGAAGCGTCTGACGTCGCGGCTGATCGACAACAGGTCGTCGACCGACTCCCCGACCTCGTCGAGGGCGGCGTCGGCCGCCGGGTCGTCGACGGCGTCGGCGACGGTCCGCAGACGGCCGCGGACGACGTTCATCTCCGTGCGGAGGTTGTGCCGGAGGACGCGGTCGAGCACCGCCAGCCGCTGTCGGCGCCCCCGTGGCACGGAGAGGTCTCGCAACACGCAGACGGCGCCCCCGTCGGACGCGGGGACGACCCTGGCCTCGTAGCGGTGTCGCTCGGGCGTCCCCGGGCGCAGCGTCACCTCCGTCGTCTCGACCGCCTCGGAGTCAGGGTCGAGGTCGAGGTCGCCGGCGGGGGCGACGTCGCCGCTGATAGCCTGACGGAGCGCGGCCGCCACGCCCTGAACCGTCTCGGTCGCCCGCCCGCCGAGCACCGCCTCGCGGTCGCGGTCCAGCGCGTCGGCCAGGGCGTCGTTCGCGTCGACGAACCGGCCGGCGTCGTCGACGGCGAACGCCGGGCGGTCGACGAGTGCCACCATCCGGGACCGACGCCCGCCGGCGCTCGCTCGCTCGTGAACGGTGACGGTCACCCCCTCGCCGGTCGGGTAGACGTGCACCTCCAGGCGGGTACCGCGCTCGGGGTGGACCGCCTCGACGGTCCGGGGCTCGCCGCTGTCGGCCGCCGCACGGAGCGTCTCCGGCAGGCCCGTGTCACGGACGGCCGGGAACACGTCCCAGACGGCCCGGCCCCGCACGTCGGCCGCCGACCGCCCCAGAAGCGTCGCTCCACGGTCGTTCGTCTCGACCACGCACCAGTCGTCGTCGACGCGGATCAGCGCGTCCTCGATTGGGTCGTCGGCGCCGACGCCGACCGTGGCCTCGCCCTCGCCGACGGCCGCCACGCCGGACCCCCGGGTCATCGCCGGCTCCTCCCGGGCCACGCCGCGCCGCGTCGGCTCATTAGGGCTGTAATTCGACCGATATCATTTAACTCTATCGACGGTTGAGTTAATCCGAAGCCACGAACAAATAGTCTCCTCAACAGGCGACGTAGACGACGTAGACGGTGCCGTCGACGACGTGGACACCGACGGCGTGGGCGGCGGTGTACTGGTACCCTGGCTTGTCCGTGAGGCCAGCCCGGATCGTCTCGGCGGCGTCCCGACCGTAGTCGGTCGCCGTCTGGCGTCCGTCGTCGGGCGGGAGCCGCAGGAGACCGTGGGCGACGGCCGGGCAGTCGTGGCCGCTCTCCCGAAGACGCCCCCGTGGGGAGTACCGTGACCGGTCGAGGGAGTCGTTCGTGAAGTAGTCCACGCGGGCGAGGTCGGCGGCGAACTCGTCGAGCACCGCTCGCCGGTCGGGTGCCCGTTCCAGGCGGTCGCGCCCCCGCTCCACCCGCCAGTCGTTGAGATTCTTGCGGACGACCGCCCGGACCGTCCCGGGGTCGGGAACCGGCGTGGTCGTCGGCGTCGGGTCGACGCCCGGCCCGGTCAGGCCCCGGTCGTGAGTGTCCCCGGTGACCGGTCCCGTCGTGATCATCCCCGTCGCCACGCCGACGAGCATCAGCGACAGCACCGTCACGACCGCGACGCCCGTCCAGACGGCCGCCGCGTGCAGTCGCGACCGTCGACGCGGTTCGCTCTCCGGGTCGAAGGCACCCTCGGCGACCCCCGCGGCGACCGCCGGACACTCGTGGGTGACCGGGGAGCCGTGATCCGGACAGTACACCCCACCACACTCCGGGCACGCCTGCGGGTCGGCCGCCTCCGCCCCGCAGCGCTCACAGTCCACCACGTCGTTTAATTACTCAGAAATAAGGACAAATACTTTTGGAAACGCAGACGAAAAATCGGCAGCATATCACGACATCGGGATCCGGCCGGAGGTCGCCGACCCGTCGACGAACGGGAGCGACCGGACGGCGACGGGGTGGCCGCCGACCGTGAGGTCGGCGTCGGTGACGGATTGCTCGACCGTGGCGAGCGCGATCGGGCACGCTAGCGTGGGGCTCTCGACCGCCCGGAGAACGGTCCCGACCCGTTCGCCGTCGGCCACCACCGGGTCGTCGCTGGCGGGCAGGCTCTCGGGCACGAGACCGACTGTCCGGCGGTCGTCGGCGCTTTGCAGGTCGTCCGGCAGGGGCGTGCCCGCCTCGAGGGTGAGTGTCTCCCAGGTGCGGTAGCCAAATGGGGCGGCGTTGGGGCCACGCACGAGGAGGGTGTCGTGCACCTCGCGGGCGTCGTCGGCGCCACAGACCACGACGTACCCCTCCTCGCCGGCAGGGTCGTCGGTCCGCACGGCGGTGACGCCCGCCTCGCGGAGTCGCCCCCTGACGAACGTGAGTCGCTCGCCGGGCGCGGGGGCGCCGTGGAGCACCCCGGCGAGTTTCTCGGTGGCCTGCGGGCCGTGCAGGTCGAACACGCCGAGTGCGGCGGTCCGGTCGCGGGCGTCGACCCGGTCACACAACCAGGCTCGCGCTCCGGGCGAGACCAGACAGAGCAGGTCGTCCTCGGCGGCCAGCACCGTCGCCTCGCCCCGGACGGTGTCGTCCGCCAGACGCCCGTGGGCCGCCTGGCCGTCGGCCGACGGTACCCTCTCGTCGAACACGGCGGCGAGTGCCGCCCGGCGACGCTCGGGCACCCGGCAGACGGCGTGGGGTAACTCCGCGAGGCCGACGCCGTTGCGGACCGCCAGGTGGGCACGCGCCGCGTTGTCGTAGTGGTCGACGGTACGCAGGCTCCCGACGGTGCGAAACGTCGCCCCCAACTCTTTGTGGACCGCCTGGACGACCGTCACGGGCGTCCGGTGGGACCGACGACGTAAAGTTAGAACGGGAGCCGGTCGCGGACGCGGTCGACGATGTCGTCCTCGTCGTCGGCGTCGGGGTCTGGGATCACCCGCTCGGCTGGGCGGATCACCGTCTCGCTGCCGCGTCGCTCGATCTCGATGAGTCGGTCCTGTTTCAGCGCCGACAGAGCGCGTTCGACCTCGTCGATGTCGATCTGGGCCCGCGAGCGCACCTCGAAAACGGTCATCCCCTCGCGACCGCGGTCGACCAGCGCGTCGAGCACCGCCACCTCCCGTTCCGGGCGGTCGCGGTACTCCCCTCGAACTGGCATTGCTCTCTCGTTCGGGCGCGCTGCCCTTATACCGTCGGTCCGCTGGTCACGGCGAGTGTCAGCCCCGCGTCTATCAGACGTCTGACGTGGCTTTTTGCCCCGTGACGCGCTCTCACGGGTATGGGATTCAGGTGCTCGATACTCGGCTGTGAGTACGCCGAGCAGCGCCACGAGCGCGAACGGGAGCAACGCGGTGAGGAGGTCGTGCTCACGGTCCGCGAGTACGAGGAGTGTCGCCACTGTGGTGACAAGCGACTGATAAGCGAGAACACCGGCGTCACAACGGCGCCCGAGGCGCACACGACGTCGGGCGACGAACCGGACGAGCCAAGCGATCCGGCGGGCTTCTACGACGAGTTCGACGACCAGGAGGCCGAGAGCGCTCCGTCCGAGGACGAGACCGTTCTGCTGGACGACGCCGAGGCAGCGGGCGAACTCGACGTCGACCCCGACGGCGCCGTGCCCGACGACCCGGCTGACGACGACCTGCCCGAGGACGAGGGCGTCGAGTTTATCGACGCCGACTCGGACTCCGGGGCGGACGCCGACACTGGTGCCGACCCGGCCTCCTCGACGGCCAACGACCCGGAGGCGCTCGTTCCAGAAGCCGACGACCCCGAGTTCGAGACGGCGTCCGAGCCCCCGGACGTCGACGGCGAGGACGCCGTTCTCCTGGCCGACGACGCCGACGAGGACGGCGCTCAGGCCGACGCCCGCACGACGACCGGCGCCGACGTTGCCGGAGCCACCGAGGCGCCGGCGACCGGCGCTGACTCGACGGACCCGACCCCGACCCAGGCTCCGACTTCGACCTCGACCGCGGACGCGGCCGGGACCGACAACGCCTTTGTCGGCACCGACGACGGCAACGAGACCGAGACCGACTTTGGTGACTGGCCCGACACGGCGCCCGAGGACACGCCGGAGTACGACCACGGCGACTGGCCGGCTCACCCGGCCGACGACGACACCGGCGAGGCGTTTGCCGGCGTCGCGTCCGTGACCGAGACGGGCGGCGCGGACGCTGGCGCGGGGACAGCGACGGCGTCGGTCGAGGTGGAGAGTGACGCCGGGGCCGGCGTCGAGGAGGGGCACGACGCCGCCGTCGAACACGGCCCGGGTGCGCGGACCACCCGGACCGACGTCGCGGGGGAACTGCACTGTCGCTCGTGTGGGTACAGCGACGCCCCCAGCGGCACGCCTCACCGGTCGGGTGACATCTGTCCCGACTGCGGGTCGGGCTACCTGGCCGAGCGGTGACTCGACGCGACGACCGGCGTGACGACCGCCGGACGAAACCCCTAAGCGGGACGCCCTCGCATGGGAGTAGCAGAAGCCGATGAGGGAGTACAAGATGCGTCGCGGCGAGCAGCTGTCCGAGCGCGTGCCCGACATGGAGGCGTTTATCGAGGAGCACTTCGGTCCCATCACCGGCACCGAGGAGTACGACGGGAACGACCTCCACGTGGTCGGTGAGCCGGACAACCCGGTGTTCGACAGGGTGATCGCCGGCACCATCGCCTACGGCAGCAAGAAGGACCGTCTCGCGGTCGAGTTCGAGGAGCGCGACCCGACCGAACTCGGCCCGGAGGAACTCGAGGCCGCACAGGAGGCCGTCGACCTGAAAAACGACTTTCTGGAGGGGGCGACCGGGCGCGACGCCGAGGCACGACGCGACTCCATGAAACGCAACGTCGAGGACGACGCAGACGACGTCCCCGACGCCTAGAGCGCCCGTTCGACCGTCGCGGCCACCGACCGCGCCCGCTCCGCCAGTCGCTCTGACACCGCGCCCCGCTCGACCGCCGCCGCCAGTTCCTCCTCGTCCACCCGCCGGACGGTGCCGTCCGGCTCTCGCACCACGTCCACGTGCAGGTCGACGTACCGCACCGCCGCCGGGAACACCTCCACCGGCGTGCAGACGTTCACGTAGGTTCCCTTTCGCTCGCCGTCGGTCCCGCGGTACGCCGTCGGGTACCACCAGCGTCCCTCCGTCACTCGGGTCACCGCCACGTCACCTGGCTCACGGGGCGTGCCAAGCGCGTCGTACGTCCCCGACGACGACAGTTCGCGTCGCAACACCACCTTCCCCGCGGGGTCGCGTTCGGTCACCGTCGCCCTCCCGAGGTCGTACAGGCTCCCGTCGGGCTTTCCGTGGGCGATCCGCACCGCCTCGCCCTCGCGTGGCCCGAACTGCCCGGTCACCGCGTCGAACGGAAACTCAGTCTCGTTCTCGCCGTGGACGCCCACCTCGCCACACACCGCCTCGACGAAGTCGACGGCGTCGCTCGCCCCGCTCGCGCCCGCCTTCACCCGGTGGTGGCCGGCCATCGTCGTCGTCACGGCGCGGCGGTGTTCGTCAAGCGCGAACCGTGCCTCGCGGCCGAACCACACCCACCGGGTCGACAGCGGCGCGGCGAGTCGCCGTGCCTGCCCGCGCTCGCCGTCGTCGATGGCGGCGTCTAGGCGCTCGGCCCGCTCGCCGGCGGCGGCCAGGGCGTCGTCCATCGCCTCGACGCTCCCCTCGATCGCCGGATACTGCCACTCTACGCCCCAGCCGTCGGGCGCACTCGCCGAGAGCAACTCGGTGGTCCGGGCGAGTTCGCGCCGTCGCTCCCGCGGAACGGCGGCGTCGACGCCGCTCTCACCTCGAACGAGGTCGACCAGTGACCCCTGGACCCGCAGTTCGGCGTCGAGTTCCGGTCGCCGGTCGGTCCAGGGCGCCGCCGGCTCCGACACCTGCACCCGGAGGTGGTCGCCGACGTCGACGTAGTCGTCGACGCGGTCGAACGGGAGATATCCCTCTCGCTCGCCCACCTCGACCACCGCGCCGCCGCCGACGGTCCGCTCGACCCGGGCGTCGAACACCGCCCCTCGCGGGGCTGGCTCCGGCACGACCAGCGTGTCCACGGCCACTCCGGCGAGCGCCGCGCTCACGCGCTCGACGCCGTCGGACTCGCCGACGACGGCGACGCCGGTGCCGTCGGCGCTCGTCGCCACCTCGACCGTCGCCGGCACCGCCGGGAACGAGCGGTCGAACCGCTCCCGGATCGCCGCCGAGGGCCGGGTCACCGTCGCCCGGACCCCAGCGGCGTCCGCCGTCTCACTCTCGCCGTCGCCGCCGGCGTCGCTCGCCCCGGACAGCAGCGCCGTCAGCGCCGTCGCGTAGATCCCCCGGACCCGAACTGGCGAAGCGTCGGAGTCGGTGTCGGTCATCGTCCGGGCCTCGACGGGCGCCACTATGAGCGTGACGACAGCGACCCGGCGGCGGGTGGTGGTCGCGTGCGTCGGGCGCCGCCACGCTCGCGAGCGAACGGGGGAAACGGTTAGGAGGCTGCCGGCGTGCGGTGCGGACAGGAATGCAGCGGGACCCGGTCGAGCGGGCGGCCGACGACGAGGACCTCCAGGGCGTGGCGACGTGGGAGCCGCGGAGCCGGTTCGACGGCGTCGTCGCCTGGGTTTACGGGGCGATCCTCCCGACGGCGCGGCTCCTGCTCGTGGCGGTGGCGGGGCTGGCGCTCGTCGGACTGGCCGCCGGTGGCGTGCTGTCGGCGGTGCTCGACCCGACCGTCGCGGCGCTGGTGGCGCTGTCGGCGGTGCCCGCCCTGTTGCTCGCGGGCTACGTCCGCCGGGTCGACGTGACGACGAAGGAGCCACTCGGACTGCTCGTGGCGACGTTCCTACTCGGAGTGCTGTTCGCGCCGCTCGCCGGGGTGCTCAACAGCCAGGTGATCGGCAGTGGTGGACTCCAGTCGCTGCCGCTCGTCGCGCTCGTGCCCTTCTTTTTTCTGGTGGTCGGGCCGGTCGAGGAGACGGTGAAACTGCTCGCCGTGCGGCTGTACGCCTACCGTGACTCCCGGTTCGACGCGGTCGTCGACGGTGCGGTGTACGGTGCCGCCGCCGGCCTGGGGTTCGCCACGATCGAGAACGCCCTGTTCATCGCAAGACAGATCGCCCGGAACGGCGAGTCGGTCCAGTTCGGCATCACCGCCGTCCGCGCACTCGCCGGGCCGGGTCACGTTATCTACTCGGGGATCGCGGGCTACTACCTCGGCCTGGCGAAGTTCAACGCCGACCACGCCGGCCCGCTGGTGTTGAAGGGGATCGCGATCGCCGCCCTCGTCCACGCCGGGTACAACACGCTGGTCGGACTCGTCCCCGGGCTCTTGGAGGTGCTCGTCGACGTTCCAATGGCCATCGGCTTTCTCGGCTTCGTGGTCGTTTACGACGTTCTCGCGGGCTACTACCTCTACCGCAAGTTCAGGCGCTACGAGCGGGCGTACCACGCCGTCGGCGCCGGGACGTCCAACCCCACTCCCGAGGTCACCGAGTTCGACGAGGCGCCCGCAGCGGCGAACGACCTGACCGGTCGGTCCGCCGGCGGCGAGGCTGACGACGACGACACGGCGACAGACACCCCCCGCGAGTGAGTCCGGTCAGCGCTCGACCAGCGACTCGACGTACTTCGCGACGACGTCGACCTCCAGGTGGACGGGGTCGCCGGGCGCCTTTTCGGACAGCGTCGTCCGGCGGTACGTCTCGGGGATGATCGCCACCTCGAAACTGTCCTCGTCGACCGCGGCGACCGTGAGGCTGATTCCGTCGACGGCGACGGAGCCCTTCTCGACGACGTACGGCGCCAGGTCGTCGGGCAGCGAGAACGCAAAGCGCCAGTCGTCACCGACCTGTTCGACGGCGACGGTCTCGGCGGTGCCGTCGACGTGGCCCTGCACGAAGTGGCCGTCCAGGCGGTCGTCTGCCCGCAGCGACCGCTCGACGTTCACCCGGTCGCCGGCCCCGAGGTGGTCGAGGTACGTGCGCTCGACGGTCTCCGCGGCGAGAAACACCTCGAACCACGCCTCGCCCGACAGCGCGTCGGGGTCGAGTCCGCCCACGGAGGGCGGGTCGCCGTCGTAGTGACCGTGTGCCTCGACGGTGAGACAGACGCCGCTTACTGCGATCGACTGTCCGCCCGAGAGGTCGGTCACGTCGGCGGCGATCCGCAGTCTGCGACCCTCCTCGCGCTCGACGACGTCGGTTACGACGCCGGTGCCCTCGATGATACCGGTGAACATACTCTCAGTCGGGACTGGCGTCTCGAAAGTGTTGTGGATACCAGTTTTGAGTCGCCCGGTCGGTCGCGCCGGTCGCGGTCAGGGCGCCTCGGCCTCGGGTTCGGGTTCGGGGGACTCCTCGGGGGGTTCCTGGGCGCTCTCGACCAGTTCGTCGGTCGACACCTCCAGAGGGGTGTTGTGCAGGAGAACGTCGATGGGGAGCGTGGGGGCGCCGCCGACGAGGTTCTCCAAGAGAACCAGGCGCTCGCGGGCCCGGGACATGCCGACGTAGTAGACGCGGCGCTCGTTGTCGGTGAGAGTGGGGACCGGGGAGGTGGTCTTCGTGAACTCCTCGACGCCCTCCACGGCGGTGGGGTCGGGGACGGTGGCGGCCATCTGCTCGACGACCTTCTCGGTGAGGTCGGTGCCGACGTACACGTGGTCGGCCTCGCGACCCTTTGCGGAGTGGATCGTCCCGACGCGGACCTGCGAGGGGTCCATCCCGGCGTACTGACCCGAGGCGAAGTACGCCTTCATGGACTTTTTCTGGAACTTCGTCACCTTGCGGACCATCTCGGCGGCGGCGGCCGGGTCGGGGGCGAAGGGGGCGTGGTTCTCGACGAACCCCGGGTCGACGCGGAGTTCGGTGAGATCCTCGATGCCGGTCTCCTCCTGGCGGTCGTCGACGGCGTCGAACAGGGCGTCACGGTCGTTCGACCCGAAGGCGGTGTCGTCGAGCATGTCTGCCAGGCGCCGGGCCTGCAGGCCAGTGAGCGGGTCGCCGGCGTGCATCGCCTCGATACCGCGGACGTAGTCCGTGAGGCGGTCGGTCCACATCCGCTGGTCGGTCATCGTGCGGAACGGCATCCCCTCGGTGAGGAACTCATCGATAAAGCGGAACATCTGGTAGCGCGCCCGGAACAGCACCATCACGCTCTCGTCCTCGGCGTTGACCGTGCGACGAACGTCCCGGGCGAGATCGAGCATCGAGGGATGACTCATCGCCTCGACGGTGCCGCCCTCCTTGCGGGGCGAGAGGTTCTTCTCCTGGCGCTCGTCGATGTGCTGGACCTCGTGCTGGACGGTGTTGAGGATGCGCGACGGGAGCCGGTGAGAGGTGTCGAGAATAACGTCGTCGCCGCCCTCGTTCAACAGCAGTTTGGGGTCGGCACCCTGCCAGGCGTACACCACCTGGTCGTCGTCGCCGGCGATCAGCACCCGCTCCATGTGGGGCTTCCACTCCTCGTACACGTCGTACTGCAGGGTGGTGATGTCCTGGAACTCGTCGATAACGAGGTAGTCGACGTCGGGCAACAGCGAACTTCCGTTGACGCGCTCGAGCATGTCCGCGAAGCCGACGACGTCGTTTTCGCCCTTGTAGCGGCGCCAGCCGCGGATCGCCTCGGGCACGTCGACGCGGTCGTCGTCGCTGGGCCACGTGGGAGTGTACTTGTTGCCGTCTTGGGCACGGTCGTCGATCTCCGGGGGGAGTCGGACGGTCTCCTCGTCCCACTTGAACGGCACGTCGTACCAGTCGGCCACGTCACGCCGGGTGCGCTGGAGCCACTGGCTCGTGGCGATTATCTTGTTGCCGAGCGTCGTCGACCGCGCCGTTCGACGGGCGCCGCCGGAGTACTCGTCCTCGAAATCCAGGCCGAACTCCCCGCAGAACTCCTCCTTTTCGTCTTCGCCGACGACGTCACCACGCGAGAGGTTCAGCAACTCGTAGGCCTTTGCGTGCATCGTGCAGACGTTCCCCTGCAGTGCACGGGGGTTCTCGTCGAGTCGCTCGGCCAACCGCTCGCGGATCTCGGCGGCTGCCGCCCGGGTGTACGAGACCACGAGGATGTCCCGAACGTCGACACCCTCTTCGAGCAATCCCTCCACCCTGTCCAGAAGTGCCGTCGTCTTCCCGCTGCCCGGACCGCCGAACAACCGGGTCACGCGCGGATTCGCATCGACCATTATACACGATCAGACGGGCAACGCCTAAAAGAGACTCGGAACTCGCCCGGACCGGACGGCGCCGTCGCCGTACGGTTGGTGGCGTGCCGTGTCGCGCCGAGGTCAGTTGTTGCGAGGAGAGCGAGCCTCCCGTACGTCGCTACCGTCGCGGATCTTGTCCTTGCAGTCCGGACACACACGGGGGTCGTCGACCCCCCGTGGCGTGAACACTCGTGCGTACGCCTCAGTCACGAACGCCCCACAGTTCTGACACTCCGGCATCGTTGATCCGTGCGAGGATGAGATAGCACCCGGCATAATACTGTCGTTACACGGACGCTCGGGGCTGATTCTACCGGTTCCGCGCCGACAGAACCTCACTGCCGGAGTCCGGGGTTCAGAACTACTAGTGTTCTGTCGAGAACGTCTCAGTATGTAAACGGTAGCGACGGGGTCACTCAGGACTCCACCCACACACCGAACAGACGGTGGCCGTCGTGTCGTGGACGCCGCCACACTCCGGGCACTGCTTCTTGTTATAACTCTCCTCCCATCGTACGGTCTCGCCGTCGAGGCCGCGCTGCGTCATGAAGCGGTCGATGAGGTCGTCGCCAGCGTCGTCGGGAGTGGACGACATACCTTCTCACATTAGTGCTACCCGACATAAACTCTTGGGTCACGGTGACACGCTACGCGGGTTAGTGTTACTCTAAGACGGGTGAATTCGGTCAGAACGGCGCCTCGTCGGCGCCGTGATCGCCCCCGTCGTTCGTCTCCCTGTCGCCGCTCTCCAGCGGGCCGTCCCACGCCCGCAGACCGGCGTCCAGATTGTACACCGTCGCGTCCTCGGCGACGCCCTCGTACGCCTCCAGCAGTCGGGCCGCCCGCAGCGAACTCTCGCCTTTCGGGCAGACGACGACCACCTCCGACTCCCAGTCGACTGCCGCGACGCGGTCGGGCAGTCGCGGTAGCGGCAGGTTCACTGCCCCCGGGAGGTGGCCCTGCCGGAACGCCCGCGGCGTCCGCACGTCGACTACCTGCGGCGAATCCTCGCCGAGGCGCTCGCGGAGTCGCTCGACCGACATGGACTCGACCATCGCGTGTGCCTACGGGACCGTCCGTCGAAAGCGCTTCGCCCGGGAGAGTTACAAGCGCTCGCCGCCGACTGCCGACGTGAGCGACGACCGCCTCGGGACCGACTCGCCCGCCGACTCCACGGACGCGAGCGCCGACGCCGGCGGGTCGGACACCACCCCGAGCGAACGGGCCGCCCTCAATCCCGCCGCACTGGACCGTTACTCGCGGCAGGTGGTGCTCCGGGAGGTGGGCGCGACGGGCCAGGCCCGTCTCGGCGACGCCTCGGTCCTCGTGGTCGGCGCCGGCGGCCTGGGCGTCCCGGCGGTGCAGTACCTCGCCGGCGCCGGCGTCGGCCGTCTCGGGGTCGCAGACGGCGACCACGTCGAGCGCAGTAACCTCCACCGCCAACCGGTCCACGCCGGTCACGTCGGTGACCCGAAGACCGAGAGCGTCCGCGAGTTCGTCGCCGACCTGAACCCCGGGGTCGAGGTGCGAACGTACGACGCCGTCACGCCCGAGACGGCCCGCGAACGGGTCGCCGGCTACGACCTCGTACTCGACTGCACCGACACCTTCCGGGCGCGGTACCTGTTGAACGACGCCTGCGTGCTCGAGGGCGTGGCGCTCGTCGGCGGCGCCGTCCACCGCTTCGAGGGCCAACTCGTCGCCGTTGACGGCGCCCCCTGCTACCGCTGCGTGTTCCCCGAGGCGCCCGCCCCTGGCACCGTCCCCTCCTGTGCCGAGGCGGGCGTGCTCGGCCCCGTTCCCGGCGTCGTCGGGTCGATGCAGGCCGTCGTCGGACTGCGGCGACTGCTCGACGTCGGCGAGTTCCCGACGGGCGCACTCCGGGTGTACGACGCCCTCGGTGGCGAGTTCGAGCGGGTGTCGTTCCGCGCGGACGCCTCGTGTCCGGTGTGTGGCGAGGACCCCATCGACTCGCTCTCGCAGGTCGAGTACGAGGGACGCTGCGCGGTCGGCGACTGACCTGGGGGGTCAGTCGGCGTCGGCCGCCGTCCTGAGACGGTCGACGGGGACCACCGCCGCCTCGGGTGGCCGGTCGAACGCATCTGGAGACACGGTCCAGGCGAGAAACTCGAGGGTGTCCACCAGTCGCGGCCCCGGGCAGTTGGAGTAGTCGTGACCGTCCATCACGTACACCTGGTCCTCCCGGACGGCCGTGAGGTCGGCCCACCCTGGGCGGTCCGTGAGGTCGGCGAGGTTCTCGCTGGTCTGGTCGATACCGAAGCCACACGGGGCGACGACGAGGTGTTCGGGGTCGTACTCCCTGACCGCGGCCCACTCGTGGACGCGGGAGGGTGCCCCCCGCTCGGCGAGGCCGTACTCGCCGCCGAGGTACTCGACCATGCCGGGCACCCAGTGGCCGGCGACCATCACCGGGTCCGTCCAGTCCAGCACCGCCACGCGGGGGTGGTCGCCGAACACTGCCCGGTCGTCGGGGGGCGCGTCGACGGGGTCCCCCGGCACCGTCCCGACAGACCGGGGACGCACGCCGAGGTCGCGGGCGGCGTCGGCAGGTGGTGTTCCCGGGAGTCGGTCGGCAACCTCCCGAATCCGGTCGCGCAACTCGCTGACGAGGTCGGCGGCCCGCTCCGCCCGACCGAGCGCCCGGCCGACGCGCTCGACGTCGGCGAGTACGTCCGCCAGACTGTGCGGGTCGGTGGTGAGGATCTCGGCGTCGAGGTCCGCGCGGTCGACGGCGTCCTCGACGAGCACGCTGTCGACGGCACACACGTCACACACGCCCTGGGTAACGATCAGGTCCGGGTCGAGGTCGGCGAGGGTGTCGACGTCCACCTCGTAGACGCCCCCGCCGCGCTCGGCCTCGACCACCTGGCGGTTGATCTCGCCGGTCGACGCCTCGGGGTCGACCCGTGAGCGGTTCACCGACGGTAACTCGGCCACGCGAGGCGGGTGGTCGCACTCGTGGGAGACGCCGACGGGGTCCACGCCGAGTGCACAGACGACCTCCGTCGCCGAGGGGAGCAGGGTGACGACGCGCATAGTGGATCCAGGGTCTTCGAGGCACAAAAACCGTCGGCAGGGTGGTCCGTCGCGTTGATGCCCGTGCGCGTCACAGTGTCGCCGTGCGCCTGCTGCTCGACGCCATGTGCGGTGGTCTGCGGTCGTACCTGCGGATGTGTGGCCACGACACGGCATACGCACTCGACCGCGGCGTCGAGGCCGACGACCGGGTGCTCGCGATCGCCCGCGCGGAGGGCCGAACGCTCGTCACCCGGGACCGCGACCTGGGGCAGCGCGCCCCCACGTCGGTCGTTCTCGACTCACGGGCCGTCGAGGACCAACTGCGCGAGGTGCGCGCCGCCGGCGTCTCGCTCGACTTGGAGCGTGCGCCGACTCGCTGTGGCCGCTGCAACGGGAGCCTGGAGCGGGCCGACGGCGGTCACCCCGGGTACGTCCCCGACGACGCCGACCCGGTGTGGCGCTGCACCGACTGTGACCAGCGCTTCTGGAAAGGGAGTCACTGGGCGGACGTGCGCGAGACGCTTGCGGACCTGTGACCCGGGGACAGCGTTCGGTGAACGGGTCCAGGGTCCGAGGTCGGCGTCAGTGGTTCGGCGACCACTCGTCGCAGGCTTCCATGTCGTCCATCTCCTCGCCGTGGAAGCCACAGTACGGCTGCATCCCCTCGTCGGTGCGGACGTACTGGAAGTGTTCGCAGTTGCCGCAGTAGCGGTCGGCGACCTCCTTTGCGTGTTCGCTGGAACTGATCACCTGGCCGCCACTGCTTGGCGTCTGGAGCGTGCTCTCCTCCAGGCCGCCGTCGGTCGGCGCCGTGGTGTCGGTGCTCGCGGTCCGCGACCGACTCGTTGTCGTCCGGTCCCCGTCTGCGTCGCCCGGCCCGGAGGCGTAGCCGGTGGCACGGCTGCCCGTGCTGGTGCTGCCGCCCGACGCTGCCGCCGACGCCGTCGACCCGTCGCCGTGGCCGGTGCCGTCGGTGTGGGTGCCGTTCGTGGCGCCCGTGTCCGGCGTGTTGGTCTGTGTCTCCGCGGTGGCGTCGGGCGTGCCGCCGAACACGCCGACGCTGCCGCCGGTCTCGCTCGCGAGGCTGACGGTGCCGTCCTCGCCGACGTCGTCCGGTGACACCTCGACGGTGTGGGACTCGCCGTCGCCGACCAACACTTCGAGGGTGATCGTCCCGCCGGGGTCGTTGCGGCGCTTGAAGTTGGCGATGCCGACGAACAGGCACCACACCGAGGTCGTCATCCCGAGAAAGTACACGAGCGTCACGGGCAGGGTGAGGTTGCGGCCGAACCCCGCCCAGTGGGTGGGGTAGGCGTACCAGAACAGCGCGACGCCCAGAACGGAGACGCCGGCACCGACGGCGGCGGCGGCCTTCACCCGGTCGCTGGAGGGGAGGATCGTGAACACGCCGCCGATGACCGCCGGCACCCCCAGGCCGGCGAGCACCCCCGCCCGGCGCCAGGCGGCCATCTGCCCCAGGTCGAACGCCGAGCGCACGTCGGTCGCCGCGAACACGACCCCCAGCGCCGTCAGTAGGGCTCCCGCGACGAACAGCCCCAGTCCGAGGGACAGTCGGCGACGGCTCACCGCCACCCCGACCCGTTCCTCGTAGACGTCGCCTAACCCAGTCATGGCGGATCGATCGTCGGCCTCGTACAAAAGCTCTCGTCAGACGAGCGCAAGACGGCGCCGGGATCCGCCCGGAGAGCGCCGAGCGTAAGTCATAATCGCCACGCACACACAGGAGGTGACATGAGCGACAGCGAGAACGAGGACGACGGCCCGGTCGTCGAACTGGGTGACGGCCCCGTGGTCGAGGGTGCGCCGCTGGCCCGGGTCGCCTCACGGCTCACCTGGCCGATCGAGCGCGAACGGCTCGTAGAGCGGGAGGGCGACGCCGAGATCCGCACCCCCGACGGCCCCCGGGTTCTCGCTTCGGTACTCGAGGGCGTCGAGACCACGTACTTCGACACGCGACAGGGCTTCGTCGAGGCCGTCCGCGACGAGATCGGTCGCGGTCCCGTCCAACCGGACGCCGACGTGACGGAGGACGCCGCCACGACCGACGACGACACGACCACCGGTGACGGTGTCGAGTCGGGCAACGGCACCGACGCCGTCGCCGACGGCGTGGCGACGGAGAACAGCGCCGACACGGCCGGGTCGAACGACGAGTCGGGCGGGGCGTAGGTCGTCGATGTCGGTCGTCGAGGCGGCCCGCTCGCGGCTGCCCGTCCCCTCGGAGTGGGTGGTCGCCTCGCTCGTCTGGGGCGCGCTGTTGACCGTCGGCTGGACGCTGTCCCCGGGACGGGGAATCGACGCTCGCGTGGTCAGGGACGGCGGCTTCTTTGTTCTCGGCCCGATGCTGTTGCTTGCGGTCTACCGGCGCTCGCCCGCGGAGTTGGGCTGGCGGGTCGACCGCAGAGCGCTGCGCAACAGTGTCGTTCTCGCCGCCTTCGTGCTTCCCTTCTACATCGTCGGCTCCTCGCTGCCGTCGATCCGCACCTACTACCCGATCTGGGACACCTCCGCCGAACTCTCCTCGTTTCTCCCGCACGCCACGAAACAACTCGCCATCGTCGTCGCCGCCGAGACGTTCTACCGTGGGCTGCTCTGTGTCGGTGTCCGCGAGATCGGCATGAAGAGTGCGCTGATCAGTCCCGTCGTGTACGCGCTGCATCACCTCGGTAAGCCGCCGATCGAGTTGCTACTGTCGGGGCCGACGGACGTGCTGTTCGGCGTCGTCGACTACGACGCCCGCTC
>CAZQHW010000028.1:0-19505 GCA_964593395.1 uncultured Halobacteriales archaeon
GCTGCCGACGTTCGAGGCGTCGCCGGTCGACACCCGCGGGAGGTCACCGGCCGCCCGCTCGGCGTCCACGAGACCGGCGCCCTGGTCGTTGTCCGAGAGACCGATGTCCTCGGCGGTGTCTTTCAGTTCCTGGCGCACCTGCTGGGTGTCGTCGGTCCCCGTCTCGGCGATCACCTGTGCGGCCGCGCCCGCGACGTGTGGCGAGGCCATCGAGGTGCCGGGGAACGTCTCGTAGCCGTCCTCGTAGGTGGAGCCGTCGTCGCTCTCGGGCGGGATGGTCGACAGCACGCCGTCGCCCGGCGCCGCGAGGTCGATCTCCGGGCCGGTCGAGGAGAAACTCGCCAGGTTGTCGTCGTCGTCGATGGCGCTGACCGCGATGACGCTGTCGTACTTCGCGGGGTAGCCCACGCAGTCCGAACACGGTCCGGAGTTGCCCGCCGCGGCGACGACCACGACGCCGTTGTCGACGGCGTACTGGCAGGCGTTCTTCAGGGTCTCGGCGCCGGAGTCACCGCCGAGGGACATGTTGATCACGTCGGCACCGTTGTCGGTCGCCCAGCGGATCCCGTCGGCGATGGCGGAGTACGACCCCGAGCCACACCCGGTGAGCACCTTGCCCGCCAGGATGTCGGCCTCGGTGGAGACGCCGCCGGCGACACCCTCGCCGTTGCCCCGGACGCCGGCGGCGGTGCCGGCGACGTGGGAGCCGTGGTCGTTGTCGTCGGACCACGGGTGGTTGCAGGCGTTGCCGTTGTAGCCGTCGCCGCCGAAGAAGCCACAGTCGCCCTCGGACTCCCCGCAGGCGTCGGCGAAGGCCTTGCCGCCGACGACGTTGTCCGCGAGGTCGGGGTGGTCGTCGTCGACGCCCGTGTCGAGGACGGCGATCGTCGCGCCGTCGCCGGTGATACCGTTGGCGTGCAACTCGTCGGCGTCGACGCGGTCGATCCCCCACGGGAGCTGCTCGTCGGACGCCCGGGCGGTGAAGTCCTCCTCGACGAACTCGACGACCGGGAAACCCCGGAGCCGGTCGGCGGCGGCCTCGGGGAAGCGGCCGCTGATGATCGTGCCGTGGTCCTCGAGGTAGATCGTCCGCTCGATCTCCTGAGCCGCCTCCCGGACGAAGTTGGTCGACGCGCCCGGGCGGAGACCGACGTTGTACTCGACGAGGTCGACACCCTCCTGACCGGCGGTTCGACCCACCATCGCCGTCGCCGCGACGCCGGCGCCGACGCCTTTCAGCACCGACCGTCGCGAGGGGTCCGATCCTGGCATCGTTTCACACTTTGTTCGGTAGAACAAAACACGGACAAAAAAGTTTTCACTTCGGTGTCGGTTCGTTTCGGTATACTGAATTTTGAAAGTAGCTGTACCGCGGCCGTACTGTCGGAAGTCCGCGTCGAATCGTATCAGTCAAGTATGAGTCTCGAGCTGTTCGGTCGGCTCGCCGACCGCTCACCCCCAGTGGGCGTCGGGACGCTCGCGGAAATATACTCTATCAAACATGTGTCTGACGTAAGGGTTTTGTTGGCGGCGCTGTCTCTGTGGGTCATGGGACTGGTGAGCAAGCTCATGGGTTCGGAGCCGGGCGGACAGGCAGACGAGTACGTCGAGATGGATCTGGACGACCTGGAGACCGCCTCGGGCGGTGCCGCGATGAACGTCCACGTCGCCGAGGTGAGCGACCAGCGCGACACGATCGATATAAAGGACGCCGTCTACGACGGCGACCTCGTCATCGCCGACATCACTCGCCTGCGCACGGAGGACCGCACCGCCGAACACATCATCGACGAACTCCGGCAGGTCGCAAACGAGGTCGACGGCGACATCGTCCAGAAGGGCGACGATCAACTGATCGTCACGCCGACCGGCGTCGGCATCAGCCGCCGCAAACTCGGCCAGCGCTGACTACTCCTCGCCGTCGCCGCCGGTGACGTAGCGGTACGCCCCGTACCCCAGCCCCGCGAGCGCCGCCGCCACCCCGAAGCCGGGCGTCTCCTCGTTCTCCGTCTCGGTCGTCGTCGCCGTCTGGGTGGTGGTCGTCGTGGTCGCCGCGTTCGTCGTGGTGGTGGTCTCGGTAGTGGTCGTCGATTGCGTCCCCGTAATGTCGTAGATCGACAGCGGTCGGTCCGGCGTGGCGTTGTTCGTCAGATACACGTGGTCGCCGTCGATGTCGGCGTTGTGGATGCTGTGTGACGTGGGGGTGAACTCCGTCACCGGCGTCGGGTCCGCCGGGTCGGAGACGTCGTAGACGATGAACCCAGAGAACAGGCCCCGCTGTGCCGGGCCGGAGACGAGCAGTCGGTCGTCGTCGACGGCCACGTCCAGGATGTTCGAAAGCGGTCCCCCCTCGCGGTCGGCCGCGATGTCGGTGATCTCGGTCAGGACCGTCGGGTCTGTCGGGTCTGAAAGGTCGACGACGGCGGCGCCGTTGCCGGTGGCGACGTAGCCAGTCTCGCCCTCGACGACGACCTCGGCGGCGCCCGGGAGTTCGAGTCTGGCCAGCGGCTCGAACGGCTCGTCCGGATCCGCCGGCCCGGTGCCGTCGCCGGTCAGCGACGGACGCTCGGGTTGCGTTCCGGCGCGGTCGGGGAACACGTACAGCGCCGGGTCCTGGACGCTGCCGCCGAAGCCCGTGGCGCTAGCGACGAACGTCTCGCCGGGGGTGAGCACCTGTGCGGTCCAGAAGCGCGCCTGGCCGGGCTGGAGCCACCACGCCAGCAGTTCCGGGTTCGAGGGGTCGGAGATGTCGTGAATCTTCACACCCGCGTCGTACCAAGAGGTGTACAGGCGGTCGTTTCGCAACTCGAAGTTGTGTGAGGTCACCCACGTGCCGTCGCGGGTGGTGTTCGTCGCCGCCTCGTGGTCGATCCGCGCCGTCTCCGAGGGGTCGGTCGGGTCGGACACGTCGTACAGCCGCACCCCGGCCGGACCGCCCTCTTCGGTCGCCGGGTTGTTCCACGCCTCCCCGCCCACGGCGAGCACGGAGCCGTCCTCGGTGGCCGCCGCGTAGTGGTCGTTGCCAGGTGCCTCGCGAAACAACCGCTGGAACTCGGCGCCGTCGCCGGCGGCGATCTGTTCGCCGAGTTCGGTCACCCGCGACAGCGAGTAGTCGCCGACGTGGCCGCTGTACGACGGGGCCGAGGGGTCGGAGACGTCGACCATCCAAGTACCGGCGTCCCAGTAGGCGCAGTAGGCGACGCCGTTCTGGACAGTGACGTCGTGGATCGTCGCCGGCAACACCCGCAGGTCGTTCCACCCCTCGACGTCGGCGTCGTACTGGAGCGGTGACCACCCGGCGACCTCGGTCGGCGTCCGTGTCTGTGTCTGTGTCTGTGTCTGTGTCCGACTCGCCGTCGCCGACCCTGCGCTCACGAGCCCGCCGAGGAGCGTCCCACCACCCGCGGCACGCAGGAGCCGTCTGCGTCGAAAACGCATACCGGCGCTCCGGGCCGGCCCGGGATAAGCCTCTCCGTCCGTCTCACGGCGTGAACGCGACCGCGGGGCGCCGGTCAGACGCCGCCGGTGAGCGCACTCGCCAGTGCCCCCCGGAGAACGGCGTCCTCGCCGAGCGACGTCGGGCGCACCTCGGGGACGTTCGTGATGACGGTCTCCTGCAGGCGCTCGCGGACCGGGTCGATCACCCACTCGGGGTTGCGCAGCGCGACCGCCCCGCCGACGTACACCACCAGCGGCGCAAAGGAGTGAACGACGTTCGCCACGCCGACGGCGTTCCACCGGGCGACGCTGTCGAGTACGCGCTCGGCGAACGGGTCGCCCGCCTCGGCCGCCTCGAACACCGCCGGCGCCGCGAAGTCGGGCATCGCGTCCGGGTCCGCTGGGTCGAAGGCGTCGTCCGCGCGAA
This sequence comes from uncultured Halobacteriales archaeon, assembly GCA_964593395.1. Lineage (GTDB taxonomy): Archaea > Halobacteriota > Halobacteria > Halobacteriales > SW-7-71-33 > SW-7-71-33. The sequence continues at coordinate 3,866 of CAZQHW010000028.1, forward strand.
AGGGCGGGGAGAGCGGCAACGGACTCGTCCCCGCCGTCTCGGGCCAGTCCGCCGCCAACAGCCGTGCGTACCGTGGGATGTTCTCGCCCGCGCAGTACGCCTCCCAGTGGCCCGCCCGCCCACAGCCACACGCCAGTCGTCCGTCGGGGTCGACGACGTAGTGTCCCACCTCGCCCGCGTTGCCGTCCCAGCCCCGCAACACGTGACCGTCGACGGCGACCCCGGCGCCGATGCCACTGGAGATGGTGAGATACACCATGTCGTCCGGCGCGCGGTCGCTGTAGTAGCGTTCGCCGATCACCCCCGCTGTCGTGTCGTTGTGAACGTACACCTCGCCGCCGACGAGTTCCGACAGCGGTCCCCGCAACGGGATCCGCTCGACGGGGAGGTTCGGCGTGCGCTCGACGGTGCCGGCGGCCAGGTCCAGCGGGCCGATCGAGCCGACGCCCACCGCTCGCACCGCACCGGGGTCGACGCTGGCTCCGGAACACGCCGCCCGCACCGTCGACAGCACCGCCTCGGTGACGGCGATGCCGGACTCGCGGGGCGTCGACCGCTCCGCTCGCCCCACGACTTCCCCGTCGGTGTCGGCGACGACCGCCCGACACCGGGTCGCCCCGAGGTCGACGCCCGCGTACATACACGCCCACCGGACGCGACGGCACTTAATTCGGGGGATCGCGGACGGACTCTCGTCGGCTCTACGGCGCGTCGCGGTCCATTTCGGAGAGGTGGTCCGCCAGGTCGGGGAACTGCTCGACGTCGACGATACCGTCGTGTCCGCCGCCGTGGAACCACCCCGGCAGTTCGGCGCCGGAGAGGTGGGCGTCGGCCTCGCCCTCGACGCTGACGAGGTTCGCGAGGGGGACGAGTCGCACCGTCCCGGCGTCGGCGTCGACACACACCACCACCTCGTCGCGCAGGAGGGCGGCGTCGTACTCGGTCGGTTCGTACTCGTCGACCGCGAGAACGGTCACGGACATGCTCGCGCGTAGGACCGCGAGTGAGAAAACGCTCTCGACCGGGACTGGAAAAGTAGACCGCACCGGGCAGACGGGAGCCGACCGGGAGTCAGCGCCGACCCTGGAACCGCTTCATCAGTTTGACGTTCCACTTGTTCGCCTTCCAGGCGGAGTCGATCGGGGCCCCGATAACCGGGAGCGTGAATATCCCGATCAACAGGTCCACCGTCGCCAGCGCGAACATCAGCCCGACGATGCGCCAGGGCACACCGGCGAGAATCCCCTCGAAGACGATGTAGTACCCGATGATGCCGGAGACGATGTCACCGAACGGGGTCGGAAGAAAGTTCAGCAGCGGGTCGAGACCGATCTCCCACCCGATTATCGGTATCGTGATGGCGCTGTCCAGCAGTTTGGCTACCTTCTCTGCCCGGTCCACCGGGCCGAACGCGTTCATGTGTACCACACCATCGAGGCTGGAACAACTTGTAACCGACGCCGTACGGGGGAGAACGAGGGCCGTCGGCACCGAGTACGAACGCGATCCGTCGCGGTGGGGTACGGTTACGTGGGAGGGGGTCGAACGGCCGGTATGCGCTATCTCGTCGCGCTCGACGGGTGGGAGCCGAGTCGTCGGGCACTCCGCTTCGCCGTCGAACAGGCCGACAGCGCGGACGCGGCGGTCGACGTGGTCCACGTCGTCGACGACGACGAGGGCGACCGCGACCCCGAGGCGATCGAACAGGTGGAGGCGACGGTCGACGAGGTGGTCGCCGCCGTCGACACCGGCGTGTCCGTCGAGTTGCACGTTCTCGAGGCCGACAAGGACTACAAGCCCGCGACCCGGGCAGGCGTCCGCATCCTCGAGTTCGCCCACGAACACGACCACGACGCCGTCTACCTGGGCAACGAACACACCGGCCGCGCCGAGAAGGTGATAGTCGGCAGCGTCTCCGCAACCGTCATCGACGACCGCTCGGTGCCCGTCGTGCTCGTTCCCTGACCGGCCGCGGCGTGGTGCCGACCGGCGACCGCCAACGTAAGGCCGCGGGAGACGAACGGCCGGTATGCCATCGGTCGTCGACACCTACATCGAGAACCGCAAGCGAATCCAGCCAAACGACGCCAACAACGTCGACACCGCCCACGGTGGTGTCGTGATGAAGGCGATGGACGAGGTCGGCGCGATGTCGGCGATGCGCTTTGCCGGCGAGACCTGCGTCACCGCCGGCGTCGAAGACCTCTCGTTTCGGCGACCGCTACCAATCGGCGACATCGCCCGCGTGGAGTCGTGGGTGTACGGCGCGGGCGAGACGAGCGTGCGGGTCCGACTGCACGTCGACCGCGAGGACCCCCGCACCGGCGAGTGTGAACGCACTACCGAGTCCCGCTTCACCTTCGTCGCCGTCGACGACGACGGCACCCCGATGACCGTACCCGACCTGTCCGTCGACTCGGAGCGGGGCCGGCGACTCCGTCAAGAGGCGCTGGACGCCGAGGACGCCGGGAACAGGCGCAACTGACCCACAACGACCGTCCGACGGGCGGCCGACGCCAGTCCGAGTTGATTTTTCAACGGGGACGCTGAAACCGAAACGCAGTATTAAGCAGTTACGGCCGCTCGGGACGATCGATGACGCCCAGCACGGGTCGGGTGGCCGAGCGGGAGTCGGGGACTCCGTCGTTCGCCGAGGCACTCGACGACAACGGGCCGTACGTCCTCGCGATGTACCTCATGGTGGTGGGGGTGGCGGCGCTGTTCGTCGACTACGGGGCACTGGTGGAGGGACAGTTGACCTACCGGACCGTCGCCGGCGGTGGTGGCGGCGGTCCGTTGCTCGAGGCCGCGGCCGGCGTGTTCGCCGCCGGCTTCGTCGTGACGACGCTGCTCGCCGCGGCGCTCGCCGTCGACGTGTTCCGGCAGGAGCGCCGGCGGAACCTCGACCCGTACCAACTCGAGGAACGCATCAGCCTGGTGGCCGTCCTGCCGGCGATCCAGTTGCTCACGATCGTGCTCTGTCCGGTCGTCACTGGCCTCACGGTCGTCGCCGGCGTCGAGTTCCTGGCCGGGGTCGTCTGAGACGGGACCCGCACCGTTATGTCGGTCGCCCCCGGGGAGCGACCATGGACGAGCGGATCCACGAGCACGCCGCCACGCTGGTCGACTGGAGCGCGCGGGTCGACCCCGGTGACGACGTCGTCGTCGGGGTCGGCGAGGGGGCACACGACCTCGCGGTGGCGGTCGCCGAGCGGCTGGGCGAGGTCGGCGCGACACCACAGTTCACCTACAACAGCGGCGAGACGAAACGGGCGTACCTGCGGGCGCTCGACGGTGACGACGACGGACCGGTAGTGCCGGAAGGCGGCGACCACGAGGTGGCGCTGTACGAGACGGCGGACGTCTCCCTCTCGCTGCGGGGCGGGCGCAACACGGCGGCGGCAGCGGACGTGCCCCCACCGGTCAGGCAGGCGTACCGCAACGCCCGCGAGGACCTCCGGGAGGCCCGACTGTCGGCCGACTGGGTGTCGACGGTCCACCCGACGCGGTCGCTCGCCCAGCAGGCCGGGATGTCGCTGCCGGCGTACGAGGACTTCGTGTACGACGCCGTTCTCCGTGACTGGGAGTCACTGGCCGAGGAGATGAGCCACATGAAGGAGGTCCTCGACGAGGGGTCGGAGGTCCGCCTCGTGGTCGAGGGGACCGGCACCGACCTGCGGATGTCGATCGACGGTCGCACCGCGGTCAACTCCGCCGCCTCGGTCGCCTACGACTCGCACAACCTCCCCAGCGGCGAGGTGTTCACCGCCCCCTACGACACCGAGGGCGAGGTGGTGTTCGACGTGCCGATGACGCTGAACGGGCGCCAGGTGCGGGACGTCCGGCTCACCTTCGAGAACGGGGTCGTCACCGAGTTCGACGCGGCCGAGAACCCGGACGTCGTTGGAGACCTGTTGGAGACGGACGACGGCGCCCGGCGCCTGGGTGAGTTGGGGATCGGGATGAACCGCGGCATCGACCGCGTGACGAACAACATTCTGTTCGACGAGAAGATGGGCGACACCGTCCACCTCGCCGTCGGCCGGGCGTACGACGCCAACCTTCCGCCAGGTGAATCGGGCAACGACAGCGCCGTCCACCAGGACATGATCCTCGACGTGAGCGAGGACGCCCGCCTGGAGGTCGACGGCGAGGTCGTCCAACGCGACGGCACCTTCCGGTGGGAGAGCGGGTTCGAGGCGTAGGCTGACGGGGTGTTCACCCGCGTTTCGCCCGGACGAGGGGAGAAGCGGAGAGGGTGAGTGAGCACACCAGCGTTAAGTACGGCGGCGGTCGAAGGGTGACCCGATGGACGGCGTATCAGTCGACGCACGGGGCATCTCACCGGTGTACGCGCTGGCCGCGATGGCGGTGGTAGCGCTCCTGCTCACCGTACTCGTCGGCGCGTTGTTGTTCGGGCTAATATAGCTCAGGCCTCTCGCTCGACGCCGTCGGTGTCGGTGTCGAGGTCCTCGCCAAGCGCCCCGAGTTCGTCCTCCAGGTCGGCTATCTCCCGCCCGAGTCGCTGGTAATCGTCGTTGTCCTCCAGTTCGGCCTCGGTCTTCTCGACCGTGAGGACGTTCCGACGGACCTTCTTCGAGGAGAGTTCGCGGCGTTTCTCGTTGTACTCCGCGAGCCGGATCAGTCGGTCGACGGTCTCGAGGAGGTCCTCACGGTCGATCGACTTTACGAGGTAGTCCTGGCAGGGCATGTCGACGATGTCGAAGTCCGGTTCGACGGCGGTCACCATCGCGACCCGCAGGTCGTAGTTCTGCTGTCTGAGTCGCTTGAGCACGGCGTCGCCGGAGAGACCAGGCATCCGCCTGTCCAGAAGCACCACGTCGACGTCGTCGTCGACCAGTTCGAGCGCCGCCTCCCCACCGTAGGCGGTCCGGGTGTCGTACTCCGCGGAGAGCCAGTGGGCGTACAGGTCCGCGAGACTGGACTCGTCGTCGACGACGAGAACCGTCTGGTCGTCGGTGTCGGAAACCATCGACGTTACCGGCACTACAACACCGACGTACCTGTAGTTTCGGGCTGTCTTTCACGTACTGAAAACGCCGTGGTCAGTCGTCCGCCCCGGCCGAAGCGTCGCCCTCTTGAGGTCGCTCGCCGTCGACCGCGGCTCGCTCGTAGGCCCCCGCCTGGCGAAGTCGTCCCCGGTCTTTCAGTACCGACGGTGTCCGGCAGACCCCGCGCTCGCCCGCCGCCTGGGGCACGGTGCAGTTGTTGCAGGACTCACAGAGAACCGCCGCCGACCCGTCGCCGAGCAGTCGCGCCGGCAGCCGCGGCTCCGCGTAGAACGGCCGCGCCATCCCGACCATGTCACACGCGCGCCCGCTGGCCGCGGGCCCGTCGACCGCCCGGTCGGCGTCGGCACCGAGCAGGCGGTCGATGCGGGGCCGCTCGCGGATCCCGCCCTCGCACAGCACCGTGGCGTCGACCCGCTCGCGCACCCAGCGACAGAACTGGGCGTTCCAGGCGGCTTCGAACCCGAAGTCGCGAGCGTGGACGCGGTTGGCGAGACGCACCAGTCGCGCGCGCCACCGCGAACCGAACGCCGCCTCGTACCCCGCCTGGAGGTCGTCGTCCGACCAGGCGCGCTCGGGGTACTCGCCGCGGATGATGCTCTGATCCCAGAACGTCGAGGTCTCGACGGGCACGAGGCCCTCGAAACCGAACTCGTCCAGCAGTTCGGCGATCCGCAGGCCGTCCCGTAGCGACAGTCGCCGGCGGACAAAGGGCGGGGCGGCCGTCTCGGCGGGCACCTTCGTCAGCACCGGCACGTCGGTGCGCTCGCGGATCGCCTCGTAGACGAGTTCGAGAAAGCGCACCCGGTTACGCAGCGGGCCGCCGAACTCGTCCTCGCGGCGGTTGTAGTACGGCGAGAGAAACTGCTGGATGAGGCCCATGTTCGCGCCCGCGAGGTGGATCCCGTCGTAGCCGGCGTCGGCCGCCCACCCCGCGACCTCGCCGAAGCGGTCCGCGAGGTCGTACACCTCGCCCGTCGAGAGCACGCTCGCGTCGTACGACATGAGACCGGCGCGGTCGGCGAGTCGCAGCGCCAGCGGTGGCTTCGAGACGGCGACCTGTTGCAGGTCGGGGTGCTCGGCGCGGTAGCCGGCGTGCCAGGTCTCCATGCTCCGCAGACCGCCGTGTTCCAACTGCAGGACGATCCGTGCGCCGTGGTCGTGCATCCGGTCGGTGAGTCGCTCCAGGCGGGCCACGAAGTCGGGGTCGGCGACGCGGGTCATGTTCGGCGCCGCACACCCCCCCTCGCTCGTGACGATCGTCGCGCCCTGGCACAGCAGCCCCGCGCCCGACGCCGCCGCCGGCTCCAGGTCGCGGATCAACTCGTCGACGGCGTCCTCGCCGTTGCCGGCACACTCAAGCAGTGGCGCCCGGTAGAGCCGGTTCGGCACCCGCAGGTCGCCGATCGACACCGGGTCCTCCAGGCGTGGCATAGACGCGACACGGGCGGCGTCGACTAAAACGACTCGCCCGCCGTCGGAACTCGTGCAGACGGGGCGAGGGGGGTCGCGATCCAAAGGGCCTTTTGTCAGGATCCCCAATTTGGGATGAATGCCGTCGTGTGATGTCTGCGGAGAACAGGTCGACCTCCCGTACGACTGCAAGGGCTGTTCGGGGACGTACTGCTCCGAACACCGACTCCCGGAGAACCACAGTTGCGCCGGTCTCGCCGACTGGGGGAACACGGGCGGAACCTTCGACAGCGGCTTCGAGGACGACGTCGTCGAGGCCGACGACGGAGTGTTGGACCGCCTCGGTATCGACACCGGCCGCACGGGAGTCCGCGGCTACTTCCGCGGGAACATGACCTTCGTGTTTCTCGGACTGATGGCGATCACCTTCCTGTTGCAGCAACTCGTGTTGCGGGTCGACCAACAACTGTACGTGGACCTCTTCTTGCTCACCACCGAGAACCCGGAGTACGTCTGGACGTGGGTCACCTCGGTGTTCGCACACGACCCCACCGGACTGTTCCACCTGTTCGGCAACGGGATCATCATCTACTTTTTCGGCCAGCAGCTGGAGCGGTACGTCGGGTCGAAGGAGTTCTCGGCGCTGTTTCTCGGCGCCGGCATCGCCGCCGGTCTCGCACAGATCGGCGTCCAGACACTGTACCTCGGGGGGAGCGGCGCCGTGCTGGGTGCCAGCGGCGCCGCCCTGGCCGTGCTCGGCGCGATGACCGTGTTCAACCCCAGTGCACGGGTGTTTCTGCTGTTCCCGCCGATCCCGATCCCGCTGTGGGTGCTGACCGGCGGCTACGCCGTGGTCAGCGTGGCCTTCCTCGGCGGGGGTGGCGGGAGTGTCGGACTCGGCGGCATCGCACACGCCGCCCACCTCGTCGGCCTCGTCGTCGGCGTGCTCTACGGCACGTACGCAAAGGACAGGATATCGATGCCGCGTCAACTCGACCTCGGCGGCGGTCGCGGTCCCGGCGGTCCTGGCGGACCGGGGGGTCCCGGCGGGCCCGGCGGCCGCGGCCCGTTCTGACCCCGTGGACGTCGCCAACGAGTTCCGTCCCGACCCCGCACTCGACCGCGCCGGGATGGAGCGTCTCCAGCGCGAGATCGCCGACACCGCCCGCTTCAGTGACGACCACGACCTCACGCCCGAGACGGTCGCCCTCTCCGAGTCGCTGTCACTCGCTGCGGGCGACACGCTGCCCGCGAGCGGTCCCACCGTCGTCGGCGTCGACGTGGCCTTCCGCGAGAACGAGGCCGCGGCCGCCGCGGTCGCCGTCGCCGACGGTCGCGTCGTGGCGACGGGTGGGGCGGTCGTCGACCTCGCGATCCCGTACGTGCCCGGCCTGCTCGCCTTTCGCGAGGGCGACGCCGTACTCGCCGCCCTCGACGACCTCGACGTCGACCCGGACCTGCTCGTGGTCGACGGCAGCGGCCGGATCCACTACCGCTGTGCGGGGCTGGCGACGCACCTGGGAGTGCTGATAGGCCGCCCTGCGGTTGGCGTCGCGAAGAACCTGCTGTGTGGTCGTCCCCGGGCGTCGGTCGACGGCGGGTTGCCCGAGGGCGAGCGGGTCGCGGTCGAGGCCGACGAGCAGTACCAGCACGGGGCGAGAGCGGGCGAGGTCGTCGGTTACGCCGTCTCCACGCGGCAGTACGACTCACCCGACCGCCACGTCAACCCGCTGTACGTCAGCCCTGGGCATCGCGTCGGCGCCGAGACCGCGGCCGAGTTCGTTCTGGCGCTCTCTGCGGGCTACAAGCTTCCCGAACCGACGCGACTCGCCGACAGACACGCCGACGCGGTCCGGGATGGAGTCTGAGACGGACACGTCGTCGACGTGCACTCTGTGCTGGGCTCTGTCCGGACACAGAGACTCACGAGGCCCTCGGCGTGGTCGGCCCGTGTCTGACGATGACGAGGCGAGCACCGCAGCGAGTGAGGCGACCGCTGTCACACTCGACGAGCCGAACCACCCAGACGACCGACGCGATGGAAAACGAACTTGTGCCGGTCCGACGCAGAGGTGTGCATGACCGAGGAGACGCACACGGAGGACGACCCCACCCCCGACGGAGGCGCCGTTACGCGACCGGCAGAGGGCGGCGGGGCGTCGGGGGTGGCCGTCCGGGACACCGCGCTGGTGACGGGGTGTTCGTCCGGGATCGGCCGGGCGACCGCCCGGGCGCTGGAGGAGGCGGGGTACCGGGTGTACGCCACCGCTCGCGAGGCGGACGACGTGGCGGAGTTGGGGGGCGAGGGCATCGAACCGCTCGAACTGGACGTGACCGACGCCCGGGAGACGACGGCGGCGACCGAACGGGTCGTCGAGGAGACCGGTGGCGTTGACCTGCTCGTCAACAACGCGGGCTACGCACAGGTCGGGCCGATCGAGGACGTACCGGTGGCTCGCGTGCGCCGGCAGTTCGACGTGAACGTGTTCGGCCCGCACCGTCTCGTCAGGGCGGCGCTGCCGCACATGCGAGCGTCGGGCGGGCGGATCGTCACCGTGTCGAGCGCCGCGGGGCTGGTCGCCTTTCCCGGCGGCGGCGTGTACTCCGGCGCGGAGGCGGCGAAGGAGGCGATGACCGACGCCCTTCGCGCCGAACTCGACGGCACCGACGTCGAGGTGGCGCTGGTCGAACCCGGCCCCGTCCGCACCGAGTTCGCCGACCGCGCCGAGCGCGAGCGCGACGCCATCGACCGCACCGACGCCTACGAGGACTTCTACCGCTTCTACGACGACACACAGCGCATCGGGGGAGTGCCCCTGGCCGTCGACCCGGAGACGGTGGCCGACACGGTGGTCGAGGCGGCCACGGCGTCCGACCCGGAGGCTCGCTACCCTGTCGGGCGCCTGGCGAACGTCGCCGCCCTCGCGCGCCACCTCCCCGCTGGCGTCCGCGACGGCCTGTACGGCCTGCTCCGGCGACTCGTCAACACCGACTGATGGCCGACGGCGGCCGAAAGACGGACACGGCGACGACGCCACCGCCCGAGGAAACTGCCCTGGCCTGTGTGCGGGCCGCGCTCGAGGCGAGCGACGCGTACCGCGCCGCCCGGCGTGCGCTGGCGGTCGTCGACGGGCCGGGCGACGTCGACCGCGTCTTCACCCCGGACGGACCGGCCGACGCTACCGACACGAATGTAGACGGCGGCCCGTGGCTGCGACTCGGCGACGACGCCTGGGCGCTGGGCGCCTACGAGCGGGTGGTCGTTCTCGGCGCGGGAAAGGCGGCGAACCGGCTCGCGGCGGGCGTCTGTGAGACCCTGGGCGACCGGGTGGACGACGGACTCGTGGTGACCGACGACCGCGACGACAGGGAGGACGCGGACGGCGAGCAGGCAGACGGCCGGTCGCCAGACGGCCACCACCTGGCGCTCGACGTGCCACCGGTCACGGTGCCCGACCCCGTGGCGGTGCGGCGGGCGGCCCACCCGCTGCCGGACGAGCGAGGGGTGGCCGCGGCCGAGCGGGTCGGTCGTCTCGCGGACGCCGCCGACCGGCAGACGCTGGTGGTCGGCGCCCTGACCGGCGGCGGGAGCGCCCTGTTGCCGGCGCCGGCAGGTGACCTGGCCCTGTCGGACCTGCGGGCGCTCACGGCGGCGCTGCTACAGAGCGGCGAGGCGATCGGAGCGGTCAACGCCGTTCGCAAGCACTGCTCGCGACTGAAGGGCGGACTGCTCGCCCGCCGGGCGGCACCGGCCACGGTACTCGGACTGGCGGTGAGCGACGTGGTCGGGGACGACCCCACCGCGATCGCGAGCGGGCCGACGGTGCCGGACCCGACGACGTACCGGGACGCTCTGGACGTGGTCGAACGGGCGGCCGTCGGTGAGCGAGTCCAGACGGTGACCGACCACCTCCAGAGAGGAGCCGACAGCGAGCGGGAGACGCCGACCGCGGGCGACGCCTGTTTCGAGCGCACCAGAACGGCGGTCGTCGCGGGCGGCGAGCGGGCGGTTCGGGCGGTCCGCGATGCCGCCGTGAGGCGGGGGTACGACCCGGTGACGCTGTCGACGACGCTCGAGGGAGAGGCGACGGCGGTGGGGCGAACCCTGGCGGGCGCGACGCTCGCGGCGGCGAGAGGCGCGACGCCGGTCGACCCACCGGCAGTCGTAATCGGGAGCGGCGAGGCGACGGTCACTCTCGACGGGACGAACGGCGAGGGCGGGCCGAACACGGAGGCGGCACTCGCCGCTGGGGTCGCGCTCGCCGACTGCACGGTAGACGCCACCCTCGTCACCGTCGACACCGACGGGCGGGACGGCCCACCGGGCGATGGCCGCGACCCCGCCGGGGCGGTCGTCGGCCCGGCCACGGTCGAGAACGGGACGGCCAGCGAGCGGGCGCTGTCGGCACACGACGCCCGCAGTCACCTCCGCGAGCGGGGGGCGCTGGTTTACACGGGGACCACCGGCACCAACGTCGCCGACCTGTCCGTCGCCGCGGCCAGGAGAGAACAAGATACGCGCGACGACGACTTAAGAAAATAAAATTGGACCGGTAAATTATTACGATCCGGCTCACAACGCGGTGATATGCACGAGGTAGACGAGACGGACGTTCGGATCCTGCAGTTGTTGGCGGAGGACGGGCGTCGGCCGTACAGCGAGATCGCAGAGCGTGTGGACCTGTCGCCGCCGGCGGTGTCGGACCGAGTGGACCGCCTGCGAGAGGAGGGGATCATCAGGCGGTTCACGGTCGACGTGGACCGGACGACCCTGCGGGACGCGACGCCGGTGTTGGTGGCGGTGGAGGTCCGGCCGATCGCCGTCGACCGGGTGCGGTCGGCGCTGTCGGAGTCACCGGCCGTCGAGCGGGTGTACACCACCGACGACGCGACGGTGGTGTGTCACGCGAACGCGCCGACGCCGGTGCGTGGGTGGCTACTTTCGACGGTCGATCCGGACCACGTCGAGGACTACACGGTCGACGGAGTGGAGTCCGTCGACCAGCGCGTCACCGTCGCCGACGAGGAGTTCGACATCACCTGCGTCGAGTGTGGGAACCGGGTGACCGGCGAGGGTATCACCGCCCGCCTGAACGGCGAGGTCCGGCACTTCTGTGGCCCTGCCTGTGAGCGTCGCCACGGCGACGAGGTGCCAGAGGCAGAGGCCGCCGACTCTTAGGCCAGGCAGGCGGCGACCACCCACAACCCCTCGCGGCGAGGCTCGTCGGCGAACAGCGGGACGCGGCGCACCTCGTGGTCGCGAAACACCGACTGCGCCCGGCCAAGCGCCGCCTGCTGGACCGACCAGCGCCGCTGGCAGAACTCACAGTCCTCCAGGTCGGGACTGACCACCTCGAGGTCGACGTCGGCACCCTCCAGCGCGGCGACCCGGTCGGCGTCGACCACGTCCGCGAGGTCCTCCATCACCCGGTTGACCACGACCGTCCCGACCGGGATGTCGTACTCCGCGAGGCGAGTCAGCAGTCGCTCGGACTCCGCGACACTCATTTCCTCGGGCACCATCACCACGCGGAAGTCCGTCCGTGCCGGGTCCCGCAGCGTCGTCCGCAGGCGTTCGATGCGGTCGCTCACCTCCCGCAGGTCGTCCAGGTCCTCCTCCTCGGCGTCGTCATCGCCGATCAGTCCGCCCAGACCACCGAGCATACCGCTCAACCGCTCCCGCAGCGCAAGCAGTCGCCCGACCATCGAGTCCATCACGTCCGGCAACTCTAACAGTCGGAGCGTGTGTCCCGTCGGCGCGGTGTCGACGACGACGCGGTCGAACCGCTCGTCGTCGAGCAAAGAGAGCAACTGCTGGACCGCGGCGGCCTCGTCGGCGCCCGGCATCCCGCCGGCGAGGGGGTCCATCTCCTCGCCCAACCCGCCCACCGCCTGGTCGTCTCCGCCCATCCCGCCGAACAGCGGCGACCCCTCGCCCGAGAAGACGTCCGCGGCGTCGTCCATCGCCTCGTCGGGGTCTATCTCCACGCCGTACAGTGGAATGTCCGGCCGCAGCCGCGTCGGCTCCGGCGGGACGCCGACGCCGTACACGTCAGACAGCGAGTGCGCGGGGTCGGTCGAGACGACGAGCGTACGGGTTCCCTGGGCGGCACTCGCCAGGCCGGTCGCGGCGGCCATCGTCGTCTTGCCCACCCCGCCCTTTCCGCCGTACAACACGTACTCCGGCGAGGACACCTCGTACTCGAGGTCGGGTTCGGTGCCGGTCGCGACCGCCGGCTCCCCCGTCGTGTCGGTGTCGGCGTCAGCGTCGGGGTCGTCGACCGGGTCGACCTCCTCGACCGGTTCGACGTCGATGTCGTCCATACCCGCGTTCGACGGGCGGCGCTTGTGTACCCGTCGATCGCTCGGGTGAAAACAGTCGACCGCGGGGAGTCAGACGGCGTCTTCCTCGTCCTCGACGCCGAGAAACTCCTCGTCGAAGTCGAACTCGTCCTCGACCTGGCCGAACTCCTCGAGGTCCTCCTCGCCGTCGTCCTCCAGAAAGCCGCTGGTGTCGCTGTCGGCGGTGGCGGTGCCGGCGAAGTCGATCGTGCCGATGCCGCCCTCGCTCTCTATTTGCTCTTGAATGTCCTCCAGGCGCCCCTCGATGGCCGATATCTCGGAGTCCAGCGCGGAGAGGTACTCCCCCAGCGAGGAGTCCTCCTCGGCGGAGGCGCCGTCGCGCAGTTCGTTCAAGCGGCCGTCGATCTCTTGCAGGCGGTCGTCGATGTTGACCAGGGGCTGTTTCACCGTCTGTGCGTCGGCGACGTTCGAGAGGCCCTCCTGCACCGTGGCGACCCGACCCTCGATGTCGTCGAGTTTCCCCTCCATCGCGGCGACGTCGTCGCTGACATCACCCACCTCGAGGTCGAGGTCGTCGGCGTCGACGTCGACGGTGGGCTGGTCCAGGTCCGCGAGGCGGTCGAGTTCGTCCAGGCGGTCGAGTTTCGAGAGGTCGGCGTCGGCCACCGTGGCGACGTGGTCGTCGAGTCGCTCCACGTGGTCGGTCAGGTCCGCCGTCGTCTCGAGGTCGGTCGCCACGTCGTCGAGACGGTCGTCGATCTGCTCGGTGCGTTCGGCGACGGCCGAGATGTCGGGGCTCGTGTCGGACTCGACCGCACCGGCCAGGTCGTCGACGCGGTCGGCCAACTCATCGAGGCGGGCCTCGACGTCGCCGTCACCCGAGGTGCCAGCGTCAATCTCGTCGAGTCGCCCCTCGATCGCGTCGAGTTTTCGCTCGACGGCCGCCGAGACGCCGCCGCCTCCGCCACCGGCGGACCCTCTCCCCTCCATCACCGCGTTACGGGCACTCGCGGCGAGTCCCGCCGAGACGGCGGCGAGCAGACCTACGACGCCGACCGCTATCAGAACGATATGGCCACTCATCGGGTCAGGTGTCGGGCCACCCTGTCTAAGTACTTGTGGCCTGCCCAGGTGCTGCCGGAACCGGCGGACGACGTCGGCACGACGGCACAACGCTTGTGAGTGGCCGTCCCGATCGGTCGACGTGAACAAGCGCGGACACGTGCTCAACGCCGTTCTGTTGAGCGTCGGGATCGGAGTCGTTCTCCACCCCGAACTCGACCGCGGGACGGTGCTGTCGGTCGTCGAGGTGGGCGTTCCGGTCACGCTGGGAGCGCTGGCGCCCGACGTGGACACCGCGTTCGGCCGCCACCGGAAGACCCTGCACAACCTGCCGCTTTTGACCGCCGTCGTCGCCTTTCCACTGTACTTCGACAACCTCCACTTCGTCTGGATCGGCGTGCTCACGCACTACGTCCTCGACGTCGCCGGGACGACACGGGGGATCGCGCTGTTGTACCCCCTGTGGGACCGCGAGTTCTCGTTGCCGGTCGGCGTGCCGGTCGACAGTCGGTGGGCACCGGTGGTCGTCGTTCTCGTGACCGCCGTCGAGGTGGCCGCCGTGGCGGTCGCCGTCCACGAGGTGCCCGCCGTGTCGGTCGAGTACGGTCGACAGATGCTGCCGGGCACCTGAGGAGCCGCCGCACTGCCGAGGGGGCCAGGTCCGGCACGAGTCTCAGTAGACGGTCACGTCGTCGAACTGTCCGTCGTAGGCGACGTGGTCGGGGTGTGTCGGTTCGGTGCCGGAGAGCAGGACGCGGTCGACTTTCTTCCAGGAGTTCTCGTAGCCGAGGTGAGCGAACTCGGCGAACCGTTCGAGACGGTGTGTCGGGCCCGCGAGGTGGCCGATCCGACGGGCAAGGTCGGGGTCGGCGAGCGCACGGGCAACGTCGGCGGCGGTTTCGACCGGACGGTCGACGGCGGTCCAGGCGGCCCCGACGGTGCGAGGCAGGTGGGCGTAGGAGGCGGCCGTCCGCGGTCGGTCGGCGGCGCGGGCGACCGCCCTGGCTCGGCGGTTGTGGTGAGGGCGGTGCTTCGAGTTGTACGTCTCGACGGCGTCGACCGTCTCGCGGTGTTCCAGAACGTCCGCCTCCGACAGTCCCACCGTGTAGAACTCGGGGTGAGGGACGACGACGGTGGCGTCCTGGCGGTCGAACGCCCGCATGGCGCCCGCCAGGGTGATGAAGTCCGGCACCGGGTCCGAGAGTCCGAGCGCGAGAACGTGCCGGCGGTCGTGCCAGGTGCCGGTGAACACCTCCCGGCCGGGCACGACGAGCAGGTCCTCGTCGGAGAAAAGCGCCGCTCGCCTGCGGATGTCGGGCAGCCGCGTGAAGTGGGGCGCGTAGACGAGAACGTCGATGTCACGGCGCTTGGCGCGAGCGACGACCCGGTCGTCGAGCACCTTCACGTGCGTGTCCATCCGCGTCCAGCCGTCGGGCGACGTCACCGCCGGTCGTTCCGCCGACCGCGGATTATGTGTTGCGGTCCGACGCCGCCGTCCCGCTTATATGAGAGCCACACGACGGGTCGGGTATGGCGCCGCTGTTGTCGGTCGTGTTTCTCGGTGCGTTCCTGCTCGTTGGACTCGGGATGCTCGGGTACGGGGTCCGGTCGCTGCGGACCGGCTACGAGATCCGGACGACCGAGACCGACGCCCCCAGAGAGGTGATCGCCGGCGAGCCGGTCGACCTGGAGGGCCAGGCGCGGGTCCACGAGGAGACGCTCGAGGCACCGTTCTCCGGACGGGCCTGTCTCGGCTACGAGTACAAGGTCGAGGAGTACCGCCACGACGACGACGGCTCGAACTGGCACACCGTCGACTCCGGCACCGAGGT
>CAZQHW010000029.1:0-17164 GCA_964593395.1 uncultured Halobacteriales archaeon
ACCGGCCCTGCTCTTCGCTCACTTCGTTCGCTCAGTGCGCGGGACCGGATTTGAACCGGCGGACCCCTCCGGGACAGCGTCCTAAGCGCTGCGCCGTTTCCTGGCTTGGCTACCCGCGCGCATCACCGGATCCGCCCGACCACAGCAAGTACCTGTCGAATGCCAGGCAGTACGACCGCTCGTCGTCACCGCCGTCAGCGACCCGGACCGGGAGAGCGGTCACTGGCGAAGTCCCCTCACTCGTCTAGCGACTCCGTCCCGACACGCTGCAGTTGCGATTCCGCAGCCTCGAGCGCCGAGTCGAGTGTCTCCTGCCAACTCGCCCGACCGATCCCGATGTTGACCATCCCGATGTCGTCCTCGGCAGTCACGGTTCGACCGTCCTCCTCGGCCGTCACCTCCACCGTCCGCCGCTGGGTTAGGCCTCGCGTCGCGTTCGTCTTGCGGTAGATGCCTTGCTCCTCGAGAAATTCGACCCGGACGTTCGAGTTCCCGCCGACCAGAGTCTGGATCGTGAACGAGAAGTCCGTTTTCCGTGCGTTGTTCTTGAGGTTCTCGACTGCGGCGTCGAGTGCGGGGTCCTCCGACCACCTGGCCGCTCCGATGCCCTGAACAGTCTGTCCGTCTGAGGTCACACCCGTCGCGATGGCCACGTACTTGCTGAACGGCCGCCACTTGTCACTCGAGATCACGACGTCGGTGTCGCGAACGTCGATCTTCCCAGTCATTGTATCTTAGTGTTAAGTGTTTTCTATTGAAAGTTTCCCCGCGAGGCGCGGCCAGGGCGTTCCGACTCGAGGTCGAGTCCGTGCCTGCTCGCTCGTCGCTGCGCCCCTCGCGCACGGGAACCCGACTCGACACGAGCGACTAAGTTCGACCGTACTCGTACGCCGGGTATGAGCGAGAAAGAGCGCACTCGCGCCCACGTCTTCGTCACCGGCCGCGTCCAGGGCGTCTACTTCCGGGCGACGACCCGTGACCGGGCCCGCGACCAGGGTGTCGACGGCTGGGTTCGCAACCTCGACGACGGCCGCGTCGAGGCCGTTTTCGAGGGGCCTCGCGACGACGTCGAGTCGATGGTCGAGTTCTGTCACGAGGGCAGTCCCGCGGCCCAGGTCGAGAGCGTCGCCGCCGAGTACGACGACCCCGAGGGGCTGGACGGCTTCGAGGTGCGCAGGTGACCCCCGATATAAGACGGCCCGCGCCGAACGCCCGGGCATGATCACCAGCGACCGGATGGCACAGGTCGATCGAAACGCCGCCGCGCTGGGCGTGCCGCGGGCGAAACTGATGGAGTCCTCGGGCGCCGCCGTCGCCCGCGCGGTCGGCGTCGAGACGGAGCTGGGCGACCACGTCGCCGTTGTCGCCGGGCGGGGCAACAACGGCGGCGACGGCTTTGCTGCCGCCCGCTTTCTCGACGACCGTCGCGTGTCGGTTCACCTGCTCGGGCGCCGGGCGACGATCGCGACCGACATCGCCCGCGAGAACTGGGACGCTCTCCGGGCCGGCGAGTACGACGCACACGAGGTGCGTGACTCCGCCGCCCTCTCCGTGCCCGACGCCGACGTGGTCGTGGACGCGATGCTCGGCACCGGCGTCAGCGGCGCGCCACGGGAACCGGAGGCGACGGCGATCGAGCGGGTGAACGAGAGGGGGGCGACCGTCGTCGCCGTCGACGTACCCAGCGGCGTGGACGCCGACACGGGCGAGCGGCCGGGTGTCGCCGTCGACGCCGACCGCGTCGTCACCTTCCACGACGAGAAGCCCGCCCTCGCGGACCTCGACGCGGCGGTGACGGTCGCGGACATCGGCATTCCCGACGCCGCAGAGCGAGTCGTCGAGCGCGGTGACCTGCTGGCCGTCGACCGCGACCCGGCGGCGCACAAGGGCCAGCACGGGGAGGTGCTCGTCGTCGGCGGTGGTCCCTACACCGGCGCGCCGGCACTCGCCGCCCGCGCCGCGCTCCGGGGCGGCGCCGACCTCGTCCGGGTGGCCTGTCCCGACGCCGTCGCACGCGAAGTGCAGGCGACCGACCCAGCCCTGATCGTCCGCGAACTCGACGGCGACCGCCTCGAACCGGACCACGTCGACCGCCTGCACGACCTGGCGGCCGGCCACGACGCCGTCGTCGTCGGGCCGGGACTGGGCGACGCCGGCCCCACCCGCGAGGCCGTCGGGACGTTTCTCGCCGGTCTCGACGGCCGCGCCGTCGTCGACGCCGACGCGCTGGCCGCCGTCCCCGACGCCGGGAGTGAGGCGACGCTCGTCTGTACCCCTCACCGCGGCGAGTTGCGCGGGATGGGCGGTCCGGACCTCCGCGAGCGCGACGACCCCGAGGCGGCGGTCACGGCGTTCGCCGCCGACCTGGGCGCGACGCTGCTGGTGAAGGGCGCCCGTGACCTGGTGAGCGACGGCGACGACACCCGGGTGAACCGCACCGGCAACCCCGGCATGACCGTCGGCGGCACGGGTGACGTGCTCGCGGGCCTGACCGGCGCGCTGTTGGCCTCGTTGGCCCCGGTCCAGGCCGCCGCCGTCGCCGCCTACGTCAACGGCCGCGCCGGCGACCTCGCCGTCGGGCGACGCGAGACCGACGACACGGACGGCACGGACTCCCCGGCGCCGACGGTCGGGGGGTACGGACTCCTGCCCACGGACCTCGTCGACCGTCTGCCGCGGGCGCTGTGGGGTGACCGGCCGTGAGCGACGGGCGCGAGGACGACGCCGACGACACCGGCGCGGACGCCGACCCGGAGTTCACCCACGTCGAGGACGGCAGCGTCGACATGGTCGGGGTCGGCGACAAGCCCGAGACGCGACGTCGTGGCGTCGCCGCCGGCCGCCTTCGACTGCGCCCGGCGACCGTCAACGCCGTCCGGGAGGGCCGCGTCGAGAAAGGCGAGGTGCTCGCGGTCGCCCGGGTCGCCGCCGTCCAGGCGGTCAAGCGCACGCCCGAGGCGATCCCGCTGTGTCACGCGATCCCGGTCACTGACGTGGACACGGAGTTCTCCTTCGGCGAGCGGGGGATCGAGTTGCGGGTCGCCGTCGAGACCGTCGCCCGAACCGGCCCGGAGATGGAGGCCCTGGAGGGCGTGACGACCGGTCTCAACACCGTCTGGGACATGGTGAAGTCCGCCGAGAAGGTCGACGGCGAGTACCCCGAGACGCGGATAGAGAACGTCCGCGTCGTCGAAAAGGAGAAACGCTGACTACTCGCCGGGCGGTTCGGCGTCGGGACTCGCCCGCTCGGGGTCGTCCGCCTCGCGACCGCGCCGACTCGGGGGGACGCGGCCGTCGTCCGGGGCGGACGCGGGCGCCGTTCCGGCGTCGTCGGCGCCGGTGTCGGTGTCGGTGTCGGTGCTGACGAGACTGGCGGCCCGGGCCCGGGCCTGCTCGACGGTCTCCGAGTCGGCCTCGAAGGTGACCGTTGCCTGGTCGGCGCCGTAGTCGACGGTCTCGACGTGAGCCTCGTCGTGGAGCCAGGACACCAGGCTCATCGCGTCGTCGCCGAGCGGGAGCACCAGTCGCTCACGCTCCAGGGACGGCAACTCGCCGTCGATGCGCTCGCGCAGGGCGTCGACGTTCGTGCCCTCCGTTCCGCTGACGGCGATGGGGTCGGGCGCGAGCGAGGACAGCGCCGCCCGCTTGCGCTCGAGTTCGTCGTCGTCGACGGCGTCGATCTTGTTGAGCACGGTGACGATCGGCGCCTCGTTGCGCTCGTAGAGGGTGTCGTGACTCGTGACGAGTTTCTCGCGCATCTCCTCGACGGGGTCGGTCACGTCCACGACCAGGAGAACGAGGTCCGCGCGGTAGACGGCGTCGAGCGTGGACTCGAAGGACTCCACGAGCCAGTGTGGCAGGTCGCTGATGAACCCGACCGTGTCGGTGAGAAGCACGTCCCGCCGGTCGGTGTCCATCCGCCGGGTGGTCGTCCCGAGCGTCGTGAACAGGCGGTCCTCGGACTCGGCGGTGGTCGCGAGATCCGGGTGCCGGTCGTCGTTCTCGTCGATGTCGAGGTCGGCGGCCAACCGGCGCAACAGCGTGGACTTTCCGGCGTTCGTGTACCCCGCCAGGGCGACGAGGTCGAACCCGGAGTCACGGCGCTGTTCCCGGCGCTCCTCGTTCTGGCGCTCGATCGACGCGAGTTCGTCGCGGATGCGAGCGATACGGGCCTTTATATCGCGTTCACGACTTTCGTCGTACTCGCCAAGCCCCATGAACCCGGGGCGCTCCTCGCGCTTTGCGAGGCTGGTCTTTGCCTCTGCCCGCGGGAGTTCGTACCGCAACTCGGCGAGTTCGACCTGCAGTTGGGCCTTCCGGGTCTGGGCACGCTGGCCGAATATCTCGAGAATGAGCGTGAAACGGTCGTGCACCTCGACGCCCTCGGGGAACCGGGTGCCGAGGTTGTACGTCTGGTACGGTCCCAGGCGGTTGTCGAAGACGACCGTGCGGGCACCGGTTTCACGGACAAGGGCGGCGACCTCCTCGGCCTTTCCCTCCCCGACGTGGAAGGCGGGGTCCTCCTCGCGCACCTGGGTTATCTCACCGAGTACCTCGTAGCCGCCGGCGCCGGCGAGTTGCCGGATCTCCTCGGTCTCGACCGGACGCTTGTTGGCCCGCTTGACCACGACTGCCGGGCCGTTGTCGACGCGGGTGCGGCGGTTCATGGGGTCACCCCCGGCGGGCGGTCAGCCGCGCCGGTCCGCCACCTCGGTTGCCGCTGGTTGCGTCATGTTCCCCTCTTGGGCCGGACCGCTCTTCAATCCCCCGCTCGCAGGGGGGCGTCGTGGCCGTCCGTGTCGTCCGACGGCCCACAAAAGCCATACTGTTTGCCTACACACGTAGCCCTATGCTGGCCCAGATCGATCCGCAGGCGCTCGGCCTGCAGTTCGGCAGCGGCGCGGTCATCGGGGGGTTGATCGGCTTCTTCGCGAAGAAAGTCGCAAAGGTGATCGCGTTTATTGTCGGGATGGAACTGGCGCTGTTCGCCTTTCTCGAACAGAAGGGCTACCTGACAGTCAAGTGGGACAAGCTATCGGGGGGACTGCTGGAGGCGAGCGAGAGTGCCGCCGACGTGTCGAACGAGTGGATCGGACCGGTGCTGTCGGCGGCGACGGTGACCGGGGGGTTCGCCGGCGGCTTCGCGCTCGGCTTCCGGCGCGGGTGACCGGCCGCCCACAGCCGTCCCGTCGTGCCGCCTTTCACGCTCACCGCGTGCCGATCTCCTCCTCGTCTTCGACGATCTGCGTCTCGGCCTCGCCGCTCGAGACCTCGTTGACCAGGTTGTAGAACTCGTCCTGGAGGCCGGCGGGGAAGCGGACGACCCCGATCCACGAGCCGTCGGACTGCCACTCCTCGCGCTCTAGGTCGCCGAACTCCCGTATCTGTGCCTGCGCGCTGCCGGCGTGCTCGGGTGGAACGCGGGTGGCGACGGCCACCTCGTCGAAGCGGATCGGGATGACCGGTCGCAGGGCGTCGAGAGCGTCGTCGACCTGTTCCTCGACGGGGTCCATCGGGTCGACGCTGAACCCGGCCTCCTCCAGGGCGGTCTCGATCCGCTCCGGTGGGTGGGGGGCGTCGTCCATCTGCGGGTTGACCGCGTTGCGGACGATGGTGTCGACGAGTTGGCGGTGTTTCTGTTCTTGCATCTCGCGGCGCTGCTCGGCGGTGATCTGGATCTCGCCCTGGCGGATCACCTCGGGGATGACCTCGATGGGTTCGGTGGTGTCGAACACGTCCTCGAGGTCGCTCTCGGCGGGCCGGTCGCCACGAGCGGCGTTCTCGAACACGTCCTCGGCGGCGATCACGTTCTCGATCTCGCCGTCGAACTCCCCGCGCTTGATCTCGAGTGCGGCGTCGGGGTCGACCAGCACCTCGAAGCGGGCCCCGTGTGACTCCAGGCGAGCCGTCACCGCCTCGTCGAGGGATATCATGCCCTGCCGTTTCACCCCCTGTCAAAAAGGTGTTTCCCGCTCGTGGTCGCGGTCAGACGAGCGTCCAGAGGTGGACGAACACGAGCACCATCGCCAGCGCACCCAACACGACAAAGGCGGCGTGCTCGAGGTCAGGGTTCTCGGCCTCGATCACCGACTGGACGACGCCGTCCTCGCCCACGTCGTCCACCCCGAACCGCCAGTCCTCACCGGCGCCGTCGGCGTCCCCGTTCCCGGCGCCGCCGTCGGGACCGGGTGGCCCGTCGACCTCCCGTCGGCTCTGTGGAGTGCGGTCGACGTCTGCCCCGCTGTCGGCGCCCGCGTCCGAGTCGGACGCGAGGTCCTCGGCGTCGTCCTCGCTCCGGCCTGCCATGCGCCTGACTTGCGGGTGGACCCGTAAAATACCTCGCACACGGGGGTGACCGACCACGACACCGGCGCCACCGTGACGCGTACGCTTATGTCACCCGCGAACCACTCCGAGGGCATGGCCGAGTCCAGTTCAGACCCGGACACGACTGGGGACATCGAGGCACGACTGGCAGACCGCGAGTACGTCCGCCCGCCGGTCGACTTCGTCGGCCAGGCCAACTGTACAGACACCGACGTACACGACCGGTTCGAACGGGAGTGGCCCGACGCCTACGCGGAGTACGCCGAGTTGCTGGACTGGGACCGCCGCTTCCAGCAGGTGCTCGACGACTCCGACCCGCCCTTTTACGAGTGGTTCGTCGGCGGGCGACTCAACGCCTGTCACAACTGCGTGGACCGGCACCTCGACGAGCGAGGAAACCAGGCCGCACTGCAGTGGGAGGGCGAAGACGGCACCCGGCGCTCGATCACCTACCGCGAACTCCACCGGCGGGTGAACCGGACCGCCGCCGCGCTGCGGGACCTGGGCGTCGACCGCGACGACGTGGTGACCGTACACCTGCCGATGGTGCCCGCGCTGCCGGTCGTGATGCTCGCCTGTGCGCGGATCGGCGCCGTTCACTCGGTCGTGTTCGCCGGCTTCTCCGCCTCGGCGGTCGCCGACCGCCTGGACGACGCCGGCTCCGACGTGCTCGTCACCGTCGACGGCTACTACCGCCGCGGTGACTTTCTCGACCACAAACAAAAGGCCGACCAGGCGGTCACAGAGACCGACACCCACGTCGAGACCGTCCTCGTCTACGAGCGCCACGGCAGCGCCGTCCACGAACCCGGCGCGGCGCCCGGCGGTGACCTCGACGCCGACGACCTCAGTGAACGGGACGTACTCGCCGCCGACCTGCTCGCCGAACGCGAGCGCCGCGCCGTCGACCCGGTCTCCCGGGACGCCGAGGACCCCCTCTTTCTGATGTACACCTCGGGCACGACGGGCGAGCCAAAGGGCTGCCAGCACCGCACCGGTGGCTACCTCGCCTACGCCGCCGCCACCACCCGGAACGTTCTCGACGTGAAACCCGCGGACACCTACTGGTGTGCTGCCGACATCGGCTGGATCACCGGCCACTCCTACATCGTGTACGGCCCGCTCGCGCTGGGGACCACGAGCGTCATGTACGAGGGCGCCCCGGACCACCCCCACCGCGGGCGAATCTGGGAGATCGCAGAGCGGTACGACGTCGACGTGTTCCACACCTCGCCCACCGCAGTCAGGCAGTTCATGAAGTGGGGTGCCGACCACCTCGCGGAGTACGACTTCGACTTCCGGCACCTGACGACGGTCGGCGAGCCGATCCAGCCGGAGGTGTGGCGGTGGTACCACGACCACGTCGGCGACGGTGACGCCGTCGTTGTCGACACCTGGTGGCAGACCGAGACCGGCGGCCACCTGATCACGAACCTGCCCGCCTTAGACGACATGAAACCCGGCTCGGCGGGCCGACCCTGTCCCGGCGTGGCGGCGGCGATATACGACGACGACGGCGACCCGCTGCCCGAGCGCTCCGACCGGGCGGGTAACCTCGTCATCGAGCGACCCTGGCCCGGCATGCTCCAGACGGTGTACGGCGACGACGAGCGCTTTATCGAGGAGTACTGGCGGCGCTTCTCCGAGGTGGACAGCGACGACCCCGCGGACTGGGTGTACGAGACCGGCGACGGCGCCGTCCACGAAGCCGACGGCTACTTCCGCGTACTCGGGCGCCTGGACGACGTGATGAACGTCGCCGGCCACCGTCTCGGCACGATGGAGTTGGAGTCGGCCGTCTGCGAGGCGGACGGCGTCGCCGAGGCCGCTGTCGTCCCCCAAGCGGACGACGAGAAGGGGGAGGTGCCCGTCGCCTACGTCACGCTCAGGGAGGATGTCGAGCCCTCCGAGGCTGTCCGGCAGACGATCGTCGCCGCCGTCGAGCGGGAGATCGGACCCTTTGCCCGTCCCGCGGAGGTGCACTTCGTCGGCGACCTGCCAAAGACCCGCTCGGGGAAGATCATGCGTCGCCTGCTCGCGGACATCTCGAACGGTGCCGACCTGGGCGACACCACCACGCTGCGTGACCCGTCGGTGCCCGCCGAGATCCGCGAGCAGGTCCGGGGGGACTGACCCGAGCACTCGCCGGGACCCGGAGCGACGGCGCACACGGCGCCGTCAGACGATCGCGCTCCAGATCGGCTCGACGAGAAAGAACACCGTCGTGTAGAGAACGTACCCGAGCACGAGCATCGAGCCGGCAATGGCCGCCTTCGGGCGGTCGAGGGGGTCGTCACGGCGGGCCTCGACGGCGCGGGCCTCGTACTCGAAGAAGTCAACGACGACGAGCGACACCACGAGCACGGACAGCACCATCCCGGGGTGGTAGTCGTAGGTGGCGTAGTAAAACGAGGCGAGCACGAGCACGACGTTGCTCGCCTCGTGCGGGCGGTACCGCGACAGCGACTCGCCGGCGGCCGCAAGCGCCCGGTAGTGCCGGTCGGCGAGCAGCCGCGTGCCCAGGTTGGCGAGGACGACGACCACGAGCAGCGGCTCGATGACCGCCCCCAGTGCGTCGACTGGCCCCAGCAGCGTCGCGGGGTACGCCATTGCCGACCAGAAGGGTCGCCGCGCATTAGTGCCTTGCTTTTCGACCGCTCACCACACGGAACGACCGACCGGCGATGAATGACGGACGGCGACGGTCCGGGAGTGCAGTCGGAACGGTCAGTACGGCCAGTCGCCGGTGATCTTCATCCCCTCGGCGAGGTCTTGAGCCTCCAGGTCGTCGGCGATCGCCTCCGTGTCGCGGTGGTCGATCGTCCGGCTCTCGTCGGCGAGTTCGACCGCGAGGGCGGTCAGCAACACGGCCTGTTCGCGGAGGTCTCGCGACTCGAGTTTGTCGAGCGTGTCGGCGTACGTGTGGCCCCAGCCACGCCCCTCGCTGCCGGTCTTCGACATGGCGTGGATGCCAGGCGTACCGTGTTCGACGAACGGCCAGTGGTCGCTGTGAGGACCCAGCCGTGGGATCGTCTCAACCGGGTGGTCGTACCGGCTGGCGACGGTCTCGACGGCGTCCTCGAGGTCGTCGAAGCCGTGGGTGTACAGTTTCAGTGTACGCCCCCGGACGACGCCGTCGAGGTTGAGCACGGCCCGCACGCGGTCGTGGTCGTGGTCCGCGGCCATCCGCGACGAGCCGACCAGTCCGACCTCCTCGGCGCCGAAGCAGACAAAGTGCACTCGCGTGTCGAGGTCGTCCTCGCGGGCGGCGAGCGCCCGGGCGGTCTCGACCACCATCGCGGTGCCGGCGCCGTTGTCCATCGCCCCCTCGCTGATGTCGTGGGCGTCGACGTGGCTCGTGACGAGTACCTCCTCCTCCGTCTCCGGGCCGAGGTAAGCGTGGACGTTCTGGCTCTCGGCGTCGTGGACCGCACAGTCCACCTCGACGCTGACCTCGTCGCCCTCGTGGCGGCGTCGCAGGCGGCTGCCGACCTCCTTCGAGACGCCCACCGCGGGGACGGCCCCGATCGGGTCGTCCTCGGTACCGACGGAACCGGTCGGTGGGAGACACCCCTCGACGTGGTTGCGGAAGACAAAGGCGGCGGCGCCCGCCTCGACCGCGTGGTAGTACTTCTCCCGGCGGTGGACGAAGCGGTCGTGGTAGTCGGGGACGTTCGAGGCGGCCATCACGATCTTGCCGGAGAGGTCCCGCTCGAAGTCCTCCGGCACCCCGTGGCCCACGTCGACCAGTTCGCCGGTCGCCTCTCCCGCGGGGCTGCGCGGCAGGGCGATGCAGTCCTCGGTGTCCTCACCCGCTCGTACCGCCGCCGACCCGCGGGTCCACCCCTGGATGTCGAACGGCTCGACCTGGGCGTCCCGGGCGCCGGCCCGGTCTAGTGCCTCGCGGGTGAGTTCGGCGGCGACGCGCTCGCCCTCGCTGCCGGCCATCCGGTCGCCGACGTCCACCAGGTCCGTCAGGTGGTTCCAGCCCGTGCTGCTCGTGAACGTCTCGCCAATCCACTCTCTGTCCATGGGTGTCGGTCGCCCGGGCCGGACATATGCGTTTCCTCCGGACACACGTCCTGCCCGTTGTTCGCGTTACCTCCGTATCCTCTGGAGGGGTGCTGTCGAGGTCGTGTGTGATCTCTCGGAGTCCGGGGCGCTCTCTGTGTCACACGGTGTGGATTCTCTCGGGAGGTCCCCCGAAGCCCTCGGCGTCGGCTTCCAGCGGGGCGTAGCGCCTCGCGGCGCTCGACCGCTCTACGTCGCTGTCGCCGGGCGTGGAGCGCTTGGCTGCCAGGGAGAACCTCGCTGTCCCGCCTGTTCCACAAATCCAAGAGTTACTCGGGTCGCCGAACGACCCTCGGCGGCCACCACAGCTTCAGTCTGGTGACGCTCAAAAATCGCCCGCGACGATTCAAAAAGCGCAGCGAGTGAGGTGTCCGTAGCGGAACGGGGGCTCCCGCGGGCCCGCTCCCCGGTAGCCACAGCAGCAGGAGAGCTTTCGAGACGGTGCCGGCACCGGGGAGGCGTCCAGTCAGTCCAAGAAGGCGAGCCGGTGAATCCGGTCGTCGTCGGTGAGTTCGGGATGGAAGGAGGTGCCGAGCACGGGGCCGTCCCGCACCGCGACGGGGTCGTCGTCCCACTCGGCGAGGACGGTGGCGTCGCCGACCTCGTCGATAACTGGCGCGCGGATGAACACCGCGTGGAACGGGTCATCCAGCCCCGTCACGTCCAGCGGGGCCTCGAAGCTGTCGGCCTGTCGACCGAAGGCGTTGCGCTGGACGGTGACGTCCGCAAGGCCGAGTGACTCGACGCGGTCGTCGTTCGGGTCGGTGGCGGCGACGATCAGTCCGGCACACGTCGCCAGCAGGGGCTTGCCGGCCTCGACGTGGTCGACGACCTCGGCGGCGATCCCCTCCTCGTGCAGCAGTCGGGAGATAGTCGTCGACTCGCCGCCGGGCATCGACAGCCAGTCGCAGTCGGGGACGACGCCGGACCCGCGGACCTCGTGGACGGTCACGTCGCGGCCGGCCCCGCGAGCGACGCGCTCGATGGCCGCGACGTGTTCGCTGACGTCGCCTTGAACGGCGACGACGCCGGCGGTGACGCTCATGACTTCGGTAGGAGAGTGACGTTCAAAAGGGTCGCGCTCGGGGTCAGGAGGTGATAGTCAGCAACTGGATAAACAGGCCGAAGGCGACGCCGAGGGCGACGATCGTTCGCGGGTCGATGTGGATGGCGTTGCTGTCCTCGGCGTCGAAGTACCGGACGAGTCCGGCACTAGACATCAGGCCGCCGGAGTTCTGGCCGCTGCTCATACTCAACGAAAGTCGCCGACTGAACTAAACCTTACGACCCGAGGTGTCACCGGCGGACCGGGAGCGAGCGGGCCCGAGACCGGCCGACACGAGGCCCAACGGTGACCGGAGCACACGAGTGGGAAATCCTTATTCGCCTGCCGCGTCTCAGTCCGGCCATGACAGTTCAGTTGATGGACTTCTACGCAGACTGGTGTGGCCCCTGCAAGACGCAGGACCCGATTCTCGAGGACATAAAGGAGGACTGGGGCGAGCGGTTCGAACTCGTCCAGATCGACGTCGACGACGAGCAAGACATCGCAAACGAGTACCAGGTACGCTCGTTGCCGACGCTCATCGTCGAGAACGACGACGGTATCATCGAGCGGTTCGTCGGCGTCACCCAGCGCGAGGACATCGAGACGGCCCTCGAAGAGGCCGGCGCCTGAAGCGCGGGCAGAGAGGAGTAAGCCCCCTTCTGTTCGACCCGGCATTCGGCTGAGCGTCCGCGCCGTGCCCGGGCTACCTGTCGCGCGGACTTGCACCGGCGAGGATGGCCGTTCCACCGGTCCCCCGTCGTCGGCCCTCGGTCGGGTCTTGCTCCCCTCGCGGGAAGCGTCGCGGACCTCATCGGTCGGACGGGGACGTGTCGTTTCTGTTCCAGAGCCGGCCGTCTCCAACCCCGGGCTTGCGCCCGGTCGCCTGCCCAGGCGGTGGGGGGACTTTCCTCACGCGAACCGCGGGAGCCGGGCTCTCTCTACCCGCTCACACTACGCCTGCCCGCCGCTTAACCGGATCGGTCCCACGGAGGTTTATGACCGATAGCGGGACAACCGCATCGCGTGCCCTGACCACGAGCACGGAGACGGTCGAGGCGGGAGTGTGGCACGCCGTCTCCGTGGGTGAGTCCACGTGCCGCCTGTTCGTCACCGCGTCACTCGGCGACCCCCAGCAGGTCGGCGTCCTCGACGGCCCGGGCAGCGGCCGCGTCGAGGTCGAACTCCCGGACGACCTTGCCGTCTCGGACCAGTGGCTCCAGTAGCGGGTCGCCCCTGGGGTCGGCGTCGGCGAGTGCGACGTGGTCCTCGCCCTCCGCGGTGCGGTACAGTTCTTTCCGGCCGGGGAGGCGACCCCGTTTCGCGACCGGGTCGCCGTCGACGACGACGATGTCCAGCCCGAACTCGAGGGGATCGGCGTCCGTGATGTAGGAGCCGACGCCGAAGCCGTCGGCCACGTCCCGCAGTTTGCGCACCGACGCCGGCGTCATCCCGCCCGAGCAGAACACGTCGACGTCTTCGTGGCCGTGCTGGTCGAGTTCCCAGCGCACCTCGCGGACGATGTGCCTGAAATCACCCCGACGCGAGCCGGTAGTGTCGAGTCGCACCCCGTCGAGGTCGCCGACCGCCTCGGCGGCGCGGACCGCCTCGTCCGCCTCGTCGCCGAAAGTGTCACACAGCGCCACCCGCGGCACCTCGGGTGCGACGGCGTCGTCGAACGCCTGCCACGCTGCCTCCTGTTCGCCCTCGCCGAAACACACCAGCAGAGCGTGGGGCATCGTCCCGCCGGCCTCGCGACCGATCTCCTCGCCGGCGGCGACGTGTGAGAACCCGTCCAAGCCGCCGATCAGCGCAGACCGCTCCAGGCACGCCGCCAGGCCTGGATGCAGGTGGCGGGCGCCGAACGACAGCACCGTCGACTCCGGCGCGGCCAGTCGCGTCTCCAGGGCACGTGTCGCAAAGGCGCTGGCCTGTGAGAGAAACCCCAGGATCGACGTCTCGAGCCGGGCAAAGGCGCGGTACGGCCCCTCGATTCGGACGACCGGGCCGCCCGAAAACAGCCGTCCTTCGGGCAGGGTGTCGGCGTCGACGGGGTGATCCGCCAGCAGGTTAGCGACGTCTTTCACTCCCGCGAGAACGTGGTGGTCGTCGTCCGGGAACTGCTGGAGGGTGACTTCAGCGACCACCGTCGGGTCGCGGTCGGCGGCCGCGAGCGTCTCCTCCGTCCGCAGAAAGTAGGCGTCCGTGGCGGTCCCCTCGCGGATCGCAGACTCGGGGACGGCGTCGAACCGGTCCATCTCCCGTGCCGATCCGGCCTCCAGCGGAAAAAAGCCACCGCGTCGGGGGCAAGACTCAGTCCCCGTCTGCCCGCACCTCGGAGACGTCGTACACGTCAGCGAGGTCCTCGACGGTCGGCGCGTTGACGATCGTCACCGTCCGTCCGTCCCGCACGACCTCGAAGGCGTCGGCGAAGCCACCCTCGTCGATCCGGTAACGACCCTCGCCCAGCGCCTCGGCACCGTACCGGTCGAGCACCGAGCGGTAGGCCGACTGGAACTGCCGGGCGTCGTGGTCGGTGTCCCACACCGTCTTCCAGACGTAGCCGTACTGGTCGCCGTTCCGGTACGCACGCAGGCGGTCACCACCCCATCCCTCCGACGCTGGGTGGGAGTAGTTGTACCGGGTCGCGTCGTCGTACAGGCTCTCTTCGGGGACGACACCGTTCGCCCACAGCATGGCGAACACCCCCACTTCGCCGACGGTCTCGGAGCGCCGCCCGTCGTATTCGACCGGTCGCCAGTCGAGCCCCGAGCGGTCAGCGACCGTCACCTCGAGCGGCTCCTCGTCGGGGTACCTTTCCGGGTGGATCACCTGTTCCGTACTCACCGGCGGGGACTTCCAGGCGTCGTCCACCGTCGTCCACGAGCCGTTCGCGCGGTCGATCAGGTCTCCAATGAGCGTCGGACCCTCGCTGTACGGCGCGTAGAAGGTGAGAAAGAACCCGAACTCGCCGCTGGCGCCACGGTCACCGCCGTCACCGTCGTTCGCGGTCGGGAGCGGAAGACAGTCCCAGTCGCCCGCACAGCGCTCCACGTAGCGGTCCTGGACGTAGTTCGCGTCGCCCTCGATCAGCGAGGTGTACGCGTTACGCCTGTCGAGCGAACCGCCGCGGGGCCCCACGGAGAGTCGCTGGTCTTGGAGAGCGTGTGTCAACTCGTGGGCGAGCGTGTCCGGACGGACCTCGACGTCGGACGTGTTGCTAGTGACGATGACGATCCGGTTGGCGGCGTAGTACCCCGCCACACTCCCGCTGTACAGGCGTTCGCGGACCTCGGCCACCGTCGTGTCCTCGTCGACGAGAAACAGCGCCTCGTACACCTGCTGGTCGACCGGGTTCTCGTTGAACACTGACGGCGTCTGATTCCGGAACGCCGCGCGAGTGATCACCTCGACCTCGGGTGTCGACTCGAACTCCAGCCCACGGATCCGCTCGACGCGAGCCATCGACCGGTTGACGGCCGCCCTGAGTTCGGTGTCGTTCAATCCGTCGTCCGGGGTCAGGGTGAGCGACTCGTTGTACCAGACGCCGTTCTCCCAGCCGAGCGTGTCCTCGTCAGGGTCCGGCGGCACGGTCTCGTTCGTCACTGCGTCCGGTACGTCGGCGTCTGCGGGGTCGGCGTCCGAGTACCCACACCCGGCGGTCACCAGCAGGGCGGCGACTGCTATCGTCAACACGACACGCCTCATCTACCGTCACCCGCCGAGCGGCGAGTAAAGTCCTTGCCCTCTCCGTCCAGGCAATCGCCACGAGGACGCCAGAGGCGACGGCAGCTACGGTGTCCAGGCGACCGCCACGGTCAGGGCGAACGCCTCACGGTCGGTACCGACCGTAGAAAAGATAGGTTCAACCCACAGGGCTCACGACCGGCGACGGAGGGCGAGCACGAGCACCGCACCGAGAGCGAGAACCGCCGCGACGAGACCGAAGCCGGGTTGTGCCTGGTCACCGCCTCCGGCGTCCGTCGTCGTCCTGTCGTCGGTCGTGGTGGCGGTGGTAGTGGTGGAGGCTGTCGTCGGGTCGGTCGTGGCGTCGTCGGTCGTCCGGGTCGGCTCGTCTGTCGGGTCGGTCGTGACTCCGGACCGCACCGTCGAAAGGTCGTCGACGGTCGGCGCGTTGACTACCGTCACGGTGTCGTCGTCGACGGACACGTGGAAGGCGTCGCCGAACCGGTTCGTGTCGGGGATCCGGTACCTGCCCTGGGTCGTCTCGACGGGGTCGCCGTAGGCGTCGAGCACCTCGGTGTAGGCGTCGGCGAACTCGCGGGCGTCACCGGGAGACTCCCAGACGGTCGTCCAGACGTAGGCAGTCTCGTTCGTCTCGGCCGACCGGTCGTCCGTGTACACCACGAGTTTGTCGCCCTCCCACCCGGTCGAGGCGGGGTGGACGTAGTCCAGCCGAACCAGCGGGTCACGCTGGGCGCCAGCAAAGGGATGCTGGAAGTCGATCGCGACCGTCGACCCCCGGTCGTAGCTCGGGTAGTACAGGAGCACGAAGATTCCCGCCTCGCCAAAGGTGGCGTGGTCGGGGCCGTTGGGCAGCGTCAGCCGCTCCCAGGCGTCGGTACTCCTGTCCTCGAAGGCCACGTCCAGGGGCTCGTCGGCCGGGTACTCCTCCGGGTGGAGAAACTGCTCGGTACTCCGGGGCGGCCGCTCGTACAGGGCGTTCATCGCCTCGACGCCACCCTCATCGCGGACGTACTCGAACAGTTTCGCGGTGTTGCTGTAGGGAGCGAAGTCGTACAGCACCAGCCCGAAGTTCTCGACCCCCGGCGCGGCGCCCTGCGAGGCGGGCAGGCAGTCCCACTCGAGGTTGCAACGCTGGGCGTACGTCTGGCCCACGTACGTCGCGTCGCCCTCCACGAGGCTCGTGTTCACCGTCGCCGCCTCCTCCGTCGGGCCGCCCAGAAGGGCACTGTTGTCGAACCGCTCGTTCTGGGCGTAGTGCAGCAGTTCGTGGCCCAGCGTCCACTCCTGCAGTTCCGTTGCGGCGCCACTCTCGGAGACGACGATCCCGATGTCGCCCTCCTCGAAGCCGTGCTCGGGGACGTCCTCGTTCACGTGAAACGCACTGGCGACGCTGCCCTGGTTGGCGACGAAGTCGGCGTAGTACGAGTCGTCCTCGCCGACCAGAAACAGCGCCTCGAACTTCGTGTTCTGGTGGAGTCGCTGTGCCGTCGTGACGTTGCCCACGTCCTCGTACAGGCTCTCGACGAACGCGCGGTACTCCTCGCGGGTGATCAACTCCACGTTCGGCGTCGACTCGAACTCCAACCCGCGGATCCGCTCGACGCGAGCCATCGACCGGGCGACGATCCGCTCGAGTTCGCTCTCGTTGTAGCCGTCGTCCGGCGTGACGGCGACCGACTCGTTGTACCAGACGCCGTTCTCCCAACCCAGGACGTCCTCCTCGGGGTCCGGCGGCGCGTCGTCGCCCTGGTCACCGGTCCCGTTCGCGGTCTCGGACCACACGACGTCCACGGCGGACGCCGGGGGCGTCGTCGCCGCGTCTGCAGCGATCGGGGCCGTGTCGTCGGCCCCGAAAACCGTCGTGGCCGCCACTGGCCCCCCAACCAGCAGTACCGCCAGGGCAACGACGAGAGTGACGCTCCCTGAACGGACGGTCATGTGCGGGGATCAGTCCCGGCGCCGGAGCACGAGCAGCGCCCCGAGAACGGCGAGGACGCCGACCACGACGCCGAA
>CAZQHW010000029.1:17264-19201 GCA_964593395.1 uncultured Halobacteriales archaeon
CCGACGTAGAAGGCGTCGGCGAACTCCTCGCCCTCGGGGATACGGAACGTGCCCTCGCGGTCCTCGACGGTCTCGGCGCCGCGGTAGTCGAGTACCTCCTCGTAGGCGTCGGCGAACTGCTGGGCGTCCTCGGCGGTGTCCCAGCGGATCTCCCAGACGTAGCCGAGTTCGTCCAAGCTGGCGTTCTGGTCGGGAACGTACGGAAGTAGCCGGTCACCGGCGTAGCCGTTCGTCGCCGGGTGCGAGTAGTTGTACCCGCCGATGTCTTTCAGTTCTTGGCGCTGTGGGGTCTTGAACTCGAACAGTTCAATGTAGTTGAACGCCACCGAGGACGGGGCCTGCCGAGCGATCGACTTCTCGTAACTGGCGAACCACAGCATGGTGAACAGGCCGGCCTCGCCGAACTCGGCGTAATTCGCGCTGTCGTTACCCTCGAGTTGGAGAACCTCCCACTCCTCGCTCGACCGGTCTTCGAGCTCGAACTCGAGAGGCTCCTCGTCGGGGTACTTCTCGGGGTTGATGTACTGCTCGGTGCTCTCGGGCGGGTTCTCGTACAGTTCGTTGACCGCCTCCCAGCCGCCCTCCTCGCGGACCTGCTGGACCCACTCGGGGCCCTCAGTGTACGCGGGCAACTGGAGCACGTTCAGCCCGATATTGACGTCACCGCCACCACCGCCCTCGTCGTCCTGTGGGAGCAGGCAGTCCCACTC
Organism: uncultured Halobacteriales archaeon; assembly: GCA_964593395.1. GTDB lineage: Archaea > Halobacteriota > Halobacteria > Halobacteriales > SW-7-71-33 > SW-7-71-33. Next base: position 17,975 of record CAZQHW010000029.1, read on the forward strand.
CTCCTCACAGCGCTGCTGGTACAGTGTGTCGACGTAGTTGCCGTCACCCTCGATGACGCCGTTGATCGCGTTGCCGTCTTCTCTGGTCGTCCCGGGGTACACCTCACTGTCGTAGATGTCGAACTTCTGTCCCTGCAGTGCGTGGAACAGTTCCTGGGACAGGGTGATCTCGTCCATCTTCGGCGAAGTGGTGTTCTCGGAGACGATAGTGATCGCGTCCTCCGACGGACTGTAGAAGCCGAGCACCGACGCACTCCGGGTGGACTCCTGCACCTCGATCGCATCGGTCGACTCGTTCGCGAAAAACAGCGCCTCGAACTTGGCGTTCTGGTGGCGCCGGAACGGCTCAGAGACGTTCGCGAAGTCTTGGGCGTTCTCCTCGCTGTACTGGTCGCGGGTGATGATCCGGACGGGGACTCGCTTCTCGAACTCCAGTTCACGGACTTCCTCGACGCGGGCCATTCCACGCGAGACGACCGCCTCGAGTTCGGAGTCGTTCAATCCGTCCGAGCGGTCCACCTGGATCGACTCGTTGTACCAGTAGCCGTCCTCCCAGCCGAGCACGTCCTCCTCGGGGTCCGGCGGCGCCCCGTCCTGGCCGGTGCTCTGGTTGTCCCGGGCCTCCTGAGCGGCACTCACGGTCACGGTCGAAGTCGTGGCGTCGGCCGTCTCGACGGGGTCGTCAACACCCGCTGTGGAGGCGACCGGCGCCGCCCCAACCGCACCCACCACGGGAGACAGCACGGTCGTCGCCGCCAGCAGAACCACCAGCCATCGTTGCATATCGGGGGTTCCCCATCCACGGGAAAAAATCGCTCGGTCCTCGTCTCACGGTCACGGCGGGTGGTTTTTGACCCGGCGACACCGGTCGAGCGCCATGGTAGCGACCGACACCGACCTCTGGATCGACCCGGAGCGTGCCGCAGTCGTCGTCGTGGACATGCAGAACGGCTTCTGTCACCCCCGGTAGCGGGGCGACGATCGAGCCAGTCGCCGGAGTGGTCGAACGTGCCCGTGACGCTGACGTCCAAGTCGTCTACACCCGGGACGTCCACCCACCCGAGCAGTTCGAGGACACACACTACTACGACGAGTTCGAACGCTCGACCGAACACGCGGTGGCCGGGACCTGGGAGACGGCGATCGTCGAGGAACTCGACGTCCGCGAGAACGACCACGTCGTCGAGAAACACACCTACGACGCCTTCCACGAGACCGAACTCGACG
>CAZQHW010000030.1:0-7769 GCA_964593395.1 uncultured Halobacteriales archaeon
ATCGCCCTGGCGGGCACGACGCGGTTCGCGTCGGGCATCCTGATGGGGACGGCGATGGCCGTCTACGTGGGCCGCGGTGGCTCGGAGTTCGCCGTGAGCATGGTGCTGACGGCGTACTTCCTCGGGATGACGGTGTTCGCGCCCGTCTGGGGCGCCGTCGCGGACGTGACCGGCCGGCGCCGCACGGTGATGGTCGGCACCGGCCTGGCGGCCACCGTCGCCGTGGTGCCGCTGACGGTCGTCGAGGGGGTCTGGGGGCCGATCGGCCTACGGGCGCTGTACGCCGTCGTTGCCGTCGGCTTCCAACCGGTGATGCTCGCCGTCGTCAGCGACCTCGGCGGCGACGAGGCCCGCGGGCGGTCACTCGGCTTCTTCAACTCCGCCCGCGGCGTGGGCTTCGCCGGCGGCCAGGTCGGGGCGGGCGTCCTGCTCGGACTCGTCGCGCCGGCGCAACTGTACCTCGTTATCGCCGCGCTGAGTCTCGTCTCGACGCTGGCGGCCGCCCTCGTCACAGACCCGTCACCGACGCCCGAGCGGACCCCCTCGCTCGGGGCGCTCGGGGCCGAGATCCGCCGTCGGCTCCTGCCGGCGGTCGACGACCGCGAGCACCTCCGCACGAACGGTCTGGCGTGGCTGTACGTCGCCCTGGCCCTGCGCAACATGACCGTGCTGGGCGTGATGAGCCTGCTGCCGGTGTACCTCACCGAGACGGTGCTGGCCGGCGGCGTGAACGTGCTCGGGACGGTGCTGGCCGCCGAACTCGTGATGGGAGTCCTTCTCGCCGTGAACCCGAGTGGGCAGAGCGTGTTCATGTACCTGTTCGGCCGTGTCGCCGACTCCTCCGGGCGCAAACCGCTGGTCGTCGCGGGCATGGCCGGCTCCGGCGTGTTCGCACTGGTCGAGGCGGCCGCCGTCGTCCCCGGTGGACTGTGGCCGCGGGTCGGCCTCGCCGCCCTCGGGATGGTCGTCATCGCCGCCTCCTTCTCCGCGATGACGACCGGCGCCCTCGCATTTATTGGCGACGTCGCCCCCGCCGACCGGCGCTCGGAGTTGATGGGCCTGCGCTCCACGGCAAAGGGCGTCGGTGGGGTCGTCGGCCCGCCGATCATCGGCGGCGTGGCGACCGTCGCGGGCATCCAGGCGGCCTTTGCCGCCGGCAGTGTCCTCGCGTTCGTGGCCGCCGCACTCGTAGCGCGAGCGCTCGTCGAGTCCCGTCCCGGCGGCGAGCGACGGACACCAGGGTCCGAGCGCGCAACTGACGACGCCCGGGTCGGCACCGCCGACGACGACTGACGCCGTCGGGACCGGCCACCCTGGTGAGTCTCGCCCAGTCAGCGTCCCTCGAACGCCGGATCTTCGTCGCCCTCGAACGCCGCGAGGCCCGTCGCGTAGTCCTCGGTGCGGGTCAGTCGCGTGATGGCGTCTGTCTCGGCGGCCAGTTGCGCCGGCAGGTCCCGGCCGTGACTTTGATCCAGCAGGCGCTTCGTCGCCGCGTGTGCCCTCGTCGGGCCGTCCGCGAGACGAGCCCCGATGTCGGCGGTCCGGTCCGCCAGGTCCCCGGCGGGGACGACCTCGGTTGCGAGACCGTCCGCGACCGCCTCCTCGGGGTCGATCGGCTCGTCGAGCAGGGCGATCTCCCGGGCGCGACGGCGCCCGACCAGTCGGGGGAGAAAGAACGTCGACCCCCCGTCACCGGAGACCCCGAGGCGGGTGTAGGCGTACTCCAGACGGGCGGCGTCGCTGACGAGCACCACGTCGCCCGCGAGTGCGAGTCCGAACCCGCCGCCGGCGGCGACGCCGTTGACCGCCGTCACGACTGGTGTCGGCCCGCCGGCGAGGTGTTCGACAGCCGTGTGCAGGCGGGTGGCGATCGAGCGCAGGCGACGACCGTCTTCGGGCGTACCGTCCATCCCCGAGAGGTCCGCGCCGGTGTTGAACGCCGGTCCGGTCCCGGTGAGCACGACACAGCGAACGGCGTCGTCGGCGACGGTCTCGACGACGGCGTCCCGCAGAGCCTCGGCCATTGCCACGTCCATCGCGTTGTGGCTGTCCGGGCGGTCCATCACGATGCGTGCGACGGGGTCGGCACGCTCGACCCGTACCCCGTCCGTCGAGTCGGTGTCTGTCACGCTCCCGGCTCCGAACAGCACCGACAAAAACGTAGCGCGTCTGACGTGACCGGGTCGTCGTGGACCGGTGGCAGCGCCCCTGAGCGGGGGTGGTGAGCAACGGACCCGTTGGGCGATCGCGGGCGTTTTAACCCCGTCAGTCTATCGAACTGTATGGAACGCGTCGACGTAGCGGTCGTCGGGGGTGGCCCCGGTGGATCGAGCGCCGCGATGGAGGCTGCGGCCGGCGGCGCCGAGACGATGCTCGTGGAGAAGGGCGTCCCCCGCGCCGACCGCGAGGAGCGTGGCCCGGACTCGACCGACGCCGCCGGGATGCTTGACTACTGGGTGGACATAATGGGACTCGACCCGTCGACGTTTCCCGACGGGGTCGTTCACCAGCGGATCGAGGACACCGAGTTCCACGGACCGACGGAGTCGGTGACACTGGAGGGCACCGGCATCGACGCCTCGTACCCGTCGATGGGCTACACATTCCACCGCGCCCGGATGGACGACCACCTCCGGGACCGCGCCGAGAGCGCCGGCGCCCGGTACGAGGTCGGCACCGGCGTCCGTGACGTGGAGGCGAACCTCGACGGCGCCCATGTGCTCGAACTCGCCGACGGTACCACCATCGAGGCCGACAACGTCGTGCTCGCCGACGGTCCACAGCGCACGGTCACGAACGCCGTTCTCGACCAGTTCCTCCCCGAGAACGTCGACGCCACGGACCGACTCTCCGCAAAGCAGTCGAACCACATCGCCTATCAGGAGTACCGCCGCTTCCCCGAGGAACTGTTCGACGACGACTCGATGAAGTTCTGGTGGGGGTACATGCCCGGCGAGACCGCCTACCCGTGGGTGTTCCCGAACGACGGCACCGTCGCCCGCGTCGGCCTGACGATGCCGATCGACCTCGACCTCGACACCGTCGAGGCACCCGAGTCCTACGCCCTGTTGGACCCCGAGGACGACCGCGTCCCCCGTGGCGGGGAGTACATCAGGCGGCTCATCGAACGGGAGTACGGCCCCCGTGGCTACTCCGTCGAGGACTTTCCCCTCGTCGAGGACCGCGGCAAGGCCGGCGGCACCGAGACGTACCCCATCTCGTCGACGCGACCGGTCGAGTCGCCCGCCCGCGCCGGCGTCGCCGTCGTCGGCGGCGCGATGGGCGCGACCTCCGCCTTCCACGAGGGCGGGTACCACGTCGCCGTCCGAACCGGTCGCGAGGCCGGCAGACTGGCCGCCCAGAACCGCCTGCACCGCTACAACAGTGCCTGGCGGGCCGCCGTCGGCACCGAGATCCTCCGCAACGTCTCCTTTGCCGACATCGTCGCCGACTACGGACCGCACGACTGGGACGACGCCTTCCGCGTGGTGAACGACCTGATGAACGCCGACGTCGATGAGAACGGCCTCCTGTCGCTGTCGCCCTCGGCCGGCATCGAGGGGCTTCGGTACTACCTCCAGTACAAGTTCAACCGGTTCCAGTACCGTGACGGCCGTTACACCCAGATCGACGAGTCCGAGTACGTCTACGCCTGACCGGCGTCGCCTGGGTCTCGCCCGTCGAAAGCGGCTTGTCCCGGCACGCGCTACGTTCGAGTGCGTGCCACAGTCCCCGTCCGAGGTGCCACCAGGCGACGATGACAGGCGGAGAACCCAGGCACGCGACACCGGTTCGCCCCCGACAACAGGGCGCGCCCGGCACGAGGGTTTCCCGGCAGACACGGCACACGCCAGGGATGACGCCGGCCGTTAGTGTCCCGGGCGTACATTTCAGGTACGCTGGCAGGTTCACCCGAAAACGAATCGCGTAGCGCCGGGTACCCCCGACCGTTGGTGGACCGGTCAGCCTCCCTGCACGACCGGTCGCCCGGTCACGGTCACGAGCGTCACGCACTGGCTATTCCCTGGGGCTACGTGGGGCGTCCGTCGAGGTGTCCGGCAGCGCGATCGCGGCGGGGTCGGCCCACCGGCGCACCTCGCCGCTGGGGTGGTGCGCCACGACGATTGACCCAGCGTCGTGCGAGCGGGCGAACCGCTTCAGGACGCTCACGGTCCCGAAGTCGTCGGGGGCGTCGACGTTCACCCGGTCGGTCATGCCGTCGTTCTGCAGGGAGGCCCACCCGGCCAGCGCGAGGTCGACCTTCGGGTCGCCCACTCCCTCGCCGGGCGCCGGCACGACCGCCGCTCGCAGCCGCTCGTGCATCCCAGAGGGGACGACGTACGCCGTCCCGTCTGGTGCCACCGAGACGTTCCGGGCCCGGATCCGGCCCGGGGAGAGTTTCGGAAAGGGGACGGTCACGTCAGTCCAGGGAGATGTTCGCGGTCTTCGTCTGCGTGTAGTGTTCGACGGCCTCCTGTGCGGTCTCCCGGCCCATTCCGGACTGCTTGTACCCGCCGAACGGCTGGCCCGCCGGGAAGTCGTTGTAGGTGTTGACCCAGACGTTGCCGGCCTCGATGTCCCGGATGCACCTGTGGGCCTTTGTCAGGTCCTCGGTGATGACACCCGCGGCGAGGCCGTAGTCCACGTCGTTGGCCAGTTCGATCATCTCGTCGTAGTCACTCCAGGTGAACACCTCCTGGACCGGCCCGAAGATCTCCTCCTGAACGGCCCTGTTGTCGTGGTCGATGTCGTCGATGAGCGTCGGTGCGACGAAACAGCCGTCGGACAGGGCCTCGTCGTCGGGTTGGGTCCCGCCGGCGACGAACGCCGCGCCCGCCCGCTCGGCCTCCTCGATGTAGTCCATCGTCCGTTCGACCTGTTCGGCGGTCACCTTCGGACCGAGGTCCGTCGACTCGAGCAACGGGTCGTCCACGGTCAGGGCCTCGGCCGCGGCCGCCAGTTCGTCCAAGAACTCGTCTTTGATGTCCTCGTGGACGAACAGCCGTGACCCGGCACAACAGCACTCCCCGGTGTTGAAGAAAATAGCCGTGACGGTGGTGTCGACGGCCTGTTCGAGGTCCGCGTCGGGAAACACCACCAGTGGACTCTTTCCGCCCAGTTCCAGCGTGATGTCGGTGATGTTGTCCGCGGCACTTTTCATCACCTCCCGGCCGACCTCGGTCGACCCGGTGAACGCGAGTTTGCGAATGTCCGGGTGTTCGGAGAGCGGCGCGCCCGCCTCCGTGCCGAAGCCGGTGACGACGTTCACCACGCCGTCCGGGACCACGTCCTCCGTCAGTTCCATCAGTTTCAGCACACTCAGCGGGGTCTCCTCGGCGGGCTTGAGTACGACGGTGTTGCCGGCCGACAGCGCGGGGCCGAGTTTCCAGGCCGCCATCAACAGCGGGAAGTTCCACGGAATAATCTGGCCCACGACACCGTAGGGCTCGCGGAGGGTCTCGACGTGCCTGCTGTCGTCGGTCTCGACGGTTCTCCCCTCGTGGGCGCGCGCCACCCCGGCGAAGTACCGGAAGTGGTCGACGACGAGGCCTATGTCGCCCCGTGCCTCCGTGATCGGCTTGCCGTTGTCTAGGCTCTCGAGGCGTGCGAACTCCTCCTTGTGTTCCTCGACGACGTCGGCAATCGACTCGAGCATCGACTGGCGCTCGGCCGTCGACATCCCGGCGTACCGCTCGTCGTACGCCTCCCACGCGGCCTCGACGGCCCGGTCGATGTCGTCGGCGTTGCCCGCCTCGACCTCGGCCAGCGTCTCGCCCGTCGTCGGGTCTTTTGTCTCGAACGTCTCCCCGGAGGCGCTCGGAACCCACTGGCCACCGATGAACAGCTGTCGGTGGTCCGGAAGCACCTCGTTGGCTGCCTGTTCGTGGCGCTTCCTGATGGCTGACTTGCGCTCCGTCTTGTCGTGGGGCTCGCTACCAGTTGACATACACGGAAACGTGTCGGCCACAAATTGTTAATTATTCTTGTTTATACACTGGTTCGGTCCGTCGAACACTACCCAGGTGGACACCCGGCCCACGTCTCGCTCGGACGGAAGCAGCGTCTTCGGGGGCCGTTCGTGTTGCGGACCTCGAACGACTGGCGCTGGTGTGGTTGACGGGCCCGTCGACCGGGCTGAACCTCTCGCGATCACCCGTCATTCGGGGGACTGGCCGGCGTCGCTCTAGGCGACACGCCCCCGGTGTCGGCGACCGCACTGGGCGCAGTCTACCGGATCGACGTCACCAAACCGGCCGCTGCCGTCCGGTACCGGTCGACGAGCGTCCCGGCGAGGCGTCGCTCCACGCTGGTGAACCCGAGACGACGCAACGTGGCGCCGTAGGCGAGCAGTCCGGCGAGCGACCCCACGAGTGGAGCGAACGGGACGCCGGCCACCCGCACGGCGAGTGCGACCGCCGCCAGCGGCACGGCCGCCGCGAGCGGGTACAGGTGCCGGCGGGTGAACGGCTGCAGTCCCTCCAGGTGGTACAGCACGACGACCTCCAGGCCGTTGTTGACGGTGAGCATCAACACGTAGGTCACGACCAACCCCTCCAGGCCGAAGCGGGCGGTCAGGGGCACGGCGACGACCACCAGCCCCGCGGTGATCGCGCTGTTGACGACCAGCGAGGCACGCTGGTGGTCGGTCATCACCAGCAGGATGCCGACGCTGCCGGCCGCGCAGGCGGCGTACTGGGCGACGACGAACCCCACGAGCAGGGGCGCAAAGGGGACGAACGTCTCGCCGAAGGCGGCCATCACCGACTCGCGGTAGACGACGACGGGCACCGCGAGGCCGGTGACGCCGACGAGCACCAGCCGCGAGGTGACGTGGTACAGTCGGGACAGCGCCTCCCGGTGTTCGCGGTCGTGCAGGGCGGCGGCGACGGGCGACATGAACTGGTTGATCCCCATCAGCGGCAGCCGCACCAGCCCGCCGACGACGACGCCGACGGTGAACACGCCGCTGGCCAACCCCGACAGGTACACCGCCAGCAGCGGGTAGAAGCCGAGCCGCTGGACCGTCGTCGCCACCGTCGCCAGCGCCACCGGGACGACGTAGTCGACGTACTCCCGTGCCGTCTGCCGGAACTCGGCGCCACGCACCCGGGGTCGCAACCCCTCCTCGCGGGCGAGCCACCCCGCGCCGACGGCGCCCAGGACGGCGATCGCGGCGACGCCGCCCGCGGCGACGAGGACCACGCTCTCGAAGACGACGACGCCGAGGGCGCCGACGGACAGCCAAGCCACCGGGACGCCGACCTGCGCGAACAGCGTCTTTGCGGTGACGGCCTCGACCGCCCGGAGCGTGCCGGTCACCAGCGCGTGGGCGAAGGCGAACACCGGGAGCCCGACGGCGAACACCCGCAACAGGAGGGCGAAGGGCGGGCCCTCGTCGGCCACCTCGGCCACGGCGGGCGCCGCGAGGAACAGGCCGACGCCGAACACCGTCGCGGTCCCGACGGTGAGCAGGGCGGCGACGCTGACGATGGCGTCACGCTCTCGCGGCCCGGCGGTCGGGAGGAAGCGACTCAGCCCGCTGCCGAACCCGTTCGCGACGCTCATCAGGAACGCTTGGAGCCGCCGGGCGAGGGCGAACACCCCGTAGGCGGCAGCGCCCACGCCGTTCGACAGCGTTGCGGCGAAGACCACGTCGAGGCTGCGCTGCACCAGGAGCGCCGGCACGGACACCGTCGCCCCGTGGGCAACCCGCTCCAGGGCGGCCGCCAACTGTGCCTCGGGGTCGTCCGGCGGCGAGTCCGCTGGCT
>CAZQHW010000030.1:7869-19101 GCA_964593395.1 uncultured Halobacteriales archaeon
CGGCGTCGGCCGACTCGCGCTGCGCGCTCTGTCCCACGTTCGTCGGCGCGCCGGCAGTGGGATAAGTGTCGCGGGGCCCCGTCAGAGCGACCCACACTACGGAGAGCGGGAAACCGTTTTTCCGACGGGCCACGAACGACCGTGTATGAGCGAGCACTCAGACGGGGCAGCCACGAGCGCGGACCTCGACCTCGCGGTACGGTCGATCGCGGACCTCACGCCGGCACAGCGCCGGGCGGCGTTCGACCGGTCGGTCGACACCGCCACGCTGCACGCCGACGTGGCGGACATCGTCGAGCGCGTCCGCAAAGAGGGCGACGCCGCGCTGCGAGCGATGGCCCGCGAGTTCGACGACGTGGACGTGGGGAATCTCGAACTCACCGGCGAGGCAGCACGGGCGTACAACCAGGTGGACACCGACCTCCGGGTGGCGATCGACGACGCCGTCGAGAACGTCAAGGAGTTTCACGAGGCCCAACTCCCGACCGACTGGCGGGACGACTTCGAGGGACGCACCCTCGGGCAGCGGTTCCGCCCCATCGAGCGGGCCGGGGTGTACGTCCCCGGCGGCGCGGCGGCGTACCCCTCCAGCGCGATCATGGGCGTCGTGCCGGCGAACGTCGCCGGCGTCGAGGAGGTCGCCGTGGCGACACCGCCGGACCCCAGCGACGCCACGCTCGCGGCAGTGTACGCCGCCGGCGCCGACGCCGTCTACGCCGTCGGCGGTGCGCAGGCCGTCGCCGCCCTGGCGTACAGCACCGAGACCGTCGACCCGGTCCAGAAGATCGTCGGCCCGGGCAACAAGTGGGTGACCGCCGCAAAGGCACAGGTGCGCGGGGACGTAGCCATCGACTTTCTCGCCGGGCCCAGCGAGGTGCTCGTCGTCGCCGACGAGACCTGCGACACCGCCTACGTCGCCGCCGACATGCTCGCCCAGGCCGAACACGACCCCGACGCCGCCGTCGCCGCCGTCACCGCCAGCGAGGACGTCGCCGAGACGTTGGTCGCCGAACTCGAGCGACAGGTCGAGGGCCGAGAGCGGACGGAGACGATCCGCGCCGCCCTCGCGAACCAGGCGTCGGGCGTGTTCCTCGCGCGGTCGATGAGCGAAGCGGTGTTGTTCGCCGAAGAGTACGCCCCCGAACACCTCTCCGTGCAGGCGGACGGCGACGAAGACCTCGCCGAGCGGATTCCAAGCGCCGGGTCGGTGTTTCTCGGTGACTTCACGCCGGTCGCCGCGGGCGACTACGCCACCGGAACGAACCACGTCCTCCCCACCGGTGGCGGCGCACGAGTCCACGGCGGCCTCTCCGTCGACACGTTCCTGCGCTCGTCGACGGTACAGCGGTTGGACTCCGGTACGCTCCACGGCCTGGCCGACACCGTGATCACCCTGGCCGAGGCCGAGGGCCTGGAGGCACACGCCGAGAGCGTCCGCCGGCGCGTCGGTGACCGTCCCGCCGCCGTCTCCACCGGTGAGGACGGGGCGACGACCGACGACGACCAGTGACGGAGCCGCTCGTCGGCGTCCTCGACCGGGCGTTCGAGCGAGCGGCCCACGACGGTCCCCCCGCACTGTGGACACTCCTGGCCGTCGCCGATGCCGTCTCTGCCGGCGAGAGCGAAGAGACCACCCACGACGGCCCGGCGCCCGTGAGCGACCGGCGGCGACGACTCCGTGACCTGCCCACGGACGGCCCGGTGACGGACGAACCCGAGGCCGAAGGCGAGCGGGCAGCATCCAGCCGACTGCTCGTCGAACTTGGGTGTGGCGCCGGCGGATGGCTCGCGCAGGCGGCGTCGTCCAGTGTCGTCGGCGTCGATCGCTGGCCCGCGTTGCTAAAATTGGCTCACGAGCGGACGGGTGACGCCGTTGCCGCTGACCCGGCGCGACCCCCGCTCCGTGCTGAGACGGCAGATGCCGTCGTCTCCCTCGGCAACCTGGCGGCCCGCGAGTCGGCGACCGACCTGCTGGCGACGGCGGCGGACGTTGCCGTGCCGTCGGGGGTCGTGGCCGTCGCTGCCCCCATCGAGCCACGTGCGGTCCTGCGGGGCGGCGGGTCGGTCTCCGTCGCGGACCGCACGGTGTCGTGGTCCGTCGCCGCGGGGCGAGTCCACGACGACCGGGCGACCGTCGGGATCGAGTACGAGATTACCTCCCGCGGAGCGACGAGCGAGTGGGTCGAGCATCCCACGGTCCGCCTGTACGACCGGGCCACGCTGCAGGATGCGGCGACGGCGGCGGGGCTCGACGGAGTGGGCGTCGAGCGCGACGCCGACGACTGGCTTGTGGTGACCGGGCGGGCGTGATCCGGTGCGTCTCGCCGGGCGGTCAGACGTGGTCGGCGCGCTCCTCGTACACGTGGTTTCGGGCGCGGTCGGCGAACTCGGGGTCGGTGAAGCAGACGTACTCCAGTTGGCTCCGGTACTCGGTCGTCTCGGCGACCGGCGTCCCGTCGGCGTACCGCAGGGCGCGTTTGAACTGCTCGACCGTCCGCGAGCGCTTGTCGTCGATCGACGCCACGAGTCGCGTGACGGCGTCGTCGACCGCATCCTGTGGAACGACCCGGTTGAACAGGCCGTGGCGGTCGGCCGCCGCTGCCGAGAGCCGGCGGCCGGTGAGACAGAGGTCGTTGGCGACGGACTCGCCAGCGATCCGCCGGAGACGCTCGAACGGCGGCACCATGCCGAACTCCAGGCCGTCCAAGGCGAGTTCGGCGTCCTCCGAGGCGACCCGGAGGTCCGTCGTCAGCGCCAACTCGCACCCGGCGCTGACCGCGGGGCCCTCTACAACGGCGACCGTCGGCGTCGAACAGGTCTCGACCGACCGGTACAGTCGCTGGACGCGGTCGATCAGTTCGGTCATGGCGTCGACGTCACCCTCCCGGTCGAGGATGCTCTCGACGCAGATCCCGGTCGAGAACACCTCGGAACGGCCCGCGAGGACGATCGCGGTGAGGTCGTCGCGTCGGTCGAGCAACTCCACGCCGTCGATGAGTGCCGTCACCTCCTCCATCCGCAGGGAGTTGTTCGCCTCCGGGCGGTCGATTCGGACGGTGCCGTAGCCCCCCGCCTGCCGCTCGTCTATTTCCACCGTCATCAACCCTCCTGTAGGGGCCCCGGCGTCAATAACCCCCGGCTTGGACTTCGACCCGTCAGTCGAGCATCCGCAGGGCGTACGCCTCCGGGTCGCTGCCGGTCACACGGTCGGTCTCGACGGCAGTGTCGAGCAGGTCGTGGACGAACGACTTCGGCACCTCGACGCCAATAAAGTCACCCTCACCGGGCGTCGAGAGGTGCGCCATCGTCTTCTCAGTGCCGTGGTCGTTGTAGATCGCGCCGACCACCCCGCCGTCGCGCAGAAACTCGAGGGTGACGTCGGTCACCTCGACGGTCTCGCAGTTCACCTCGAACACCATCTCCGGCGTCTCGTAGCGGGCCATGAGTCGCCCGTCGTGTTCCGTCACCGTCGACTTCGCCATGCCCGAACCACGGGCGACCGGCCTAAAGCCGCTGTGCTCTCGCGGGCGTAACCCTCAGGAGTGTGGGGCACGCAGTTGGAGGTATGCCGACCTTCGAGTGTGCCGCCTGCGGCGGCGAGTACATCGACCGCTCCTACCGGGTGATGGCCGTCGAGATAAAGTGCCCCAACGAGGAGTGCGGCGAGTTCTGCCCTCACGTCGACCTCGACCACCCGAAGGTATCGAAGATGGTCGAGGCAAACGGCGTCGAGCGCACGGCGGCGGCGGTCGTCGACGCCATCCGCGGGCGTCTCTGAGCGGGCCCCTGGATGTCGTGAGTGCGGGCGTCAGGCGCCGCTGCCGACCGCGTCGGCCCGTCGCACCAGGTACAGAAAGGAACTGACGACGTTCACCGCGGGTACCAGTCCGAGCAACACCCACAGTTCCGACCGCGTGTCCCAGTCAAAGGCGGCGGTCACCCGCCGCAGGTCCAACATCGTCACCAGCGGGATCCCGACGATGTTCAACAGGTTGAGCGCCCCGGCGACGGCGCCGACGCCGGCGCTGTCGGGAAACGCCACGGACCCCGTCACTCCGACCGCTCCGGCGAGCATCAGCGGGACCAGCGCCACGTGCCGGTAGCCCGCCGACCGGTCGCCTGTGTCGGCGCCGCCCAGCGCCGCCGCCCCGCGTCCGGTCAGGTCCGTGTAGCACTTCGGACAGCGGACCGCCTGCGCCGACACCGCCGCCCCACAGTCCGGACAGGACGCGGCCGAACCTCCAGAGGCGGTCCCCTCGTCGGGGGTCGGGTTCGCGTCGGCGGAGCGGTCGGCGGCGTCGACTGCACTCTCGCCGTCGCTCCCCGCCGGGCGCTTTCGCACCGCCGCCGCGAGGTCCGTCCGGGCACCGCACTCGGGACAGATGTCTGCGCCGACGTCTATTCGGGCGTCACAGACCTGGCAGGTGATGTCGGCGCCGGTCACGTGTGAGCGTGGTCAGGCGCCGACAAAAATGGTGGCGCCGACGGTCAGTCCTCCAACTCGAACGCGACGGTGACCTCCGTCTGGAACTCCGGTCGGTCCGTGCTCGCGACCTCGACGCCCATCTCCTCGACTTCGACCCACTTGACGTGCTCTATCGTCTCCCGGGCGCGCTCGATTGCGTCTCTGGTCGCGTGGTCGAAACTCTCCGTGCTCGTGCCGATGAGGCGGATCTTCTTGTACACCATGGCACCCGACCCGTCGGCCCCCGACAGCATAAATGCTGGTTCAGTTAGGGGTCCGGGTGAACCGGCCGGGCGAGAGCGCTCAGGTGTCCCGGCGCTCCTCGCTTGCCCGGCGATCGAGACGGTCGACTATCGCTCCCGTCACGTCGGTGAGGTAGGCGGTCCCCCAGACGGCGGCGACGACCGCACCGCCGAGGTTGAACACCAGGTCGACCATCGTGTCCCCCAGACCGTACTGGGTGAGGACGCTGCCGCCGGTCACGTCCCCCAGGAGACCCAGGGCGAACTCAAGCACTTCCCAGAGAACGCCAAAGGCGACCACGAACACGAGGATGAACACGAACACGAACCGCGATGACAGCGAGACGCCGTCGCTGTGGCGGTCGACCGCCCGCACCGTCGCGTAGCCGACTGCCGCGACGACAGAGGCCGACAGCGCGTGGGTGAAGTGGTCCCACCACCACAGCGACCGGTAAAAGGACGCCTGCTGGCCGGGGATGCCGACAGTCCCTAGGGCGTGAAAGAACGCCGCCGCCGTGATCCACAGGGTGAGCGCGGGGTCCATCGGGATCTCGTGGTCGCGCTCCAGGATCGGCGGCAACTGCACGATCAGCAGCGCGACCCCGGCGTTGACGACGATCCCGAAGGTACCCCGTTCGAGGCCGATGAACACCAGTCCGACGAGAACGTACTCCATCAGTCGGGCGGCGGCCGCCTGCTGGCCCGCGCTCAGGCCGATCCGGTCGCGGATCCGGCCACGAGTCCAGCGGCCCGGGCGGCCCGGTTCGTCCTCCTCGGTGGCGGGGGGCTCGTCCACGGAGTGTCCGTCGGGAGTCGGCCGGCGCTTGGCGTAGGCCACGACCGACTGAGGGAGCCGGTCGGTGTACGCCCGGCGGGTGAAGTACGGCCGTAAGGCGAGTCCCGCGACCAGTCCCGCCACCGAGGAGCCGACCCACTCCCACATGACCGCCCGCTCGTCGGTCAGTGGGGTCGTGCCGAGGTAGATCCCAGAGAGCCAGCGGGCGAGTGCCCAGACGCCGGCGGCGGCCAGCGTGACCACGACGACGAACAGCACCGCGAAGCCGTAGGTCATCTCCACGCCGGGAGTGAACGCGTGCAGTTCGACGGCGACGATGAGCGCGACGGCCGCGACCGCGATGTAGGTGACAACGGCCGCGAACGAGACCCCGACGACCTCGAACGACCCCGGCACGAACGCTCGCCCGACCGTCGGGACCGACGCAACGGCGACGATCTCCCAGGGCAGCGTCACCAGCGCGGACCGGTAGGTGAGCGGCACCACGACGGCAAGAGCAGCCACCCCCAGCGCGAAGACGGCGGACAGCGGGTCGCCGACGGCGACCGAGACGGCCGCGAACACGACCAGCGCGACGACGACCGTCCAGAACAGCCCCGCGTTCACCCGCCGGTCACGGAACAGCGTGGTGACACCCAGGTCCGAACCCCGGGCGTCCGGGCGACGCTCGTCACCCGGAGACACCTCCGTGTCGTCCGGCGCCATACCTCTCTCTCGCGGTGGCCTCACAAAAGGATCACGTCGGCGCGAACCCGGCCGCGTACACCACGAGGTAGGCCAGCCACGCCAGGGAGACGGTCGTCACGCCAGTCACGAGCGCCGTCGCCGCTCGCTCCCGGTCGAGTGTGGGATCGACAGCCGACCGGACCCGCGGCCAAGAGCCGTCCCGGCCGCCGTCCGGCCGGGGGTTCGTCGTCGACGACCGGCCGACATCCGACGGTCGCGTCCAGGCGACCGCACACGCCGCCAGCCCCAGTCCCAACACGGAGAACACGAAGTGGTACGACACCGACAGCGTCGGTGGGGCCAACACGAGCGCGGCGAGGCCGTACGCGACCCCGACCAGCGCGACCGGCCTGACGAACGACCGCACCTCGCGGTCGTACACCACGAGAACGACGGCGACCGCCGCCCAGACGGCGACCACCTCGAGGGCGAATGTCCCGAGCATATGCAGTGTGCGGTCGGTCGAGAACAGCACACGGGTCGGGACCGGGTCGACTGCCAACGGGTACAACAGGCGTGGCGGGCCGCCGGTGAACAGGTCGCCGAAGGGGTGTGAGAACAACCCGACGGCGGCCAGCCCCGCCACAGTCAGGCCGGAGAGGTCGGTCCGGCGTCGAACCACGGTCGCCGTGACGACGATCCCTGCGCCGAACACGACCATCATCGCGGCGGCGACGGGACCGGAGACGAACGCGGCGGCGACCGCCGACAGCGCCAGCAGGGTGCCGCCGAGGGCGGTCATCGGTCGGTCACGCGTCGGGGCCGCGACCAGACCGGCCGCGATCGAGGACGGCACCGCCACGACCAGCGAGTGGGTCACCGAGCGGTGGACGTCGCTGCTGGCCGTCCAGAACGACTCGGTGAGAAAGAACACGTCGCCGACCTCAGCGCCGCCGGAGGTGGCCGCGAGACGGAACACGGCCGCGGCGAGTCCGGGCAACGCAAACAGGATGTCGACGTCGGGCACGGCAGCGAACAGGCCGGCGACTGCTCCGAGAACGACCGCACGCTGGGGGTCCACGCGCCGGCCGGCGACCGCGGCCACCGCCGCGAACGCCGCCAGCGCGTGGCCCAGCATCATGACGACCGAGGTACTCGCCGGGCGAGCATAAGTAACCCGCTCGTCGGGGCCACCCGGTCGTACTGGACCGGACCCCGACCGCCGTCACTCGTGGACGCGGGTCCACCGCTTCTCTATCTCCGCGTTCGCCCGGACGACGGTGTCGTTGTCCACCTCGATGCGGGTCTTTCGGAGTTCGATCTGCCGGACCACTCCGGTCGTGTCGCCGGCCGTGACCGTGTCGCCGACGTTGAAGTCCGGGTCGCGCAGTAGGTAGATCCCGGCGACGGCGTCGGCGATCATCCCCGAGAGGGCGTACGAGACGCCGAGCGCGAGAAAGCCACTGGCGGTGCCCAGCGCGGCGGCGATCTCGTCCAACCCGACGACCGAGAGAAAGGCCAGCGCGACCCCGAACCAGAGAAACACGTTGATTACGGTCCCGACGAACTGCCGGTACACGTCGGACTCCTTTGCGACCACTCGCCGGAGCACGCGGTTGACCACCCACATGACGACCTTCACCAGCACCGCCGCGAGCACCAGAAAGAGAATTCCCGAGAGAACTCTGGGGACGGCGCTCACGACACCGCCGACGAAGGCGTCGAGCGCCTCCGTGATCGCGCCGTCGACGGTCCCGGGCGGCTCCGACCCGGTCGTCGTCTCCTGCCGTGCCTCGGTCAGTCGGGGTCTGATCGGACCCGATACCATGCCCCGGGCGACGACCCCCCAGCACAAAAAGACGACCGCCGGGGCCGGCCGGTCCCCGTTCCGGGACGGCCCACGTGGTCCAGTCCGTCTCCGCCGCGGCCGAGCGTTTACAACCGATAGCGGAACCACGCCACCGCGTGCGTTGACCACCGACGCGGGGTCGGTCGAGGCGGGAGTGCGGCACGCCGCCCCGTGTGACACCCGAGCGGACGCTGTGCGTCGCCCTCACGCTGCGCCGCTCTCAGTGCCGCCTGCTCACTCGTGTGCGGCGTCCCACTGCGTCGCCTTGCGGAGGTTGCCACAGCGATTGCACTCGACCCGGCCCATCGTGTCCATCGCCACGTCGACACCGTCGCAGGCGGCGCAGTACCAGCCGTACCGGCGCTCACCCTCGGGGTCGCTGTAGACGGCGAGAAAGGCACCCTCGGTGCCGGCATCACCATCTCGCGGGTCGACGTGGACGGTCTCACCCGCCGGGGTCTCCCGGGTGAACGGCTCCCCGTCCGACTCCCCGGCGTCTGCGGTCTCCATACCCTAACTGAGAACGCCCGGGTCAAAGCCCTGTCCGTTCCGGGCGTGGAACGCAGTCCTCAAGCCCACCTACCGCTAAACTCGGCCGATGACGACTCGGCTGTTGCAGTACTCCGACGTCGAGAACGCCTACGACGACCCGGACCGGATCGCCCGACTAGCCGGCCTGATCGACCGCCTGCGCGACGACGACACCGCAGTCGTCGGTACGGGCGACGACTTCGCCCCCGGCGTGCTCTCGCTGGTCACGAAGGGTCAACAGGCACTCGACTTCTACCGGGCGGTCGACCCGGATCTGGAAACGTTCGGCAACCACGATTTCGACTACGGCGCCGACCGCGCCCTGTCGATCGCCGCGGAGAGTCCACAGACCTGGCTCACGGCGAACGTCCGTCGTGACGGCGGACGCTTCGGCGCCGACGAGGGCGTCGCCCGCACTGCCGTTCGCACCGTCGGCGACAGGGAGGTGGGCTTCTTTGGACTGACGGCACCGGAGACAGCCGCCTCGAACCCTGGCGCGGAGGGACTGACCTTCACCGACCCGCTGTCGGCGGCCCGCGAGGCGGTCGCTGACCTCCGTTCGAGCGGCACCGACAGCGTGGTCGCGCTGTCACACCTGGGAGACCGCGACGCGGCACTGGCCCGCGAGGTCGACGTTGACGCCGTCCTCGGTGGCCACCTCCACAGTGAAACCGTCGACCGCGTGGACGGCGTGCCGGTCGTGCGGCCAGGTGTCAACGGCCACCGTCTCGCGGAGGTCGACCTCGACGCCGGAACCGCCACGCTGCACGACGTGTCGAAGGGGCCGGTGGACCAGCGTGTGCGCGAGGCGATGACTGCCCGCCAGAACGAGGCGGCTCTCGACGAGGTCGTGACCAGAGTCGACGGGACCGTCGACCGGGACGAGGCGACGGTGTTCGGCGGGGAGGCCCGGGTCGGCAACTTCGTCGCCGACGCCTTTCGCCACGAGGGAGTGGACCGCGAGGTTGACCTCGCGCTGCAGAACAGCGGGGGTATCCGGGCGGGACCGCCGCTGTCGGGGTCCGTCACGGTGGCCGACCTCGTCTCGCTGGTTCCGTTCGAGGAGCGCGTCGTGGCGGTCGAGGTCGACGGCGAGACGCTGTGGCGGGCGCTGTCTTCGGCCGGCGACCGGGTCTCGTTCGGTGCCGAGGACTGGTGGCACGCCCACGTCAGCGGGGCAGCGGTCCAGTACCACCGTGTGGAGGGCCTGGAGTCGGTCACCGTCGGGGGCGAGTCGCTCGTCGCGGACCGGACCTACACCCTCGCGACCAGCGAGTTCGTTCTCGGGGCTGGCGACGAGTTCCCGGCGCTGGACGAGTCGGTGCCGGTCGTCGAGCGGGGACGGGTCCAGCACGAGGCGCTGGTCGAACACGCCCGCGAACACGGCGTCGAGACGTCGCTACAGAAACGGGTCGTCATCGATGGCGAGTAGGTGGCGTTTTTCTCACGGCAGACGGACGTCTGCCCCAGCGGTAGGGTTTACTGTGCCCCGTCCCATCCGTCAACAGTGACCCGAGTGGTTGTCCCCGTCCGGTACCCACTCAGCGAACACTCGGAGCGGACGCTCCGTCGCGCGGTCCGGGTCGCCGACGAGCGTGACTCCGACCTGACGGTGCTGCACGTGGACCTGTTCCAGAACGGCCGGAAGGTGACACGGACGGATCTGAAGCGGGCCGTCGAGGAGCGTCTCGGCGAACTGGTCAACACCCGGTACGTCGTGCGTCGGGGCTTTCTCGTCGAGGAGACAATTCTGGAGGAGGTGGCCGCCGAGGAGGCTGATATCGTCGTCATCGGTCACAAGCAGGCCGGGCGGTGGCGCCGGATGATAAACTCCCTGACAAACGACCCGGACATCGAGACCTTCCTGCGGGACCGGCTCGACTGCGAGGTCATTACCGCTGACGCGGCGTAATCACCCGCCGTCACCCGGCAGGTCTCCCTCGGCCTCCGGTTCTCGGTCGCCGGGCTGGTTTCGCGTCTCGTTCGGCGCGGTCTCCGGTTCCTGGCGCTCCGTCGAGTGCCGGCCGTTCGAACCGGTCTCGTCGCCGCCTCGACTCGTCTCCCCGGGTGCCGCCGGCCCCGGTGGACCCGACCCGTTCTGGTCGAGTCTGACTCGCGCCGCGTCCCCGTCGTCGTCGAACACGAGTTGCTGGTGCGGGTAGGCAATCTCCACGTCGGTCTCGGCGAGAGCGTCCCAGACACGTGTCTGGACGAGCGAGCGGACCGTCAGCAACTTGTACGGTTGCTCGGCCCAGTAGCGCAGTCGCAGGTGAACACCGTTGTCACCGAACTGGTCGACGTAGCAGGTCGGTCCGGCGGGGTAGCGGGCGGCGCCGATGCGGATCCCCGGGCCCCCGGAGATGACGCCGTCGACCTCACGGGTCGCCCGCTCGATGATCGTTCGCGCCCGGGCCAGGTCGCTCTCGTAGGTGATGACCACGTCGAGTCCGAGTCGCGTCCGCTCGTCTTCGGCGGAGTAGTTGATCACGTCTCGCTCACGGATGCTCCCGTTCGGGATCACGAGAAACGTGTTGTCCAGAGTGAACATCTTCGTGTACCGCAGGGTAACGTCCTCGACGAACCCCCGGGTGCCGCTGTCGGCGAGTTCTATCATGTCGCCGATCTCGTAGGGCTGGTCGGCGATGACGAACACGCCGTTGATGATCGACCCGACGATCGGCGC
>CAZQHW010000031.1:0-19066 GCA_964593395.1 uncultured Halobacteriales archaeon
GAGGACCGTAGCCAAGCGTCGAGAGACGCCGAACTCCGCCTGGCCGACGCGCTGGGTGGTGACCCCCAGACGAAGGCCGACCTCCCCTTTCGGGAGTCCGAGGACCGCGCGGTGCCGGCGTCGGTGTACGTCCGCCACGACCCCGAGATGCTGCGCAACGTCGCCCGCTGGCTCGGCGACTTCCACGTCGGGTTAATCAGCCCCCTGGGGTCGGGCAAGACGACGATCCGCGAGGTGGTCAAGCGGGAGTTCTCCGACCGGTTCGTCATCGCTCAACTCGGCCGGGACAACTCGAAGACCACCGAGCGCAACCTGTACGAGACGCTCGTCCGCGCCGGTCTCGACACGGGGTACGAACTCGAGGCCGACCGGTACGGCCAACTCCGCGAGGGCGTCCCCTGGAGCACGAAGGAGGCCCAGCGGGCCGTCGAGGAGATCGTCGAGCGGGTCCGCGCCGACGGCCGCGAACTGGTGTTCATCGCCGACCAACTGGAGTCGTTTCCGGAGCACCTGTACGAGCCGCTGCAGGCGGTGGGTGACCAGGGCGTGCGCCTGCTGGTGATGGGCCGACCCGAGGGCCAAGAGCGCCTGCGGGAGACGGCGCCGGCGCTGTACTCCCGCATCAACTTCCACGAACAGGAGATCGCGCCGTTCGAGCCCACTCACGTCGCCGAGTACGTCGACCGCTGGTTCCACCACCTGCGGGGCGAGACCTACGACGACGGAACCGCCCCGGACCCGGACCTGTTCACCGAGGCGGCGTGTGCGACGGTCGTCGAGGAGACCGGCGGCAACCCACGCCTGGTCCGACGAGTGTGCCGACGGCTGTTCGCCGACGCCGCCGACCGCCTCGCGGCGGGCACGCCCTTTGCGGACCTGACCGTGGAGCCCGACGACGTCCGGGCGGCGACGGGGACGATCTCAGAGGACCAGGCGACGCTTGCGGCCGCCGACACCGAGAACGACGGGGGGTAGTTTTCCGCGACAGCGAAGCGGAACCGAACTGCTAAGACCGAGCACGTCTTACCATGGTGCGTGCACAAGGACGGCCACGTCGGTGTGTCTCTGCTTCTGTACGCCCCGGTCGTCGCGGCCGTCGCCTACCACGCGGAGTCCCTGTTACCGTACGCCGTTCTGGGGGCGGTCGCGCTGGTCGACATCTGGTGGCCGGTCGCGCTGCTGACCGACATGGATCTCAGTTTCTCGTTTGCGATGGTGCCGGACCTGGACCTCAAACTGCCGTTCGTGAAACACCGCGGGTTCACCCACACGGTGTGGTTCGCGGTGCTGTTTGGCGCCCTGACCGCCGCCGGGACCTACGGCCTGACCTGGTACGTCGCCGGCGAGTACCCGCAGTACGTCCCGCCGGGCACCGTCGCCCTCGGGACGGTGTTCATGGGCTTTATCGGCGTCTTCAGCGTCGTCACCCACATCCTCGGTGACACGCTGACGCCGATGGGCGTGACGCCGTTTGCCCCCCTGCACGGCGAGCGGTACACGCTCGACCTGTGGAAGGCGAAGAACCAGGCGGCGAACACGGGTCTACACGCGCTCGGTATGTTCGCGGTCGGGGCCGCCTTTGTCGCTCCCGAGATCGTCCCACTGTCGAGTCTCGCGGGGCTGTTCTGAGTCGCGGGCGGACGACGGCCTCGTCTCGCTCGCGACGACCGTGGCCCGGTCAGACCGCGAGGAACTGGTCGCGGACCAGCGCCTCCAGATGGTCGTCGCGGTCGGTGTTGCTGTAAAAGCGCACCAGCAAGGCGAGCGCCTCGGCGTCGGCGGGGTCGGCGAGGGCGAGGTCGAGGTCGACCGAGGAGGGGATCGACCACGTCGGGTCCTCGCCGTCGACGACCGCCAGCGCCCCCCGCAACAGGGGAGTGTCGTCGAACGCCTCGCGGAGTCGTTCACGGGCGGTGTCTACCTCCCCGTCGGCGAGCAGTGCTTTCACGCGACAGAGTTCGATGCGGGTTTCCACCTCACGGCGCGGCCGCTCGACAAAGGAGTACAGTTGCCGGGCGTCCCCGAAGTCGCCGTCGAGTTCGGTGCGCCGGGCCTCGGCGACGCGGGCGCGGTAGCGGTGGACGGCGGTGTTGACGGTGCGCTGGGGCAGGGAGTCGAGCAGGTCGTCACAGTCCTCGGCGGCCGCGAGAACGGCGTCGACGTCGCCGTGCTCGTAGGCGTCGAGCACCTGGGACTGGGCCTTGCGAAAGCGGTGGACGTGGACGGCGTCCCGCAGCGCGGTCTCGCGGGACTCGGCGTCGAGTTCGCCGCCGGCGGTCCGCGTGGCCGCCGCGGTGTCGTCCTCCACCGCCTGCAGGCGGGTCAGAAAGGTGTCGATGGCGGCGTCCGACAGCGCGATCCCGGTGCGGTAGTGCTCGGCACCCAGGGCGGCGTGGCGGAACGCCTTGCTGAGGTACTTGTCGGCGCGAACGTCGTGGACGCCGGCCAGCGCGTCGCTGGCGGCGTAGTAGTGGTAGGCCGCGGCCCGGAACTTCGGGTCGGGCGATATCTGCTCGTCGCGCTCGGAGGCGTGGCGCCCGGCGGCGGCGATCGTCGCCCGGGCGAGTTCGGCGTACGAGCGGGTCCAGGCGCCCCAGTCGTCGTACCGCTCGGGGGCGGGTTGGTCGACCAGCGCCTCGAACGCCGCCGCCGCCAGCAACAGGCGACCGCGGTCGTGTTCGCGGCCGTGACGGTAGTCCTCGATCACGTCGCGGGCGCTCAGGTAGAGGTAGGTGAGCAGAGCGTCGTGGTCGGCGGGGTCGCGGTGGACGGCGGTCTGGGCGAGGTCGAGTTTGCGGTCATCGGCAAAGGCCAGGCGGTGCGCCTCGTCGAGACACTCCGCGGCGGTGGCGGGGGTGCGGGCGGCCTCGAGGTCGAGGCGAGGGTCGGTGGCGTCGACGAACGCCTCGGCGACCCGCTCCAGCGACGCCGAGGGGGCGTCACGGTTCTGCAGGGCGGCCACGGCGCGGGCCTGCGCGAGCACCTCGACCGCCCGGCGCAGGTCGGCACCGCCGTCGTCGGGCACCTCCTCCAGGAGGCCGTCGGCGATCCCGTGGACGAACCGACTGGCCTCGTCGTCGTCGTACACGTGCTCCAGCGCGATGTCGACCTGCTTCACCAGCCCGGGCGTCTCGATCCCGACGGCCTCGTAGGCCTCGTGGCGGGCGACGACGTCCGACAGGGTGCGCACCGGGAACGCCCGGCCCGTGGTCGAGTCCCGCAACAGCATGTTCTTCACCGTCCGGCCGACGTCCTTCTCGACCCAGCCGCGGATGCGGCCCTGGTCCCGCTCCAGAAACAGGCCGAGCAACTGGACGTACTGGTAGAAGCCGTCGACCGCGTTCGGCGCGGCGCCGACGACCTTGCTGTAGTAGTCCTCGAGGCTCTCGCGGTCCCGCCGCAACGCGTCGAACTGCTCGGGGTCGGCGACGAGTCGACTGGCGCGCTCTCCGTGCGTGAGTCGTTGTGGGTCTGTGTTAGATCCCATACGAGTACAAAGGACCCGTGTTTAATAAACATTTTGTCCTCGGTGACGGCTAGCGGGCGCGGGCGGGGTGGCCCCGAGGGTTTTAGCCCGGGGGGGCATACCCTTCGGCAGATGGCGCACACGGCGATCGTCGCCCGGCGGCGCGACGACGGGTCGCTCGACCTGCACCACTCCGCCCACGGGGCCGCGCGACTGTTCCTCCGGGAGTTGCTGGTCGCGCTCGACGCTCGCGCCGAGGCGGTCGTCGGGGCGTCGGGCCGGGAGTTGCCGCTGTCGGACCTGCTCGGGGCGTCGGCGCTGCCGGCGGCGCGGGCAGCGGCCCACGCCGAGGAGCCGCTGGTCGCGCCCGACCCGTCCGCTCGCGTCGACTCCCGGCGGGCGCTCGCCGCCCACACCAACTTTCTGCTGTACGACGCCGTCTATCTGGTCGACCCGGTCCGCGACGCCAGCGAGGTCGTCGAGCCGTACCTGCCGCTGTGGTGTTACCTCGACCCGGTGCGGTCGTTCCGGTCGTCGCTCTCCTGTCGAGTGTCCGAGTCCGACGGCGGGTCCGTGACGCTGGACGAACGTCGCGTCACCGCTCGCGGCCTCGCCGCCGAGAACGGGGTCCGGCGCCTTCTGGGGACGGTCCACCGACCGGTGTTACGCGAACAGTACCGTGCGCTCTCCGAGCGAGCGACCGTCGAGGACCCCCCCGACCTGTCGACGCTCGGGCCGACGGTCGAAACTGGTGGCTACGCCTGCGAACTGGCGCTGCGCTCGGAGGCACCGGCCTACCCCAACCCCGTGGGCCACGGACTGTACTTCGGGCTGTCCGGCGTCGGCGGCGGGGAGTTCGAGGACCTGCTCACGCTGGTCGACCAGACCCGCGTCGACACCAACGTCGCCGTCGCGACCGACCAGATCGCCGCCGTGGAGAACGAGTCCCTGCCCCGGGAGCCGTTCGAGTTGACCTCCGCGGACGTCTCGGACCGGTTTCTCGAGCGCCTGGGTGAGCGCGCGAGCGACGCCGGCGCAAGCGTCCCGCTCGACGCCACCGCGACGGCGGAGTTCTCGCCCGCGGTCGAGGCGCGGGTGTCGACGCCTGTCGAGCGGATCGAGGCGCCGGACCCGTAGCGCCGGACCCCGCGGGTCGCGCTCGAGACGACACAAGCGCAGCGCCCGCGCCGGCGAGTCGTCGTCACGCCGACCGCCGGAGACAGTTCTTTACGATCGTTATTTATACAGGCAATATCACGACGAACGATCTTGGTTTCCGAGGTCTGGACGGTCAGCACCGCCGATTTCGCCGTAAACAATATACATGTGTCAATGTTCCGGTGGCATGACGCGTGAGTATGATCGGCACGGATCTGCTTGGACTGCTAGCACAGAGTGGTGTCGCCGAGGCGGCGGAGGGAATCAACATCGTCTGGGTGTTGACCGCGACGTTCCTGATTTTCTTCATGCAGCCGGGGTTTGCGCTGCTGGAGGCCGGGCAGGTGCGCGCGAAAAACGCCGCCAACATCCTGATGAAGAACATGACGGACCTGGGTATCGGCCTGATAATGTACTTCGTCGTCGGCCTGGGGCTGGCGAACGTCGTCGCGGGGCTGACCTCGCGCGGGCCGGTGAACCTGCAGTCCGCGTACGCCTACACCAGTGACCCCTCGACGTGGGTCGGCTGGCTCTTTGGCGCGGTGTTCGCGATGACGGCGGCGACGATCGTCTCCGGGGCGACCGCCGAACGCATCTCGTACGGCGCGTACGTGGTGTACTCCTTTGCGGTCGCGTCAGTCATCTACCCCGTCGTCCAGGGGCTCACCTGGGCCGGAGGATTGCTCGCGTACAACCCCGAGGAAGGGGTGTACGGGGTCGTCGGCCAGGCACTCGAGGTCGCCTACCTCGACTTCGCCGGCGCGACCGTCGTCCACATGGTCGGGGGGATCGCCGGTCTCACGGCCGCCTACGTGCTCGGCGCTCGCAAGGACCGCTTTGACGACGAGGGCAACAGCCAGCCCATCCCCGGGCACTCGATCGTGTTCGCGGTGCTGGGGACGCTCATTCTTGCCTTTGGCTGGTACGGGTTCAACGTCGGCACGCAGGCCACCGTCATCAGCGCCGACAGCGGGGAGTTCTTCCGCCCGGCGCTGGGTCGCGTGGCGCTGAACACCACGCTGGCGATGGCCGCCGGCGCGATGGCCTCCGCCGGGACGACCGCCTACCTGTCGGGCAAGCCCGACCCGCTGTTCACCGCGAACGGTCTCCTGGCCGGTCTCGTGGGTATCACCGGCGCCTGCGCCCACGTCACCTGGTGGGGTGCGCTGTTTATCGGCGCGCTGGTCGGCACGCTCGTCTACCCCACGCACCAGTGGGTCGTCCGCAGTCTGAAGGTGGACGACGTCTGCAGCGTGTTCACCGTCCACGGCTCCTCCGGAGCGATCGGCACGGTCCTCATCCCGTTTTTCGGCGTGCAAAACGGCGCCTGGCAGTTCCTCGGTGTCGACCAACTCGCGATGCAGGTGGTCGGCGTCGGCGTCATCGGCACCTGGGCGGTGCTGGCGACGATGGCCGTCTTCGTCGGTCTCCAGAGCGTCGACCGGCTCCGTGTCTCCGAGAGCGACGAGGACGACGGCCTGGACCGCTCGGAGCACGGCATCATGGCCTACCCCGAGTTCGCCAGCGAGGAACTCACCGGCGCCGGCGGCGTCCCGACCGGCACGACCGACGACCCGTTTCTCGGCGGCGAGGACTCCGGCAGCGAGCAGACGACCTACCGCGGGGAGACGTACGACGCCGAGGCCCAGGTCGACCCCTTCGAGACCGTCGAGGAGGACGGCGCCCAGGCCAGTTGGCGCGGCGAGACCTTCCAGGCGATGACCGCCTCACAGCGGCACCGCCTGCGGCGCCGCCAACAGGCCATCCAGCGCTACCGCACGACGCTGATCGACCACGTCAACCGCAAGCTCACACAGCTCGGTGACGGCGACCTGAACATCGACAGCGGACTGCCCGACCCCGAACACGACGCCGAGGAACTTCACGCCATCCACGAGGCGTTCGAGCACATGGACACGCAGATCCTCTCCAGCGCCCAAAAGATGCGCACCCTCATCGACAAGATCCAGCGTCAGGCGGACACCCTGCGGCGGACCAGCAAGCAGGTCTCGAACGCCTCCGGCACCGTCGACGGTGCCGCCGACGAGATCGACGACATGACCTCACAGATCGCCTCGATGACCAACGTCCTCGCCGACCGCAGTCAGGCGGCCCGGACCGACATCAGCAACCTCTCGGCGTCGATCGAGGAGGCAAACGCGGCGACGAACCAGATCCGCGCACAGTCCCGGCGAGCCATCGAGTACACCGAGGAGGGCCAGGGGTACGTCGACGACGCCGTCACGGAGATGACCGACGCGGTCGACGCCTCCGAGCGCACCGCCGACAGCCTGGAGAACCTCTCACAGAAGGTCGCCGAGATCGAGGAGATGAACGCACTGATAAAGGAGATCGTCAACGAGACGCAGTTGCTCGCGTTGAACGCGAACATCGAGTCATCGCGGGCCGGCGAGGCGGGGACCGCCGGCTTCGAGGTGATCGCGGATAACATAAAGGACCTCGCGGACGACGCAAAGGACTCTTCCGAGCAGATCGACCAGACGGTCGCCGAGATCCAGACCGAGATGGACGGCGTTCTCGAGTTGGTCGACACGACCGCCGACGAGGTCGAGGCCGGCGCCGAAGCCGTCGAACTGATGAGCGAGAGCTTCGGCCAGATCCGCAATCAGATCGACAACAACGACGCCGCAATCGACGAGATCACCCACGCGACGAGCGACCAGGCCGACACCGTCGTCACCGTCGAGAGTCTCGTCGAACAGGTGGCCGACATCGGCGAGGACGTCAACGACCTCGCCACCGAGATCTCACAGACGACCACGAAACAGACCCAGTCGACCGACCGACTCGCGACCACCGCCGACGACCTCGCCGACCTCACCGAGGGCGTCCAGTCGGACGTCGAGCAGTTCACCGTCGCCGACTGACCGCCCCGGGACGGCGCAGGGTTATTTTACTCCAGCGTGAAGATGGCCGACGAGCGACGATGGCCGAGGACAGCCAGGACACCCCACCCGACGTGGAGGCGAAACGGGCGGCACTCCCTGCCGAGCCCACCCGGGAGAACGCGACGACCGTCGCTTACGGGGGCAGCCGCGAGGATCCCGAGGCGTACACGATCGTCCCCGACCACGCGGACACAGGGGAACTGACCGACGAGTTTTGTGGCTGCTGGACGGTGCCACGGGGGAACTGCGGAGACCGATGCCGGTTCTGCAGGCGACGACGGTCACCCCCTACGAGCGGTACGACACGCCGCCAGCGGACGCCGACGAACTGCTCGCGGTGGCGCGGCTATCGGAGGGCGAGTGAGAGCCAGAGAGACTGACACACCGGTCGTGACGAAGAGTTAACACGACGCCGCACCTACCGGAAGCATGACACTCGACGTGGAGCCGCCGGAGCCGCCGTTGCTGCGCGGGGGCGTCGTCGACGAGGACGGCAGTACGGAGACCGGCGACGGTCGGCGGGACCACCTCGGGGACCTGCTCCGTGAGGGCGCCTGGAGCGACGGGTTCCACGAGTGGGCCGACGACACCCACCTCACGACCGCGGAGTACTCGATACTGCGCGAACACGGCCTGACCGAGCGGATCGACCTCCGGTGGGACGCCGCCGACGAGCGCGTTCGCTACGCCGTGCCGGAGCTTCCGCCGGGCGCGCTCGAGGCCGTCGACCACGAGAGCGGCGAGGAACTCCGCGCCGCGCTCGACGCCCTGGCCGACGTCGTCGCGACCACCCTGGAGACGGAGTACCTCCCTCGCGAGGCGGGCGGTGACGAGTTCTGGGCAGGCGACACCAGCGAGGAGTTTCGCGAGGGGCGGTGACCCGACCGGAGCCAGTCACCCACACGACGTGAGCGACCCGGTGCCGTGGCTGGACCGACCGGGTCTCCGTGACGCATTTGCACCGGGGGGTCCAAGGGTCGATCAGATGGACGAGATCCTGCGTGAGCGGGTCGACGCGGCCCTCACCCCGACGACGGTGTACCGTCGACTCGGGGGGACGGCGCTGCTGGAACCCAAAGAGCGGGGGTGGACGACCCCGCTCGTCGCCGCCGACCCGGCCGCGTCGTTCCGGTACCGCCGCGAGAGCGGGACCGACGGCCTGAGCGAACTCCGAGAGTGGCTGGTCGACGTCGGCGTCTCGCTCGACCCGACCGACGACGGGTGGCGCTCGGAGACGGCAGCGGGAGCGATCGGCTACCTCGGCTACGACCTGGCGGACGAGATGGAGTCACTACCCGACGACACCGTCCGCGACGTCGACCTGCCCGATATCGCCTTCGACCTCTACGACACCGTCGCCACGTTCGGCGAGGACGCCGTCGTCGTCGAGGCCGTCGAACACGACCGCCAGCGCCGACCCGCCGCCGAGCGAGTCGCGGACTTCGCCGACCGCCTGCGGTCCGGCGCGGGACCGCCCGCGGGCCGGGTCGACGCCACCGGGGGCACGTCGAACTTCAGCCGCGAGGCGTACGAGCAAGCGGTGGAGACGGTCAAGCGGCGGGTCCGGGAGGGAGACACCTTTCAGGCGAACGTCTCCCAGCGGATCGCCTTCGAGAGCGACGCATCGCCGCTGTCGCTGTACGCCGCGCTCCGCGAGACGAACCCCGCACCGTACATGGGACTGCTCGAGTTCGACGACCACGCCGTCGTCTCGACCAGCCCGGAACTGCTGCTTCGCAAGTCGGGAACGGACCTCCGGACGCGACCGATCGCCGGCACGCGCCCGCGGAGCGACGACAGCGAGGAGGACGAGGCCCTCCGGGCGGAACTCACGGCAAGCGAGAAAGAGCGGGCCGAGCACTCGATACTGGTCGACCTGGTCCGGAACGACCTCGGGATGGTCTCCCGGCACGGTAGCGTCACCGTCGACCGCTTTCTGGAGACGGTGCCGTACGCGGCGGTCCAACACCTCGAGTCGGTCGTCACCGGCGACCTCCGGGCCGACCGCGACCTGGTCGACGCCGTTCGCTCGGTCTTTCCCGGCGGCACGGTCACGGGGGCGCCAAAGCCCCGGACACTCGCCATCATCGACGAGGTCGAGCCGACCGAGCGGGGGCCGTACACCGGTTCGATGGGGCGGATCGGCTTCGACGGCGACGCCACGCTGAACATCCTCATCCGCACCGTCGTCAGCGAGGGGAGCCGCCACTACCTGCAGGTTGGCGGCGGTGTCGTCCACGACTCCGACCCCGCGAGCGAGTACGAGGAGACCCTCCAGAAGGCCGAAGCGATCCTCGACGCGGTCGATCTTCGGGACGACCCGGCGCTTTCCTCACCCCGGGACGAGCGCCCCAGACGAGGCGACGCCCCGACCGGGACGGCCGGCGCAGGCGTCGGCGAGACGACCGACGTGACCGAGAGTGGGAACCGCTCCCGGACGGTGGCCGAGGGGGGGATCGCGACGACCGACACGGGGAACTCGGCCGCCGGGGGTGCTGGCGGCGCCGCGCGGTCGGAGGCGAGCGAGGACGTGAAGATCGCCGTCGTGGACAACTACGACTCGTTCGTCGGGAACTTGGAGCAGTACCTCGGGGAGTTCGCCGACGTGACGACCCGACGGTACGAGCGGGTGCCCGACGCCGACGGGATCGTCCTCTCGCCGGGACCGGGTCGCCCCGAGGAGTTCCCGGTGATGGACGACGTGCTGTCGAGTGCCGACGTGCCGGTGCTCGGGGTGTGTCTCGGACACCAGGCGATAGCGGAGCACTTCGGCGGCGAGGTGGGCTACGCCGGGCGCGTGGTCCACGGGAAGCGCTCGGCCGTCGAACACGACGGCACCGGCGTCTTCGCCGGGCTCCCGGAGCCGACGCCGGTCGCGCGCTACCACTCCCTCGTCGTCACCGAGGTGCCCGACGACCTCGCGGTCGTCGCCCGCGGGGCAGGAGAGGTGATGGGTCTTGCACACCCCGACCGGCCGGTGTTCGGCGTCCAGTTCCACCCCGAGAGCGTGCTCACGCCCGCCGGACTCGACCTCGTCCGTAACTTCGTCGACGTGGTGCGACGGGAGCGAGTCCGCCAGGGCCCCGACGAGGCGGGCGCAGAGCCGAGATGAGTCAGCGCGACGACCTGGGCGGGGAGCGCGTGGTGCTCGTTGCCGACGCCGACGCCCCGCCCGACGCCGGCGAGGTGACGACGCCGGCGGCGGCACGGATCTCCCCGCTCGACCGCGGGTTCCTGTACGGCGACGCGGTCTTCGAGACGGTCCGCTGCTACAACGGGGAGCCGGCCTTTCTCGACGCCCACGTCGAGCGACTCCGTGAGGGGCTCTCGGCGCTGTCCATCCCCGCCGAGGTGTCCGTCGACGGGATACGCCGGCGCGTCGACCGACTCGTCTCGGCGGTCGCCGCCGGAGGAGAGCCGGGCGACGCCTACGTCCGGGTCAGCGTCACCCGCGGCGACCGGGAGGGACTGCTCACGCCGACCGAGACGACGCCGCGACTGGTCGCGATGGCCGCGCCGCTGTCGACACGGCGGTACGACCCCGCGACGGTGACCGTCGTCGACCAGCGCCGGTACGACACGCCACTGTACCGCCTGAAGACACACAACTACCTGCCGAGTGTGCTGGCCAAAGCGGAGGCCGACGGCGCCGACGAGGCGCTGCTCCGTGACGACGCCGGCGGACTCGCGTCCGGTGCGGTGTCGAACCTGTTCGTCCTCACGGACGGGACGCTGCGGACGCCAGAGCGGGCCGTTCGACCAGGCGTCACCCGTGAGGTCGTCCGCTCGGTCGCCGAGGACAGGGGGATCGACACCGAACGCGCCCCGGTGCCCGAGATCGACGCCGTCGAGGCGGCCGCACTCACCAACAGCACCTGGGGTGTGCGGCCGGTCGAGCGGGTCGACGGGGCCCGACTCCCGACCGACCACCCGGTGTTGGACGCGATCGCACGGGAGTACTACCGGAGAGCGACGCCCTGACGCGGTTGTGGTGTCCCGGTGGCGACCTCAGTCGTGCTCGAAGGCGTCCTGGACGGCGAGAACGGCCGCGATCAGGGCCAGCAGCCAGGCGACGGCGACGCCACAGACCAGAACGACGTCGAGTGTCCGGACGGACTCGCGCCCGACGGCCACGAGTTCGAACCAGTAGGCGCTGCCGACGGTGACCAGGAACCACACCACCTCGAGCACGTCGAACACCACGCCGCGGATCGGCGGCGTCCACGAGTTGACCCGGAGCCGGAGGTTCGTGTGTGACCGCCGGTAGACGAACCACGTCAGGATGAGCACCAGGGCGCTGACCGTCACCGCGTCCGCAGGCGATATCCGGTGCTCGGTGCGTTCGCTCGTCGGGTACGCCCCGTTCGCCCCGAGTTCCGGGACCACGAGCGCCCCGAGCAGCCACCCGAGACCGGAGAGGCCGACCAGGACCGACAGCGACAGCACCGACCAGACGACCGTTCCCGTGTATCGCCAGCGGACCTGCGGCGACCTCACACGCTCGGCGCCGGTGGCCCGGGCAAAGAGCGTTCGGGTGAGGCGGTGACTCAGTCGCCGAAGGGGTCGGCGAAGTCGTTGCGGATGAAGTAGCGGACGAAGTTGCCGTATGTGCGGTCGGCCGGGTGGTCGGCGACGTGCTCGTAGCGGACCGTGCGGTCGGTGTCGACGACGTACGTGGCGGCGACGCCGGTGAGTCCGTGGCTCGTCTGCTCGGTGCCGCTGTACTGCTCGGCGACCGCGCCGTCGGGGTCGGCGAGCAACTGCACGTCGAGGTCGAAGCGGTCTCGCATCTCCGTCAGCGGCCCCAGGTCGTCGGTGACGACCGGCAACACGTCGACGCCGTCGTTGAACCACAGGTCGTACGACACCTCGCTGAACGTCTGCAGTTGCTCGGCACAGAAGGAACACCAGTGCCCGCGGTTGATCAGGACGACCGAGGGACCGTCCGCGAGGGTGTCCGAGAGCGTGATCGGTTCGCCGGCGGTGCTGTCGAGCGTGAAGTCGGGAGCCTGGGAGCCGTCGAGTGTCACGCTAACGCCACGCCGAGCACGGGCAAGGGCCCACGGCGGTCGGACCACCGACCGGCACACCCGCCACCTACTCACGACCCACACCACCCTCCCCGCGGCCAGGGAGTCGCCACCGGCCGCCCCGTCAGGCCGGGTCGAAGGCGCCGTCCTCGATCTCGCTGACGGGGCCGAACGAGCGCAGTCGCGGCGTGACGAGCCAGTAGCCGGCGATGAGCAGGTAGCCCCCGGCCGAGAGACCGACGACCGCCGCGGACGGCAGAATCGTCCCGATGGCGCCGCCGGCGAGCAGGCCGAGCGGACCGACGATCGCAAGCAGCGTGCCGTTTGTCGAGGAGACCCGCGCGAGCAGGTCGTCCGGGACGCCGACCTGGACGACCGTGCTGACGAGGACGTTGTAGACGCCGACCGGCACGGCCGCGAGGCCGAAGGCGACGAACACGAGTAGTGGCGTCTCCGAGACGGCGGCGACGACCCGACCCACCGCGGCCAGCAGGAAGCCACCGACGACGACTGTCCCGAGCGACCGGTCCTGGAAGCGGGTGGCGACACCCGAGCCGACGAGCGTGCCGGTCGTCGCGGCGCCAACAAGCAGGCCGTAGGCGTCGGCCCCGCCGAGCCCGTCGCCGAACGCCGGCAGCACCGCCGTCGCCAGCCCGGTCCCCACGCTCGCCAGCGTCGCCCCGACCAGCGCGTGCAGGACGACAGACTCGCGGATCGTCGCCACTCCCTCCCGGATGTCGGCGAGGTACTCCGAGAGCGTCGGGAGGCCGGTGCTCGTTCCGCTCTCGTCGGCGTCCGCAGCGGGCCGGCCATGTTCGTCGTCCGTCTCCTCGGGGGTCGCACTCTCTGGCTCGTCGTCGCGGTCGGCGGCGGCCCTGTCGGTGCCACGGTCGGCGTCGGCGGGCGGGACTCGCAGCGCCAGCAGCAGCGTCGCGCTGACCGCGAAGGTGACCACGTCGAGGGCGAACAGGACGACGGCGCCGGCGACGGCGATCAGCGCGCCCGAGGCGGC
The DNA here is from genome assembly GCA_964593395.1 of uncultured Halobacteriales archaeon. GTDB lineage: Archaea > Halobacteriota > Halobacteria > Halobacteriales > SW-7-71-33 > SW-7-71-33. The sequence goes on from CAZQHW010000031.1 coordinate 13,576, forward strand.
CTCCGCGAGGGCGCTCACGGCCTGTCTGCTGGCGGTGGCGACGGAGTTGGCCCTGGCGAGGTGGCGCTTCTCGACGACACGGGGCAGCGCGGCCTGCGTGGCCGGGTTGCTCACCCGCTGGAGCGTCGCTACAACCGTCACCACGCCGAGTACGAGCCACACCGAGAGGACGCCCGCCGCGTGGGCGACGGGGACGACGGTCACGACGACCGCCTGCGCGACCTCGACTGCGGGCAACAGCCGTCCCAGCGGCGCCCGGTCGACGAGCGGCCCGATCAGCACACTCGCGATCGCCGGCAGTCGTGTGAGCGCGACCGCAAGCCCCACGAACGCCGTCGACCCCGTCAGGTCGTACGCCAGCCAGGTGACCGCGACGAAGTAGAGCGCGTCACCGACCGTGCTCACGGTCGTCGCCGCGTACAGCCGCCGGAATCCGGACTGTCCGAGTAGTGCCGCCGTCTCCGACTCCCGTAGCCGGGCGCGGGGCCCGGCCGATCCGGTCTCGCTCACGCTGTCCGGGACGACACCGCCGCCCTTGGGCGTTTCCCGGAGCGCGCTCCTGTAATCGATCGTATGAGAAACGACAAGTGCCGCCAACGGTGATCGGCGGTCGATGGCGGTCGAGGACGAACGCGACGACGACGGGGCCGACGGCGACCCGGAGGACGGCTACCCGCACGCACTGGACCTGTTGAGCGACGAGACGCGGATCTCGATCCTCCGTGAACTCGCGCGGGCGGAGAGTCCGCTGCGGTTCGCGGAGCTCCGGCGGCGCGTGGGGATGCGTGACTCCGGGACGTTCAACCACCACCTCTCGAAGCTGACCGGCCAGTTCGTCGCCGAGCGCGAGAACGGGTACGAACTGGACCGTGCCGGCTCACACGTCATCGTCGCCGCCGGCGTCGCCGACGACCACGGGAAGCCTCTCGACACCGCCGAGGAGCCGTGTCCCGTCTGCGGCGAGGTGGACTGTGAGCGACTGTACCACGTCCACGTCGACACCTGGTGAGGCGGCGAGTTGGAGTGCCGTGTGATTGTGACACATCCTCGAACCAAGTTTAATATCCTGTCTGCTGACGCCTGAGACACACGGACGTTCACCGACCAGGTGATCTGAATGCAGAAGACTCCCACCCCACGCGCCGCGGTCGCTGCCCACCAGGAGGGCGTCGACCGGCTCTTCTCGCGTGGCGGTGGATCCGGGCCGGCCCTGCACCGTATGGGGTCGGCCGTGTCACTCGCCCGCGACGGCGGGGACGCCCTCGACCTCGTGCTGGGGGAGTTCGACGCCGCCGGCGACTGGAACGGGGCCTGTGAGCGGGGCTCCGTCCCCGTCGCCGCGTAGGCGACGGCCCCACGCTGTCGGCGCTACTCTCGACGGGTCTCAGCGGACTCGGCGGGACGTGTCGGCGGCACTCACGACTTCTCGGGACCGGTCACAGGTCCAGCGGAGGGCACCCGTCGAGCGTCTCCGGGTGTGAGACACGCCACCGTCCAGAAGACGGTGACTGACAACGTGTGACGTGACCGGTTCGACTCCCGCGGGGCGAGGCTCCCCCCGCGAGGGGCGCGCTCGGAGCGCGGCGGGAGCGTATGTCGGTACAGTACCGACGGGTCGGCGTCACGGCCGACCTCACGATCCAGGTGAACCGACCGACCGACGGCACGCTGATGGACGGCGCACGGGCGGCCGTCGAGCGCGGCGACGGCGTCACGGTCGAGACCGTCGAGGTGCAGGGGATGACCCCCCGCCTCAACGACGTGACCGTCGAGGCGACCGTCGAGGCCTCGGTGACCGTCGACGAGGACGAGGAGCCCGTGCCGGCCGTCCGCGACCGCCTCGCGGACGTCTTCGGCGTGACCGTCGAGTCCGTCGATGGCGTCGAGGCGTAACCACCCCGGACCCCGCTCGTCACGGTCCGGGCCCCGCGTGGCTGGTGTATCCGGTAACACGGCCGGGCGACCGGCAACAGGGTGTTCGACTCACCCGCCACGTCTGGCACTGCCCGCGACGGACGAACACGGACCACCGGTTTCAACGGCCACAGAGTGACGGCCGAGTCCCCATCCCGCCAGAAACGGTACGGACCGTCGATGACTGACTCCACCACGGGGACGGGACCGTCCGCGGGCGACGCCCGACAGGGCCACCCACACGGCGACGGGGGACACCCCGGTGACGCCGCCAGCGAGGGCACGCCGGACGCGCCGATCACCCGGGGACGTGACTACGACGAGACGCCGCTGATCGTCACCTGGGAACTCACGCAGGCGTGTTCGCTGTCCTGTGACCACTGCCGGGCCGACGCGATCGAGAAGCGACACCCGGAGGAGTTGACCACGGCAGAGGGCCGGGCGCTGATCGACCAGGTCGCCGCCTTCGACCCGCCGCCGGTGCTCGTCTTTTCCGGCGGTGACCCGCTGGAGCGACCCGACGCCCTCGACCTCCTCGCGTACGCCACCGAGCGGGTGCCGACTGCGGTGACGCCAGCCCCGACCGGGAACCTCGACCGCGAGACGGTCAGGCGGTTCGCCGACGAGGGCGTCCACCGGATGGCGCTGAGTCTCGACGGCGCGACCGCCAACAGTCACGACGCCTTTCGCGGCGAGACGGGGTCGTTCGAGCGAGTGCACCAGGCCGCCGACTGGGCGGCCGACGCCGGCCTGGGCGTGCAGGTGAACACCACCGTCACGGCCGGGACCGTCGACGAACTGCCAGCGATCGCAGAGCGGGTCGCCGACCTCGGCGCCGTCATGTGGGAGGTGTTCTTTCTCGTGCCGGTCGGGCGCGGCGCCGACCTCGACGGACTCGGGCCGGAACAGGCCGAGGAGACGCTGTCGTGGCTGTACGAGCACTCCCGCGACGCGCCGTACCGGGTCATCACCGTCGAGGCACCACACTACCGGCGGGTCGCGGCCGAGCACAGCGACGGGACCGCCCAGGTGGGGTCGACCCGCGCCGGGCGCGGCTTCGTGTTCGTCAGCCACACCGGCGAGGTGTACCCCTCCGGGTTCCTGCCCGTCGCGGTCGGCGACGTTCGCGAGCGGTCGCTGCCGTCGATCTACCGAGAGAGCGACCTGTTGCGGGCGCTGCGGGACGCCGACGAGTTCGGCGGGGCGTGTGGCGAGTGTCCACACCGCCGGCAGTGTGGCGGGTCGCGATCGCGGGCCCACGCGACGACCGGCGACCCGCTGGCGAGTGACCCGCTGTGCTCGCTGGTCGACCGACCGGCCACCCCGGTGGGTGACGACTGACCGTGCACGCGATCGAGTCCGGCCCCCGGGTCGCCGTCGTCGGCGGAGGGATCACCGGCCTGGCGCTGACCCACCATCTCGCCGAGCGTGGGGTTCCGGCGGTCACCCTGGAGGCCAGCGACGAACCGGGCGGCGTGGTGCGGTCGCGGACCGTCGACGGGCACGTTCTCGAACTCGGGCCACAGCGACTGCGACTCTCCCCGCCGGTCCGCGACGTCGTGCGGGCCGCCGGCGTCGAGAGCGAGTTGGTCCGGGCACCAGGCGAGGCCCCGCTGTGGGTGTACGCCGACGGTCGGCCGCGGCGGGTGCCGCTGTCGGCGCGGACCGCCCTGACGACGGATCTCCTCTCCTGGCGGGGGAAACTGCGAGCGTCGATGGAGCCGCTGACCGCCGGGCCACGCGAGGGTGAGAGCGTCGGCGGGGCGGTCCGACGGATGGTGGGCGAGGAGGCAGCCGAGCGGTGGCTACTGCCGCTGTACGCCGGCCTGTACGGTTCGGACCCGGACGCGATGCCCGTCGAGCACTCGCTCCTGCCAGCTCTCGAGAAGCGGGGGATCGACCGCAGCATCGCGCTCGCCGCCGCACGGCGGACCCTGCGAGGCGACGACCTCCCGCCGATCGTCTCTTTTGAATCGGGACTCGGCGCACTGCCCGAAGGCCTGTACGAGCGGTACGCCGACCGGATGGCGCTGTCGACGCCCGTGCGGTCGGTGTGCCGGACGGCGGCGGGAACGGGCACGGACGGCGACGCCGGACGGTGGCGCGTCGAGACCGACGACGGCGCCGTCACCGTGGAGGAGGTGGTGCTGACGACGCCGGCGGACGTGACGAGTGCGGTCCTCGCGGACGCCGCCCCGGCGTCGGCGGTCGCCCTGCGCGAACTGCGGTACAACCCGATCGCGCACGTCTACCTGCGCTCCGGCCACGAGGCGACCGGGGTGGGGTGCAAAGTGCCCCGCAGTGAGGACCTCCGGGTCGACGGTGTTACCTACACCGCCTCGCTGTTCGACCGCGAGGTGTACACCGTCGCGATGGGCGGCGACGACGACCTCGCCGTGCGAACGGACGACGACGCCACGCTGATCGACGCCGCGCTCCGTGGCTTCGAGGCGATCACGGGCGCGGAAGCGACGCCGGTCGCCGTCCACCGCTGGCCCCGCGGGATCCCCGCACGGGACGAGTCCTTCGACGCGCTGAACCGAGTCGACCTGCCCGACGGCCTGCACCTGGCGACGAACTACGTGGCCCGGACCGGTGTGCCGGGGCGGGTCAGGCAGGCCGAGGCGGTGGCCGAGCGTGTCGCCGACCGCCTGCCGGCCCGCCGGGAGCGGCCCCCGGCGACGCCCTGACGGTGGCCGGAGTGGGCAGCGACCGCGGCGGCGGTCGAACCTGTCGCGGCCGGGGCCAACCGGTCCCCGTCCATCAGTTCTCGACCGGTTCGCCCAGGGGTTCGCCGCAGTGCGGGCAGTACGACGGGTCCGCGACGGGGGAGGGGTCGTCCGTGTCCCCGGTGTCGTTCTCGGCGTCGTTGCCGGCCGCCTCGATGAACCCGCTGGCGAGGATGCTGGCCGGCAGCGCGACCAGGCCGACGCCGATGACGGCGATCAGGCCGCCGAGTATCCGCCCCGCGATGGTCACCGGCACGGTGTCGCCGTAGCCCACCGTCGTCAGCGTGATCACCCCCCACCACAGCGAGGCGGGGATACTGGTGAACACGTCGGGTTGGGCGGTGCGCTCGGCGAAGTACATCAGGCTCGAGGCGACCGTGAGGAGCACGCCGGTCGCGAACAGCGAGACGGCGAGGTCGGTGCGCTTCTCGCGGGCGACCCGCCCGAAGGTGCGCATCGACTCGGAGTAGCGGGCGAACTTGAACAACCGGAAGAAGCGAAACAGCCGGAAGGTTCGCAGCACCCGGAGGTCGACGACCGCGGTGAGAAAGAACGGCAGGATGGCGAGCAGGTCCACGAGGAGGTACGGGCTGACGGCGAAGCGGAGCCGTCCCCACACGGGGTGTGCGTAGTCGGGGTTCTCCACGCAGGACCAGATCCGGCCGAGGTACTCGACCGAAAACAGCGTCACGGAGACGAGTTCGAACAGTCGGAACAGCGTCCGGTACTCCACGAACAGGGCGTCGACGGTCGCCAGGATCACCGCGACGACGTTGACGCCGATGAGTCCCATTATGAACAGGTCGACGCTCCGACTCAGCGACCCCGGGGCCCCGGCGTCGAGCAGT
>CAZQHW010000032.1:0-7176 GCA_964593395.1 uncultured Halobacteriales archaeon
CAGTTTCAGCACGGTCAGCGTCTCAAAGGGAAACGAGGCCTCGCGGACGGCGACGCTCCCAAAGCCCGCCTCGTCGGCCCGCTCGACCACCGCCTCGACGCCGGTGAGAGTGCTCACGAGCAACAGCGCGTACCCCCCAGGGGCGAGCACCCGGGGGAGGGCGGCGAGAAAGTCGTCGATCACCGCGCGACCGCTCTCGCCGCCGGACAGTGCAGTCGCCATCCAGTCTTCCCGTTCGCTGTCGGGGTCGGTCGGCAGGTAGGGTGGGTTGAACAGCACGGCGTCGAACGCCTCCGCCCGGAACGGCGCCACGAGGTCCGCCCGCACCACCTCGACAGCGTGTCCGTCGTTCTCGGCGTCCAGACCGCGCCCGGCGCCGTGTCGCTCCCGTGCCCGGCGACAGGCGTGGGGGTTGAGGTCGGTGGCGACGACACGGGCGCCGGTCGCGGCGGCGGCACCGGCCACGTAGCCGGACCCCGTGCCCACGTCCAGGACGCGCTCGCCGGGGCCGACCTGTTCGCGAGCGGCGGCCGCGAGCAACTCGGAGTCCTCCGCGGGGTCGTACACGTCGCCGACCTCGGTGGGGTCGAAGATCACCGCTCACCCTCCTCGCCGCCGCCGTCGGGCGTGGGTCGCGGGGTCGCCTCTTTCTGGAGTGGCCCCCCGGCCTCGCGGGTGCCGAGCGTGCGCTGGGGAAAGGGAATCTCGATTCCGGCGTCGGTGAAGGATGCCTTCACCGACCTGACGACGGCGGTGCGGGCCCGCCAGACGCGGGCGGCGCTCGGGTCGCTGACCCAGAAGCGCAACTCCAGAACGACCGCGGAGTCGCCAAAGCCCTTTCCGACCGCACGCGGTGCGGGTGCCTTCATAACGTGGTCGGTCTCGTGCATCGCCCGCTCTGCGACCGCGATAGCCTCGTCCACGTCGGTCTCGTAGTCGACGCCGACCTCGACGGTCTCGCGCAGCCGGCCCTTCCGGGTGCGGTTGACGACCTCCTCGCTCGCCACCCGGTCGTTTGGGATCGTCACCTGCTCGCCGTCGACGGTCCGCAGGCGGGTGTTGAAGATGGTGACGTTCTCGACGGTCCCCTCTCGCTCGGCGACCACCACCCAGTCGCCGACCGTGAACGGGCGGGCGAACAGCAGAATGAACCCCGCGATAACGGCGCCCAGCGTCTCCCGCGCCGCGAGTCCGACGACGACGCCGAGCACCCCGGCGCCGAGCAGGAGGTTGCCGAGGTTCACCTCCCACACCGCCAGCACGAGCAGGCCGCTCACGGCGTACACCGTCACCTGGACGACGTGGTAGACGACCTGCCGGCGGTGGGCGGTCGTCACGTCGACGACACGCTCCCGGTCGAGCACGCGGCGCACCACGCGGGTCACCCCGTACGCCGTCGACACCAGCAACACGGAGACGACGATCCGACCGCCGAGCAGTTCGTCCTCGGTGACCGCCTCCAACTCGGCGGCGATCGGCCCCGCGGCGTCCCACGCCAGCACCAGCGCCCCCGTCGTCACGCCGACGAGGACGGTGAACGCGATAGTCTCCAGGCTCTCGAGGGCGAGACTCGACACCCGGTCGCGCAGGCGGTCGGTCACCGCCTCGACCACCAGCCACGCGACCGCCAGCCCTCCCAACAACAGCACCGTGACGACGATCCGCTCGACGCCCGCCCCCACGTCGAGACCGGGCACCTGCACCGGCACCGCGCCCGCCCCGGCGGTCGCCGTCACCCCGTCTCACCCCCCTCCTCCAGTTCGAGCGACAGGGCCGCCAGGCGGGCGAACTCCGCGGGGGTCACGTCTCCCGCCCGCCGGCTCATCAGTTCCTCGTCGCTCTCGGCGACGACCCGGTCGGCAGTCTCGTCCGCCATCCCGGAGATGTGGACGGTGTTGCGGACGGCGTTGCGCAGCGTCTTCCGGCGCTGGGTGAACACCGCCCGCACGAAGTCGAGAAAGCGGTCCTCGTCGGGCACCGCGTACGCCGGGTCACGGGGTGCCGTGCGGACGATCGCACTGTCGACGGCGGGTTCGGGCCGGAACGCCGTGGGCGGGACGCGCTCGACCACCTCCACGTCGGCGTAGTGCCCCGCAGTCACCGACAGTCGCCCGTAGTCGTCCTCGCCCGGGTCGGCGGCCATCCGGTCGGCGAACTCCGCCTGTACCGTCACCACGAGCGGACGCCGCCGGGGCAGTAGCCGGAACAGGAACTCGCTCGACGCCCCGTACGGCAGGTTCGACACCGAGGCGTCGAACGCCGGGAGCGAGACCGCCAGGGCGTCGCCCTCGACGACGGCCAGCCGCCCGGCGGCGCACTCCTCTGTGAACTCCTCGCGGAGGAACTCCGCGAGACGGGGGTCGCGCTCGACGGCCGTCACCCGGCCGACCGACAACAGGCGGTCGGTGAGCGCCCCCGTGCCGGCGCCGATCTCGAGCAGGTGGCCCTCGTCGCCGTCGCCGTCGCCGTTGTCGTCACTCTCGTCGGCGCGCTCCCACCCCTCGGGCAGGCGCGTTGGCAGGCGGTCCAGCACCCTGTCGTCGATCAGAAAGTGCTGGTCGCTGCGGGGGTCGGGCCGGACCCCGGCCCGGGACAGCAGCGCGTCCGGATCACGCATCAGACGGGAGTCGTCACCGCGCGGCCGTAAGCCCACCGCTCGTCGCGTGGCGTCGGACGCCCCCGTCGACTCAGTTCTCCCGGCCGACGAACACGCGGTACTTCAGGTCGTCCTCGGTGAGTTCCTCCATGATGCGGTCGACGATCACCTGGCGGGCGTCGTGGAGGCCGTCGACGCGCTCTTGAATGTCCTCGAAGCTCTCGAACGGGCCGCGACGGCGCTCGTCGAGGATGCTCTCTTGCAGTTTGTCGCCGATGCCCGGCAAGAGGTTCAACTGGTGTAGCCGCAGGGTGACGGGTTGGGCCTCCGTGTAGAACTCCACGAAGCGGTCCTCTTGGGCGTCGACGACGTCCTCGACGACGTACTCCAGTTCGGACTGGGCGCCGCCGGAGAGGTCGCCGTGGTCGACGCCCCTGACGGACTCGATCCCGGGTGAGCGATGCTCGGACGGCGAGAGCACGAGTCTGTCGCCGATGCTCACCGTCGCGTCCCCGTCGACGGTGCACTCGTACAGTTGGAAGTCCTCGACACCGATCGCGTACGCGAGGGGCTCCTTCTGGTACTGTGGGCGGTCGTCGTCGGACCGACCGTGCGCCAGAAAGTCAAGCACGACCGCCTCGTCCGTGTCGACTTCGGCGTCGGCGTCCCCATCGCCGTCGCCCTCGGTGGACCTGTCGACGTTGCTCATGCCCTAATCCTACGCCGAGCGTCCACTTAAGCGGTCCCCTCGCCGCTCGGTGCGGTGGGCTTTTTTCTGGTCGCGTGTATGCCAACCCGTGAGCGAGAACCGGGTGCCACGACAGGACGTCCTCGAGTTCGAGGGACTGTTCGGCCGGGACAAGTACGAGGCGGTGCCGGCGGGCGAGGCCGACGACGTCGTCGCACGCTACCAGGCCCGCGCCCGCAAACTCGTCACGTACCGCGTGTTGGCGGTCGTGTTGCTGTGTGCGGCCGGCACCGCCGTTCTGTTCCGGTTTCTCCGCGACCTGCAGGTCGCCGGCGGCGTCGGCCTGGTCGCCGCCCTGGGCGGGGCCGCGTTGCAACTGCGCGCACTCGACCAGGGAGTGCCGGAGGTAGTCGCACGCGACCTCACGCCGAGCGAGGCCCGCCGGGAGTACGGCGTCGAACCGGCGGTCGAACCCCAGGAGTGAGCGTGTACGGGCGAGCGTACCGAGTCGGACGGGCCCCAGTGGAGTGGGCTGAGTAGAGTCGAGAGAGGCGGTCAGTTGCTCTCGATCTCGGAGACGGGGACGTACTCGGCGAGCAACTGGAGGATCTCGTCGAGTTCCTCGCCGGAGAGGGAGTACCGCTCCTGGGCGTACACCGAGCGGAGTTCGTCGCGGTCCCGGGGCAACAGGTCGACGATCTTGTACGCCGTCGGTTCGTCGACCTTCTCCAGGTCCTGTAGGCGGTCGACCAGTTCGCGGGCCTCGTCGGCGTCGAGTTCGGCGAAGCGGTTGACGTGCTCGATAGAGCGGGCGAGCACGTAGTGCATCTCGCGGTCCTCGGCGGCCCGCTCTATCTCCAGGGTCTCTAGCAGCTCCTTTGTCTCCGAGACGCTGAGGTGTTGCTCGTCGACGATCTCCTTGAAGATCGTCATTCCTGGTCCTGGGGCGTGAGGTGGGCGGGTGCGGCGATGAGGAACTTCTCCTTGTTCTTGTCCTCGATGCGCACCTTGTAGGCGGTGCCCTGTTCCGCGACGACCTCGCCCGTGTGGCCGTTGTACTTGTGGTCGAACTGACCGTCCGGCACGGAGGGGTCGATCCGCAGGTGGACGGCGTCGCCGGGGTCGAACGACTCGATCGAGCGCTGGGGCGGAGACTGGCCGCGCTCGCGGGGGTCGTTCGAGAGTTTCTCCCGCGACCCGCTGCGCGGTCCCTTTGAGTTCGGCATAGTCGTACTACGATTTCCCCCGTGGGACTGTTAAATGATGCGCTCTCCGCGTCTCGCCGGCGAGTCCGTGCTCGGGACACTCCCGACAGGCCCTTTATTATGCGGTCCGAAGCGGTCTCATGAGCGTGGACACGCCGGAGACGGAAGCGCAGACGGACGATCAAGACGACATCGACGCGGTCGCCGACCTGGGGCGGCAGTTGGGCGACGCGATAACCGACCTCGAGGCGTACCGCGTCTTCGAGAAAAAGAGCGAGGCGGTCGAGAACGACGACGACCTGCAGGCGAAGATGGACGCCTTCGAGGAGAAGCGCCGCGAACTGATGCTGGCCCGCCAGACGGGCGAGGCCACCCACGAGGACATGGCCGAACTCAAGGACCTCCAACAGGACCTGCACTCGACGCCGACGATGGCGGAGTTCCTCCGCGCCCGGGAGGCGCTCGTCGACAGGCTGGAGACAGTCAACGAGGCCATCTCGGAGCCCCTGGAGGTCGACTTCGGCGAGGAGGCCGGCGGCTGCTGCCAGGACGAGTAGCTACACCTCGTCCGGCTCGCGGACCAGGTAGACGTCGTAGGCGCCGCTTGTGATGAGTGTCCCAGCGACCGACCCCATCGGCGTCGCTGCGCCGCCCGCCCTTGCGCTGCCGACGAACAGCACGTCGGGGTCTACCCGGGTCGTCGCGTCCCGCAGAGCGCCGCTGACCGCGCCCTTCGGTGCGCCGCCGGCGACGACCTCGGTGTGGAGTTCGGCGTCCGGGGCGATGTCCGTCACCGCCCGGTCGAGCGCCTCGATGACGGTCGAGACGTCGTACTCCGCGGTCGAGTCGATCCACCCCTTCTCGCGGGCCCGGACCGCGCTGTCCGGCACGCAGGCGACTGCGACGACCGCCTGGCCGGCGGCCGCTCCGAGGGTGCGCGCCCGGTCCAGTGCCGTCCGGGCGAGCGGTGAGTCGTCGAAGGCGACGGCGTAGGTCACGCCCGCTTCCTCTCGGCCCGGCCGCATAGCGTTGGTGGCGGCTCTCGAAGTGCCCGTCGCCCAGGACCGGCGCACACTTGTCACGGCGGCTCCAGCGACCCGTATGGTTCACAGCGACTGGGGAGACTGGCTCCCGCGGGCGGTCGCCGCCGCCGACGCCGACTCGGAGTTCGCCTGCTGGTACCTGGGCTTTAATGGACTCGTCTGCAAGGCCGACGACACGACGCTGTTCGTCGACCCCTACCTCGGCACCGGCGACCCGCCCCGGACGGTGCGGATGGTGCCTGTGCCGTTCGACCCCCGCGACGTGGACGGCGTCGACGCCGTGCTCGCGACCCACGAGCACACGGACCACGTCCACGGACCCAGTCAGGCGCCGCTCGTCGCCGCCGGCGCCCGTTACCTCGCGCCAGAGCGCTCCCTGTCGGTCGTCGACGAGGAGGGCTGGACCGACGATTACGACGTCCATCACGGTGACTTCGAGACGGTCGCGCCCGGCGACACGTTCTCCGTCGGCGCTTTCGATGTGGCCGTCCACGGGGCACACGACCCCGACGCCGAGGAGCCAGTGACCTACGTGCTCCAGGCGAACGGCCGGACGTTGGTCCACCCGGGCGACGCCCGGCCCGCCGAGTTCGCCGACCGGGTCGGCAAGCGCTACGACGTCGACGTGGCGCTGGCGGCGGTCGGCTCCGCGGGGTCGATCCCCGACAAGCGGACACGCGAGCCCACGCACACGAAGTGGTACAACGACCCCGACGAGGCCGTCGCCCTGGCGCGTCGACTGGCAGCGACCCGGCTGGTGCCGACGCACTTCGACGCCTGGAAGGGACTCACGACCGACCCGACGGCGCTGCACGAGCACGCCCGGAGCTTCGAGGCCCCTCGACGGGTCGATCCGGTGGAGATCGGTGACCGGTTCGTCGTCTGAGCGGTGGGGGTGCCGTTCATTTTATGTTCGTGGGTGGGGGAACGCCGGGTATGAGTGATGCCCAGGCCGAGAAAGTGACAGTGACCGAGTCAGGGCTCTCGGTCACAAAGGAGTTCGTCCCCGACGAGTTCCCCGTGCCCACGATCCGCTTTACTATCCGCTCGAGCCGCGACCAGTCGGCGCGGGTGCGCATGGTCGAGGACGTTCCCGAAGCCTTCCCGGTCGACTCCGTTGGCTTCCACCCGGAGTACGAGGGCGACAACTGGAGTGGCTACGAGGACAACCGCGTCGAGTTCGAGCGCGACCTCGACGCCGACGAGAGCGTGACGACACTGTACGGGATCCGGGTCGACGACCCCACCGACGCCCGGGAGTTCATGACCGAACCCTCCCTGGAGGTCGCCGCGACCGAGACGGAGGCCATCGCGGGTGACGCCGCCTCGGACGACGGCGCGGACGGTGCCGACGCCGCCTCGGACGACGGCGAGGCGGCCGGTCCCTCGCTCGACGTCGGTGTCGGTGACTCCGAGGCCGGCGGCCCCTCGATCGAGTTGGACTTCGACGACACCCACGACGACAACTCGATCGAGATGGACGTCGGCGACGGTGGTGGCGGTGGCGCCGAGAGTTCCCCCACGCGACTCTCGACCGACCCCTCGGACCCGATGCCGCCAGAACTCGAGGACGAGGAAACAGACGACGAGGACGACGGCATCGACATCTCCGTGCCCACCGTCGACGACCCCGTGGACCCGAGT
>CAZQHW010000032.1:7276-18818 GCA_964593395.1 uncultured Halobacteriales archaeon
GGACGACGGCATCGACATCTCCGTGCCCACCGTCGACGACCCCGTGGACCCGAGTGCCGGCGACGATATCCGGGCGGAGACCACGGGCGTCGAGGCCAGCGACGACATGGCTGCCGGCGACGCCGTCGCGGACCAGGCGGCGGCTGAGACGGAGTCCACCGGGACGATCGCCGAGAGGGCAGTCACCGAGACCGCACCGCCGGACGCCGACACGGACGAGACCGACGCGGAGCCGACATCGGACGAGGAATCCGCCCAGGGTACCGCCGCCGAGAGCGCTCCGGCCGACGCGACTGGGGCCGCGGAGACCACCACCGGGACGCCGGCGACGGAGTCGGGGAGCCTCGCTGCTCGCCTCGCTGACGAACTCCGCGAGGGGGCCGTTAGCGAGGCGGACCGCGAGGTACTGCGGGAGGAACTTCAGGTGGAACTCGAGACGGAGTCGTCGGACACGGCGCAGTTCGACGACGAGACGCTGCAACGGGTCGCCGAGGAGGTCGAGATCGACCTGGACGACGAGGCGATCAGCCGCATCGAGGAGGAGGTCGACCCCGAACTGGACATAGACGACGAGGCGATCGATCGTATCGAGAAAGAGATCGACCTCGGTCTCGGTGACGAGACCGTCGACACCCTCGCGCGGGAACTCGAGAGTGTCGACGTCGGCCCGCGCCTGGACCAACAGACCGTCGAGCGGGTCGCCCGCGAGATCGAACTCAGCCCGGAGGCAGTCGACGTCGACGCCATGCGCGAGGCGCTCGACATCCCGTCCGTGCCCTCCAGTACGAAGGCTCGCGTCAACCACCTCCAGTCCCGCATCGAGAACCTGTCGGCCTACACCGAGGCGCTCGACGAGTTCCTCGACGAGGAGGGCACTGCCCAGGAGGTCATTCGCGGGTTCAAGAACGAGGTCGCACAGATGGAGAGCGACCTTCGCAGCTTCCGGACCCTCGTCGAGGCAAACACCGACGACATCGGACAGGTCCGTACGGAGGTCACCGACCTCGAGACGCGTGCCGACGGCCTCTCGGGCCGCATCGACACCGTCTCCGAGGACCTCTCCGACGGTATCGACAGCGTCTCCGAGAATCTCACCGAGGAGATAGACGCCGTCTCTGCGGACCTTACAGGAGAGATCGACGACGTCGCCGACTACGCCGAGACGGTCGAGGCGGACCTGGAGACGACCCAGGCGGATCTGGTCGACACGACCGACCGCGTGGACGACGCCGAGTCCGACATCGAGCGCCTGGGCGAGGACGTGGGCGACGTGACTGACCGCGTGGACGACACCGAGTCCGGCATCGAGCGCCTGGACGACGACCTGGCAGACGAACACGAGCGGGTCGACGACCTCGAGTCGGGCCTCGAGGGCGTCGCGGACGACCTCGCGGAGACCGACGAGGACATCGACGCCGTCGAGGACCGCGTCACCACGGCGGAGGACGACATCGACGAGGTCGGCGGTCGGGTCGAGGACAACGCCGACGACATCGACGCCGTCCGCTCGACCGTCGACGGCGTCGCAGACGACGTCGGCGTGCTCTCGGGTGATCTCGAGAGCGTCGAAGAGTCTCTGTCGGACACCGAGCAACAGGTCGACGACCTCGGTGAGCGGCTGAACGACGCCGAGACCAACATCGTCGACCAGGACGGCGATATCTCCGAACTCGAGAACGAGGTGTCCGGTCTCGCGGACCAGATCGACGATATGCAGGACACCCTCTCCGAGACGAAAGACGAGGTCGGCTCCGTTCGCGACGCCCTCGACACCGTCGAGGACCGCGTGACGACAAACGAGAACGACGTGACCCAGATCCACGAGTGGCGCAACCAGCTCGGGGAGATGTTCGTCGACGTCCCCAGCGAAGAACAGGCCGAGACCCGCGACCCGGACGAGTAACTCCGTATCGCAAGCCGCGGTTTACTCGCTGTTCTCCCGGCGTACCTCCCGTCTAGTTTCGCGTCGACTACTCTTCGTACGTCCGAACAGCGCACTCGCGACCGTCACGCCCTCTGTTCCGGAGCCGTCGCTCCCAGACACAGGGGGGCACGAACCGAATTCCAGCCGGAGACACGAACTCGTGACGCCGGTTCGACCGGCCCGGTCAAACGAGCGATTCCTCGACCCGTACGGACGTATTCTGTATAGCGGAATGGGATTTACGAGTCGGACACCCATCAAAGAGACGTACACGGATACGAGTACACGTTTGATCGATACTGGCTCACCGCGCCCTCCATCTACCCAGTCAGACTGCACAGCCCGCCGTGGTCGAGGATGCGCGAACCGTCGACTGCGTGGCGCCGCTGAGGCGTGAGCGGACCCCCGGTACAGCCTTTGCAACAGTGTCCAGCCCGTACTCGCTCACGCCGAGACCGGCAGAGCGGTCACCTGTTCCGCACGTCGAGGACTGGTCGGAACGGAGAGACGGTTCGCGCCACCGGCACAACCGGACCGACCGCGGATCGGATCCTCGCTGACCCGAAGGGGTTACTGCCCGAGTACAGTCGCTTTCGGCCGTCCGTCGCGAAGGGAGTCAGGTCCAGTCTGCCTGCAGCCCGTGGTTGCACATCCGTGAGCCAGTCAGTGCGTGACAGGAGGTTGAGTGATGCCCCTGAAGACACTTCTATGGACTCCGGTGGTTCTACTCGTGGGCGCGTTAGCACGGATGAGAAAGCTTGGAGCCCCGGTCAGTCCTGCCCGGTGGCATCTACGCGTAGACCGCCAGAGGCTCAGGACTGTCGAACGCCGGTCCCACGGGTGAATCGAGTCGCGTGATTCCCTCAGCCTGGGCGTTCACGCGACTCACAGACACGCTAATCACTGGACGTGCCCCCCCTACCGGCCACCGACTACGACACTGAGACCGCTTCGGGTGACACCCTAATCCTATCGAGTGCACATCCCTCTGACCGCACAGACCGCGGATAACTGTGAGAGAGGTATCCGTGCCGTTGCACAGTCGCTCACAGTGTTCCTGTGCGATAGAGTCAACGCCACAGACCGAGACAAGGTAGCGTCTCAGACAGCTAGTTTCGCCTGACGGTGTGGAACGGCGTCGTCGCTGGGACCCCGCCAGCGGCGCACTGCCGATCTCGTCCGTCCTAGTTACCGGTCTCTCTCGGAGCGAGTCCACTGGTCAACTGCGACCACCGATGACTGTCTCCCGATCGACCCGACGCTCTGATCGACCCAGCCTTGCGGCACCGGCCCACGGGTCACCTCGCGCACGAGTTGCCGTCGTCGACGGTCGACCGTGCTGTCCGATCATCGTCGTTTCTGTCACAGCCAGGGCTGTCTGGTGTCCCAGAAGAAACGATCATAAGTATCGCGGCCGAAATGACGGGCCCATTGTCGACGATCAGACCCCTGATCGTCGTGTCTGACGAAGTTTGATGTGGTGGGTCGCCCTGGCGTGGTGTATGTCGGGTGAGACCGATCGAACTGCCGTCCGAACGTACGTGCCCGCCTACCAGAAAGAGGAGTGGCAGGTGGCCGCCGAGGAGATGGACATGTCCCAGAGCGAGTTCGTCCGCACGATGGTCCAGGCTGGACGCCGTGAGTTCCCGATCCCCGGCGAGAACAGCGAGCCCGGAAATTCTACTGAGACGGACACGACCCCTGGGGTCGAGCCACTGGAAACACGTATCCTCGATGCCCTCGCCGCGAGCGGTCCGCTGGACTGGGACGACCTGGTGGACGAACTGGTCGGCGACCTGGAGGCGCGGGCGGACGACTGTCTCCAGTCTCTCCAGGAGGCGGGTCGTGTGCGGTACAGCGGCCGTGAGGGGGGGTACACGCTGACCGATGAGTGACGCCGCCCAGGCCTCGGACCCCGTGTCGTACTTCATCAGGGAGATGGAGTACCACGGCAAGAGCGAGCGGACGCTCTCGGCCTACGAGCGGACGTTACGGCGCTTCGAGCGGTTTCTCGACTCCGAGTGCTGTCCTTCACGGGGCGTCGGCCCTGGGGAAGCAGGGCGACGGGAGTGCATGGCGTGGATCCACGCCCTGCGTGACGACCTCGCCCCCTCGTCCGTGGCGACGTACGCCTCCTACCTGCACCGGTTTTACGCCTACATGGTCCGGGTCGACGCCTTCGAGGGCAACCCGATGAGCCTGGTCCGCGAGGAGATGACCGAGACCGTCGACGCCGACCCCACCCGGCGCGACGTCACCGTTCTGGACATGCGAGCGTTCGTCGCCCGAACTCGCCACCCACTCGACAGGGCACTCGTCGTCACACTGCTGAAAACCGGCGTTCGAGTCGGTGAACTGTGTAATTTGGACCTCCGGGACTGCAACTTCGACCCCGTGAGCGAGTTCGGTGTCTCCCCTCGTGCGGCCGTCGACGATCGGCCAAGTTCACTGTACGTCGACGGGTCGATCGACCGTGGTGACACGGTGCACGGCGAACAACGCACGGCCGCGAACAAGCGCCGCCGCTCGACGGTGATCCCAGTCGACGACGAACTCAAGCGAGTGCTGGCCCGGTGGCTCGCGGTCAGACCAGACGCCAGATCGCCCGCAGAGCCGCTGTTCGTTTCCACGCGTGAGTGGGGTCGCCGTGTCACGCCGGCGATGGTCCGTCGCGTCGTCCGTGACCACGCCCGCACCGTCGGGTGGTACCGCGAGGGCGCCGGGAGCGAGGAGAACGTCACCCCACACTACTTCCGGCACTTCTTCACCACCCACCTCCGCGATCGCACCGGAGACCGCGGCGTCGTCAAGTACCTTCGCGGCGACGTCGCGAGCGACATCATCGACACGTACACCCACGACTGGGGATCGCGGGTCCGTGACGCCTACTCTGAAAACATTTACTCGGTTCTGGGTGGCGACCCGAGTCGTCTCGACGACGCGTAAACTGCATACGACTATACAGAGTCTGACCGTAACGGACGGGCCAGATGGTGGCCGAAGAACCGCTGAGACCCCTGCAAACAGCGGTCTCGAGGGTTCTCGATCCACAGCGGGTATACCTGCTAAGGCCGTCGTGTGAGTCATGGACGTTCGCGCTATCGACCACGTCAACCTGCGAATCCCGGCGGGGGGTGTCGACCGTGCCCTCGAGTTCTACCGTGACTGCCTGGGGTTCGCGATAGAGGGACTCGATCACTACCGTGCGGGTGAACGCTCCTTTTTCGACGTTCGACTCACACCCCAACACGTCGTCCACCTGTGGCCGACCGAGTCGTTCGACCCGCCGACCGGCGAGAACTACGACCACGTCGCACTGGTCGTCGAGAGCGACATCGAGACGGTGAAAGCCGAGTTGGGACGTGCGGACGTGGCGATCCGGAACGAGATCGACGCACCGCTGGGAGCGACCGGCCGTGCGCCTGCCGTCTACGTCGAGGACCCGTTCGGGTACACGGTCGAACTGAAGACCTCGGAGACCTGATCTGTCGTCGAACCACGGAGACGTGAACCAGCGAGTGGTTTATCGAGAACCGGACGGCAGCGGAAGTTGGGCGTCACCCCAGACCCGTCAGGTCGCAGTCGATGGCTCCCGACCGCGCCCCCGGGCAGTGCTCTTGGCGGCTTCGCCACGACGCTGGTCGTCGGTGCCATCCTCGTGGTGGTGGCGCCCGAACTGTTCGAGCGGACGAGCCAGGGGGTCGAGACGGACTCTACCGGCTCCTTTACCTACGGGATCGTCTGTCTCCTGTTCGTGGTACTCGTGACGATCGTCCTCGTGGTGACTGTGGTCGGGATCCTCGTCGCGATCCCGTTCGTCCTCCTTTCGTACCTCGCCTGGGCCGTGGGCGCGACGGTGGCGTTCACGACGATCGCCCTCAGGCTCGTCGCCCGTGACGACGGCTGGCTGAAACCGCTGCTCGTCGCGGCCACGCTGAACGGCCTGCTCACGTTGAGCGGCGTGGGCGGGCTGGTGGCGTTCGTCGTCGGTGCCACTGGCTTCGGGGCCGTGCTCCGTGACTGGCTCGACTGACCGCGCCCCGTCGATCCCGCCGCTTATACCCGATCGCGGCCGACTGCCCGCATGAACCGGCTGACGGCGGTGGGGATACTCGTGGTCGTCGCCGGGGTCGTGTTGGCCGGCGGCGGCGTCTACTTCGCTCTCGTTCAGGAGGCTGGTCTCTCCGATACCCGTGAGACGGAGGGCACCGTCGTCTCGGCCGAGATAGAACCCGTCGAGGACGGCTTCTACCCGAACGTCACCTACCGGTACGAGGTCGACGGCGGCGAGTACGTCAGTTCGAACGTGTTCCCACCCGCCGACCAGCGCCGTGGCGCCGACCGCGACGACGCCGAGGAGATAGTCGCCGGCTACCGCGCGGGTGAGACGGTCAGCGTCTACTACCCCACGGGCGAACCGGCGAACGCCTCGCTCCGGGCGCCGCGCGACCCGGGCCCCGTCTTCGGCGTCGGCTTCGGACTCGTGGCGATTTTCTTCGGGATCGTCATCGCCGCCGCCGGCCGGCAGCGCGACTTGGACCGTGACGTGATCATCGACGACTCGCCCGTCCCCGGCGTGGGTCCCCCCGACCCCCGGGTTGGCGACGCCGGCGCGGACGGTGGCGACACCGGAGACGAAACGCCCCCGGCGGACGACGAGCACTCCGGCGAGAACTGATCTACTCGTACATCCGCTCGTCGAACTCCGGTACGTCGAAGTCGGCGTTGCCGATGTGTCCCTGCACGCGACTCTGGTACAGCATCAGCGCGATCTGCGGGACCGCAGCCTGTGGCACCGGGGACACGTCGTCGAACGCCTCGCGGTCCCACTCGTTGTAGTCCTCGACGATGTCGCGGGCGTCCTTGAAACTGCGATACATCAACTCCTTGTACCCGTCCTGCATTGACCGTCCCTTCGAGCCACGGGACAAGAGGATTGCGGCGTTCGACGACTCGCCCGTCCACGACGTGCCACCGAACGGTGTCAGTCGCGTAGTACACCGGGTGCTCGCGACGTGCTCACACCAGGATGCGCCGGCCGGGATTTGAACCCGGGCCATGAGCTTGGAAGGCTCAGGTCCTACCACTAGACCACCGGCGCGCTCGTACCGCGCCCCGTGATTCACCTCGCTTCGTTCGGTGAACTGCGGGCGTACCTCATCGACACACCCCGGCGAATAAGGACGTTTCCCTTTGAACTACCGGCAAGCCGCTCCGGTGTCCACAGAGCGAGGTCCGACTCCCCCGACGAGTGTGTATGAGCCACACGGTGATCGACGCCGGCCTGTTGGTCGACGGCACCGAGGACCGACCGATAGCGGACGCACGACTCGTGATCGAACAGGGGCGCGTCGCCACGGTCGGCACCCAGGAGTCCGTCGAGGTGCCCGACGACGCCGACCACCGAGTCCACCCGGAGGCGACGGTGATCCCCGGACTGATCGACGCCCACGTGCACCTCTCGGGCGCGCGGACGATGGACCCGATGGACTGGGTGACGGAATCGACCGAACTCGGCGCCGCCCGCGCGACGGCGGACCTCCGCTCGCTCGTCTCGGCGGGGTTCACCACGGTCCGTGACGTCGGTTCGGGCACGGGCCTCGGCCTCCGCGAGGCGGTCGACCAGGGCGTGATCCCCGGGCCGCGCGTGTTCACAAGCGGCCGGGCGATCTCCCAGACCGGTGGGCACGGCGACTCACACTTTCTGCCGTACGACTGGGTCGAGGGCAGCGGCGCCATCTCCACGCTCGCCGACGGTCCCGCGGAGTGTCGCAAGACCGCACGCAAGCGGGTCCGCGACGGCGTCGACCTGCTGAAGATCATGACCACCGGCGGCGTTCTCTCGGAGAAGGACGCACCGGACCAGTCGCAGTTCACCGACGACGAGATCGCCGCGATGGTCGAGGAGGCCCACCGCGTCGGCATCCCCGTCGCCAGCCACGCCCAGGGCGCCGCGGGGATCAAGGCGGCGCTTCGCAACGGCGTCGACACCATCGAACACGGCTTCCACATGGATCAGGAGGCCGTCGAACTGTTTCACGACACCGGGGCGACGTTCGTCCCCACGCTGTCGATCATGCACCGGATCGTCACCCGGGGCGACGACCACGGTGTCCCCGAGTACGGCCTTCAGAAGGCCCGCGAGGCCCAGGAGGCCCACTACGACGCCGTCGAACGCGCCCACGAGGCCGACGTGCCAATCGCCGTCGGCACCGACTTTATCGGTCCCGACCTGGTCCCCCACGGCGAGAACGCTCTCGAACTCGAACTACTGGTCGAGGAGTGTGGTCTCGACCCCATCGAGGCGCTGCGGGGAGCCACCGGCGTCGCCGCCCGCACCCTCCCCGAGAACGACGTCGGCACGCTCGACCCCGGCAAGAGTGCGGACCTCGTCGTTCTCGACGGCGACCCGACCGACGATATCGGCGCGGTCCGGAACGTGCACACCGTCCTGAAAGGCGGGCACGAGGTGTCCCTCTAGCGGACGACGGCGTAGCAGTTGCCCGAGGAGACGACCGACCGCTCGACCGACAGGCGACTCGCCGCCAAGTCTCGGTCGAACTCCGCGGGGTCGTACACGTGGTAGAAGCGGGGGACCCGCTCCCCGCCCGGTAGCGTCCAGTCGACGGTCGTGTCGAACCCGGTCTCGCGGTCGAACCGGTCGTGGTCGGTGCTCCAGACGCTGACCAGGGCTCGCCCCTCGGTCGCCAGCACGCGAGCGAGTTCGTCCAGACTCGCCACCCGGCGCTCCCGGTTCGGCAGGTGGTGTAACGTGGCGACGTACACCGCCCGGTCGACGCTCCCGGCCTGCAGGGGCAGCCGCGTCGCCGTCGCCTGCACCAGCCTCGTGTGGTCGGCGATCCCCTCGCTCCTCACCCGGTCTGTCGCCACCTCCAGCAACGCCCGGCTCACGTCCACGCCCACCACGCGGTCTACTCGGTCGAGGAGTGGCCCGATGTGACGACCGTTTGCACAGCCGAGGTCAAGACCCAGACCCGTCGCAAGGTCGGGCCCGTCGTACTGGTCTCTCTCGCGGCGGTCGTCTTTGTCACCCTGGCTCTTCCCGCCGACGGTGTCGCCCGCCAGAAACGACTCGACCTCGGGCCAGGGGTGACGCCGGGTGCGGGCGAAGTGGTCGGCGATGCGGTCGTAGGTGCGGCGGACGGCCGTCGGGGCACGCCGGTCGTCTGGGTCGCTCGGGTCGCGGTCCCCGGTCACAGTACGAGCACGGTCGTGATGTACCCCAGCGCGACCAGGACCGTGACGTGCTTCGCGCCGGCCCGGACGTCGCCACTCGAGAACTGGCCGGCGAGCCACCCGGAGAAGAAGCCCTGGACGATGATGCCGTGGGCCAGCGTGAGTTGCCAGGCGGCCTGGTTTATCTGGCCGATCCCCTGGAGACTGCTGCCGCCGAAGGCCACGCGACGGGCCTGTTCTCCGCTGACCGCGGGCGCGTCCGGCAGGTTCGGCAACAACACCACCGTGACGACGGCGACGATCGCCAGAAACACGAAAAAGCCGATGTAGATGAAGATGTTGTACACGACCATCTCGTCGCGACGGCGCTGTTTCAGTCGACGGTCGGCCTTCGCCCGGTCGGCGGCGATCCGCAGCACCGGGCCGATGTCCCCCGACGCCCGCATCGACTCCGTGATCAGCGTCACCGCCCGGGATATCGTCCGCGTCCGCACCCGCGCCTCGAAGCGCTTGAGCGCCGTTCGCATGTCTGCTCCCCACTGGACGTCCCGCCAGATGACGTCGAGTTCCTCGTTGAGACGACCGAGTTCGCTGCGACGGATCCGGTCCATGCTGGCGACGACGGTCATCCCCGCCTCGTTCAGGCTCGCCAGGCGGTCGAGAAAGTCGGGGACGACAGACTCGACGGCTTCGACGCGGCGCCGGTGTATCTCGTGGACCACGGCGAAACTGCCGACGACCAGCAGCAGGGACTGGATCAGCAGGTCGTCGAACTCCTGGATGGTCAGCATCCGGTCGCCGAGCTGTCCGGGGATGCGCAGCCCGAGCAGGAGAATCGCAAGCGGCACGGTCACCCACAACAGCGCCGTCGGCTGCCGGAGAACGGTCCGCAGAGGGCTCCCGAGTCGCTCGCGCACCTGCCTGAGTTGCCGGTAGACGGTCAGGCGCTGCTGGTTGGCCGCCACCTGGCGCCGGTCACGGCCCTGACTCGAGGCTGCGTCCGAACTGACACCGCCGTCGGTCGCCGTACCGCCGTCCGTGGCGGGCGGCCCCTCCGTCGACGGTGGAGTCCGTTCTGTCTGTAGGTCGCCGCGCCGGCGCACGCCCTTCGGACTGAGGTTTATCGAGAGGTCTCCCTCCGAGGGGTTCTGCAGCGAGAAGTTGTCGACGACGCCGCTGAGGTACAGGATGAACCCCAGGTTGAACAGCGGGATGAACCCGTACACGAGCACGCGGGCCATCAACAGCGGGAGGTCGCTGATCGGTCCCACCGCGAGAATGAGCAACACGACGATGCCGAACAGCGGCAGCGCGATCCCGATGGCGGCGTACGCCTCGGCGTACGTCGCCAGCGAGGTGAGCAGTCGCTCCTGTTGGACCTCTGCCTCCTGTCGAAACTCGCGGTACTGCCGCTCGAGAAACTCAGACAGCGACCCGCCCGTCCGGAGCACGCTCGTGAGGTTCTCTGACAGTTCGCGGAAGCGTCGACTCGGCGAGCGCCGGCCCATCGTCTCCACGGCAGTCACCACGTCGACGCCGAACACGTCGACGTTGCGGACCGCGACCTGCACCTCGTCGGCCGCCTCGCCGTACACCCGCCCGTTGCGCGCGAGAATGCGCATCACCTCGGTGAACGACATCCCCGACCGCGACAGGGCGTACATGAACGACACCGTCATCGGCAGCGACCTGTCGATCTGGCGCTCGCGCTCGTCGGCGACGAACTGCGGGTAGTACCACCGGTAGGCGTACGTCGCCAGCGCCGTGGCGATGCCCGTCACCAGCGCCAGGCCCGTCCCGTATGCGAACACCCGCAGCGAGGCCGGGACCGCCACCCCACGGACGTCGATCACGTACCCCGCCGCGGCCAGGGCCTCTACCGGCCCGACACCCGGTGGCAACACCAACTCGAACACGGCCCAGGTGACGTATATCCCGACGACACCACCGACCACGCCCTGAACGTAGCTCAGCAGTCGCGTCCGGACCGCGTACTCGCGGTAGGTGACGGGGACGTGTGCCGCCCAGAGGCCGTTTCGCCGGTCGGTTCGTCTCGCCTCCGAGACGGCGAACCGGTCGAACACGAGCATCGACGCCCGGGTGAGAAACCGGTCGATCCCGTTGCTCAGTCGACCGAGGTGGACCACGAGGAGCGCGATGAGCGCGACCACCAGCGGCAGGAACTCGACTACCACGCCCGGCCCTCTCGGTCACGCCGCTCGCGCCGGTGGTGACCCCGTTCGGTCACGGCCCGGTCCGCGGGCCGTGGCCCCGGTTCACTCACCCCCTGCCTGTGTCGCGCGCGGTGTCGCTGTGTGTCGGGCATCGTGTCTCAGTCGTCCGCCGCTGCCGCCACGGCGTCGGTATCGACCATGTCGACGACGGTGCCGGGGTCGGCGTAGTACTCGTTGACCATGGCGG
>CAZQHW010000033.1:0-11990 GCA_964593395.1 uncultured Halobacteriales archaeon
GGCACGTCGCCGCGGTTCTCGGCACCGTGGACCTCGTCGCCGGCGAGGTCGAAGGCGTCGCCGGCCTCGACGGCGACCTCGCTGCCGTCAGCGAGGACGAAAGTGAGTGTGCCCTCGTAGACGAAGCCGGACTGCTCGTGGTGATGGCTGTGCTCGGGGACGGTGGTGTCCGGTTCGATCCTGAAGTGCTGGACGCTCATGCGCTCGCCGGCGGCGAGTTGAGAGAGGTAGACGTCCGGAACTGCCTCGACCTCCGCGCCGGTGTCGTGAGAGACGTGCTCCATGGGGGCGTTGGCGTGGCCGCCGAAGGTAAACCTGGGGGAGCGGGCGACGGACTTACGACGCGACTGGCCCACGAGTCTGCATGAGCCACGCCGACACTGTCAGGGAGTACTACGAACTGGTCGACGCCGACGCGTACGACGACCTCGTGGCGCTGTTCGCACCCGACGTCGTGTACGAGCGACCCGGCCAGGCGGCCATCGAGGGCCGCGAGGACCTGCGCCGGTTCTACGAGGTGGAGCGTCCGTTGTCGGAGGGGAGCCACGAGGTGCACACGGTCGTGGCGGAGGGTGACACCGTCGCCGTGCGGGGGTCGTTCACCGGCCTGCAGGGCGACGACCGCGTCGACTTTTCGTTTGCGGACTTCCACGAGTTCGAGAACGGCCTGATCGCCCGCCGGTACACGTTCACCGACCGCGACGAGGTGTGAGAGGCGAGAGCGGGGTCGTGGGCGGCGCGCTCACCGCGTGACCCGACGGACGAGAACGGCGACGAGAACGACGACGAGAACGACCCCGAGGAGTGACTCGACGCCGGCGAGGAGTTTCCCGGGGCCGACGGCGCGGTAGCCGGGGGCGCCAAGTGTGAAGGTGCGGACGCTGACGTACAGCCCCTCGCCGTAGGTCGCGAGCACACCGGCGGGGTCGGTCCCGTAGGTGAGGCGGGTGCCGTCGACGGACTCGACGAGTCCGAGCGGGTACAGTAGGCCGAACAGGCCGACGACAGCGGCGCCGATCCCGGCGACGCGCCAGGGGCTCTCGCCGTGGCGAGTGACCGCGAGCGACAGCGTCGACCCGAGGTAGGCGCCCCAGGCACCGGTCTCGCGGTGGCCGTGGCGACGGACCTCCTTGCGGCGCAGTCGGTAGTGGCGGCGGCGCCGGGGAAACTCGTTCTCGTCGGCGAGAACGGCGAGCGACCGGTAGCTCCCGGCGGCCTTCGTCAGCGCGTCGACGTGGTCGTCGCCGGCCCCGTAGCCACCGTCGACGGTCGGGGTCGGCCCCGCGGGGTCGGCAGCGGGGCCGGTCGTCGCTCCCGTGTCGGTGTCGACCTCGACCTCGGCACCCGTCTCGGTGTCGGCGTCGTCCGTGTCGTCGGCCGCGGTGTTCTCGTCGGCGTTCGCGAGCGGGTCGTACGGCACGTGGTCGCCGAGAGTGGTGCCCTCGTTGATCCGGACGCCGTCGAGAACGGCGCCGTAGAGTCTGGCCCCGTCGAGAACGGCCTCGTGGAGTTTGGCCCGGCTCACTCGTGCCTGTTCGAGGTTCGCGTCGGCGAGGTCGGCGCCGACGGCGTCGGCGTCGGTGAGGTCGGCCCGGCGGAGGTCCGCCCCGGTGAGGGAGACGTTTCGGAGGTCAGCGTCGGCCAGCGACGCTCGTCGCAGGTCGGCGCCGACACAGTCGACGTCCTGGAGAGCGGCGTGGTCGAAGTCGGTCTCGATGGCGCTGACCCCGCGCAGCGTCGCGTCGCCGAGTGTCGCCCCGGTGAGGTCGGCGTCGATGAGGTTCGCCTCGGTGAGGTCGACCCCGAACAGTCGCGTCCCCTGGAGTTCGACACCCTGGAGGTCGGCTCCCGAGAGGTCCGCCCGCCGGAGGTCGGCCCCCGAGAGAACCGCCTCACGGAGGTCGGCTCCCGAGAGGTTAGCCCCGCGGAGGGCAGCGTTCGAGAGGTCGGCCCCGCGGAGGTCTGCCCCCGAGAGGTCGGCGCTCTCGAGAACGGAGTTCGACAACTGGCACTGGCGGGCGTCGGCCTCGGAGAGGTCCGCCCGCCGGAGGTCGGCGTTCTCCACGTCGCCACCCCGCAACGTGGCCGCCGAGAGGTTCGCACCCATCAGCGTGCAGTCGGTCAGCGTGACCGAGCGGAGGTCCGCCTCGCGGAGAAAGGCCTCGTCGAGACGCTCGCCGTCGCCGTCGAGCCAGCGGTCACCGAAGTCGTCGGGGAACCCCCACGCGAGTTTGGGGCGGGCGTCGGCCAGGGGGGCGCCCGGCTTGCCGGCGACGCGTGCGTGCCACAGACAGAACCCGTCGTGTGTCGCCTCCCGGGCACACCTGTACGGTTTGAAATGTGCGTCCTGTTCGTGCACGTAGCTACACCGATCCGACGGGCCGTCCATGCCACGTCCAGAGGGTGGTGCTTCATAGTAGATGTTGTTCCTTTCATCACACGATAGACGCGGTATTTGCAGTTCGTTACACGGGGAGAGTGAACCGCAGATATATATCGGGTCGAATCGTACGACGGGCATAGTGGCCGAGTGCGAGTACTGTGGGTCGGAGACGGGCGATCCGCAGGTCTGCCCGGAGTGTGGCGGAGTGTACTGTCACGACCACGAACAGCCACTCACCCACGAGTGCGAGGAGATCGAGGCCGCCGTCGGAGAGGGGGTGATCGACCCGACGGTCACGCCCGGCGAGGACCAGACCCTCGGCAGTGTCGGGGGGACGATCGTCTGGACGGGGGTAGTTCTCGGGACGGTCGTCCTGTTGGTCGGCGCCGGCGTGGCGACCGGAGTGATCTCCCCGTGTACGGTGTTGCCCTGTGGCGACGACGGCACGCCGGCAGGGTTCGACACCGAGGAGTTCCGCGGGGCTACCCTCGAACAGATAAACGAGATGCGCAACGAGCGCGACGTCGGTGACCTCCAGTACGAGCCCCGACACGACGAGGTCGCGGACAGGATCGCCGCCGACATGGCCTCGGTCCGGTTCTTCGAGATCCAAGACGCAAAGGACGACCCCCGGTTCGACCCGGCACAGCGACTCGAGGACAACGGCTACGAGTGCGCGGTGACGAACCGCGGGTGGTACAGGACCGCGTTCGACAGGCCACTCGAGGGTGAAGACGTCCGGATCACGAGCACCGACCAGGCAGCCGAGCGGGTCAGCGAGATGCTCCGGCGGGACCTCGCCGACGACCTCTTTGACGAGGACCCGACGACACACACTCTCGGGGTCCACGTCACCGAAGAAAACGCGATCTACGTCGTCTACCTGACCTGCTGAGGACCTGGGTCAGTCCTCGGTGCCGTCGCCTTCGTCGAGGTCGAGTTCCTCGGCACGACTGGTGACCGCGTCGGTCGACAGTTCCTCGAACGATGCCGACTCGGTGTCGACGGTGGCCAGCGACACTTCCGCCGGGTCGAAGTCGTCGGTGATGTCGGCGAGCGCCCGCAGCGCCAAGTCGATCCCCGTCTCAAGATCCGACTCCTCGGTGTACTCGTCCTCGAGAAAGCGCTGGAGGTCCTCACGGTCGCTGCCGATCGCCGTGGCGGCCCACTCGACGGGCGTGCCCGACGGGTCGGTCTCGAACAGTTTGGGGCGCCGTGTTTCGGGGTCGTCGGCGTCGTCGTCCTCGGTGTCGATGCCGGCCACGAGCAGGGCAACGCCGAACGGCCGGGCACCGCCGGTCTGGGTGAACTCCTGGATCTGGTCGGTGATCGCCTTTGTCAGCGTCTCCACGTCGATCGGCTGGCCGTAGCGCAGGCGCTCGACCTGTGCCCGTCGGCGGGCC
Source organism: uncultured Halobacteriales archaeon (assembly GCA_964593395.1). Lineage (GTDB taxonomy): Archaea > Halobacteriota > Halobacteria > Halobacteriales > SW-7-71-33 > SW-7-71-33. The sequence goes on from CAZQHW010000033.1 coordinate 3,787, forward strand.
ATGTCGACGAGTCGCCGGCCGTCTGCGACGTGGCCGGCGGTGGCGACGCCGATGTGGTCGTCGACCTTGTGGATCTTCTCGAGACTGTCGGCCTCCATCAGCCGTGACCGGGTGCGCTTTGCCGCCGCGAGCACCACGCCGTCGGCGGTGCGCACACCCACGCTGGGGGCGCCGCGTTTGACCGCCTCGCGGGCGTACTCGACCTGGTACAGGCGGCCGTCCGGGGAGAAGATGGTGATCCCCCGGTCGTAGGCCTGCTGATTGTTGTTCTGCATGTGTCCACAGTCCGGCCCCCCGGTTTAAATACTCGTCGCGTGCGGGGAGCCGTTCAGCCGACGGCGCTCGGGGCGCTCGGGGCGCTCAGACGTGCGTCGCGACGCGGTCGACGATGCCGTCGACATCGTACTCGTCCTCGTCGACGTCGAACACCGTCTCGTCGCCGACGCTGACGCGGAACACGCCGCCGTCGCCGGTCCGCAGGGCGACGGTGTCCACTCGCTGGCCGAACTCCTCTAGCAGCGCCGCCTGCACGTCCTGTGCGCGGTTCAGCATTCCACACGGTACGCAGTACTCGATCTCGACGTCGGTCATGCGTTCGAGGGATCGAGACGAGTGGTGCTAAATCCACCGAGATCGGCGTAGATGCCGTGTCTCGGTGTCCGCCGCCGTCGGGCGCCGGTGGTCTCGGAGACCGAGGTCGTGCCAGTCGACCCCCCCTCCGCGACGGTGTTCGCCGGGTCGAGGTCGTCGCTGGTGAGCACCTGCTCGGCGGGTCCCCACCGGACGGGTCCTCGCCGTGCAGTTCGACGACGCTGCCGACGAGTCCCCCTAGTGGCGACTCGGCGGCGGAGGTTACCCACGGCTCACGGGGTAACTCACCGCGTAGGTGAGGTTTAACCGTCCGCGTCGCGTCTCTATGAACATGACAGAGACGACGCTCTCCGAGGAGTACGACGTGGTCGTCGTCGGCGGCGGGCCCGCCGGACTGACGGCGGCGCTGTACACCACGCGGTTGGGCCACGACACCGCCGTCATCAACCGCGGCGGTGGTCGCGCGGCGATGATGCTCGACACACACAACGTCATCGGCGTCCCCGAGTCCGTCTCGGGCAACGAGTTTCTCCAGACCGCCATCGAGCAGGTGCAGTCCTACGGCGCCGACTACGTCCGTGGGACGGTTACAGAGGTGGAGAAGGCGCCCCGCACGGACGAGGACGCCTCCGAGACGGACGGGAACGGCGACGAACCGCTGTTCAGCGTCGACTCGACCGCCGGGGAGGTGCTGACCCGCCGGGTGGTGCTGTCGACCGGGTTCAACGACGTCCGTCCGGACCCGCCGCTTCCCCGCACCGGACGTGGCCTGCACTGGTGTCTGCACTGTGATGCGTACATGTTCGTCGACGAGTCGACGTACGTGATGGGCCACTCCGACGCCGTCGCCCACGTCGCGATGATCATGCTGAACTTCACCGACGACGTGGACGTGCTGTTGAACGGCGACGACCCTACCTGGAGCGATGAGACCCAGGAGTTGCTCGACGCCCACCCCGTCGACGTCGTGGAGGCGGAGGTCACGGGCAAGTACCCCGACCCCGACGACTCGGACTGGCTCGGCGGCTTCGAGTTCGAGAACGGCACCGAACGGGACTACCGCGGTGGCTTCGCGATGTACGGTTCGGACTACAACAACGACCTCGCCGCGGACCTCGGCTGCGAACTGAACGACGACGGCACCGTCGCCGTCGACGATCACGGACTGACGAGCGTCGACGGCGTCTACGCCGTCGGCGACCTCACCCAGGGCCACAACCAGATTCCCGTCGCGATGGGCGAGGGCGCAAAGACCGGCATCGACGTCCACATGAGCATCCGGGCGTTCCCCCGCTCGCTGGACGAGGTGCGCGAGGCAGGGCCCGTCGACCCCGCCGAGACGCCGGCGATCTCAGACCGCCTGCGCGAGCGGGCAACGGCACACGACGAGGGCAGCGAGGTCGAGGCGCCCGCCGACGACTGACCGGGCGGCCACGGCCGGCGACGAGGCGCTCGTGCCCGACTCGCTACGCGTACTCGACGATATCGTCGAGAACGGCGTGGTGTTCGGTGGTGTGCGGGGCGGTGAGCGGCGAGACGCTGACCGTACCGTCGACGACGGCCCGGCGGTCGGTGCCCTCCGGATCGGGAACGTCCTCGGCAGCCATGCGCTCCCAGATGCGGTCGTGCAGTCGCACGCCGTCGTCGGTCGGTGTGGCGTCCATGTCGTACACCAGCGAGGGACGGGTGACTCGCATCGGGATCGTCGGCGACGCGACCGCGGAGCGGTCCTCGGGACGTAGGTCGGCGGCGGGGTCGGCCGCGGGGGCGTTGACGTTGAGGTAGTCGGCGGTCTCGAAGACGCCGGCGTCGAGCGCCTGGTCGACGAGGTGGGCGGTCGCCCGGACCGCGTGGGCGTACTCCGCGGGGACGGTCTCGTACTCGTGAAAGGCGACGTCGTCGACGTCGAGGTACGTGGAGGCGGCGACCGCGGGGACGCCGAAGAAGGCGGCCTCGACGGCGGCACTCACCGTTCCGGAGCGGCCGAGCACGTAGGCACCGAGGTTGGCACCCTTGTTGCACCCGGCGACGACGACGTCGGCGTCGGGAACGAGTGCCTCCAGGCCGGCGATCACGCAGTCGGCGGGAGTGCCGTCGACCACGTAGCCGGTGGCGTGTTCCTCGACGCTGACGTCGCTCCCGACTGAGATCGCCCGACCGACGGCGCTCTGGTCGGCCGCGGGCGCGACCGCCGTCACGTCGCCGACGGCGGTGAGTGCCTCGTACATCGCCCGAAAGCCCGGTCGCTCGATACCGTCGTCGTTTGTCAGCAGGATCGTCGGGCGACTCATCGAACGTGTCGCTCACTCAGGCGCGGAGGAATAAGCGACCCGATCGCCGCCGGTCACCGCTCGACCTCGCTCCCGGAGTGGGTCGCGACCGGGGACTCGTCCGGTCCACCCGGCGCCGGGACACGGTCGGCCAACCGGACGACGACGGTCGTTCCGTCGTCGGTCTCGACGAACTCGAGGTCACCACCGAGACCGGTCACGCCCCAGTTGACGACCCACAGGCCGAGACCGGAGCCGTGCCGGAGTGCCGTCTCGCCCGACCGGAGCGCCTCGAGTTCCTGGTCGGGGATGCCGGGGCCGTCGTCGCGGACCTCGACCTCGACCCAGCGGTCGGTCTCGCCGCGAGCGACCACCTCGACGTGTGGGTCGTCGGCGTCGGTGTGGGCGAGGGCGTTGTCGACGAGGTTGCTGAACACGGTCCTGAGCACGAGACGGTCGGCGTCGACCCAGAGGTCGTCCGGAGCGTGCAACCGCACCTGGCCCCCGTGTTCCGCCGTGACCTCGTCGGCCACCGCCTGGAGCACGTCGACCACGCGGAACGGGTCGTCACCGACCTCGCCCTCGGTCACCTGCTCCATCTGTCGCACCTTCGAGCCCAACTCGATGAGGCCGGCGGACTGCTCTGCGATCCGCTCGGCCATCTCGGCGTCGGTCCCGTCGAGTCGGTCCGAGAGGGTGACCGCGTACCCGTTGACGACGTTCATGTCGTTGCGGAGGTTGTGCCGGAGAACGCGGTTCAGCGCCTCGAGTTGCTGTTCGCGCTGGATCCGCTGGGTGACGTCTCTGACGACGAGTGCGTGTCCGACGCGGCCGCCCTCGGTACCGCTGACTCCGGAAACCGTCACCTCGAGTGCGCGCTGTCCGGTCTCGGTTTCCGTCTCGACGGTCTGTACGCCGGGGGTGACCTCGAAGTCGTCTCCGAGGAGCCGGTCGACACTCTCTCCGCGAACGGCCACAGCGGAGCGACCGAACGTCTCGACGGCGGCCCGGTTCAGCGTCACGACCCGGTCGGCGCTGTCGAGCACCACCACGCCGTCCGAGAGGTCGTCGATCGCGGTTTGCTCGCCCAGTCGGGAGGTGCCCGGCACCACCGTCAGCAGGTCCGACTGGAACAGCGCGTACCCCCAGACGGCCCCGGTGACTGCGACCCCAGCCGTCGTCGGGTCGACGGTGGCCGTCGGGAGTCGACCGGTCACCCACGCGAGGTTTGCAAGCAGCGGCGGCGCGAGTCCCCCGACGAGCACGACCGTCCGACCGGTCCCGACCCCGCCGCGGGCGATGAACCCTTCCTCCTCAGCGTCGGACCGCAGGACGAGCCAGGTCCCGACCGCGGTCAGCACGTACCCGTACGTGAGGTGGGCGAAGAACCAACCGCCGGGCGAACAGTCCGCCGCGGGAGCGACGACCGCCGGACAGGTGCCCCGCCACACCCCGAGCGGGTCGCCGGTCGCGACTATCACCACGGCGGCGACCGCCGGGAGTCCCGCACCGACCAGGCTCCACCGCGTGACGAGGTCCTCGCGACCGGTGTAGCGCAGCGCGAACACGACCCAGGCCACCGGGACCGAGAGCGCGATCCCGACCCCGAGACCGACCCGTAGCGGTGCCGTCGGTGGATGGACGACCACCGCGTTCACCGTCTCGACCACCGCCCACGCCGCCGCCGTCACCATCACGGCGGCGAACGACACCGCTCCCGGTCGCGGTCGCCGGGTCCAGACGTAGGCGGCGACCGCGAGACAGACGGGCACCGCGGCGCCGGTCAACAGCGCGAACTCGGCCCCCGCCACTCCGAACACGTCCACTCCTGTGGCGCCGACACAGTTAATTCTGAGCCACGGCGTCGCTTCATCGAAATGCCTCACCCTGGCGGAACGCGGTCGACGACGGTCTCGTCGTCGACGACCAGATTGTAGGCGCCCTCGTCGTCGTTGTAGAGCGCCAGGACGTTGTCGAACAGTAACGCGTCGCCGAACTCGGCCCGCAACAGCGCCCGGTTCAGCGCCGTCGCCCGGGTCAACACCGCGTAGTGATCGGCGCGCTGTGAGCCGTCGCCCACCCGGAACAACGGGTTGGCGTCTGTTCCCTCCGACAGCGACCGGGACAGTTTCACCCCGACCAGGTCCACGCGGTCGGTGACGTACGCCTCGGCCCGGGCCATCGGCGCCAGGCGGTCCTCGTCGGGGACGAGTCGCACTCGCCTGTGCCCGTCGAGTCGGAGCAGCGACGGGGTGTATCGCACCGCCGTCTTTCGGAACTCCCCCTCGCTGCCGGCCGGCCGGTCGAGACGGCGCTGTGTCCGCGTCGGCGTCAGCGCCGGTCGCTCGTCGAAACTCCACCCCTGGTCCGTCGGCGCCCGCCCGGGCCAGAGCCGCACTTCCGGGGCGAAAGCCGTGACCGACTCCGGGGCGACCGCCGACGGTTCCGGGTCGTCGGTGCCGTCGACGACCGCCCGCTCGACCCGCCGCAGACCGACGCTCGTCTCGCGGTCGGCCGGGGCGAGCGCAAGCAGCGTTCCGTCGGGCGTCAACTGCGAGAGGTACCGTCGCAGGGTCGCGACCGGCGTGTCGAGTTCGTTCAGCACGTTCGCGAACAGCACCAGGTCGTAGCCCGCGGGGTCCGACTCGGCCGCCGGCGTCTCGCCGTCGGAGTCGGCGAGCGCAGTCGCGGGGTCGAACGCCTCGGCCGTCGTCCGGTGGACCGTCGCGTGGAAGTTCCGGCCCGTCTCCTCGAGCAGGGCTTCGAGCACGTCGGCGGCGGCGCTCGGCTCGACCGCGTGGTAGTCGACCAGGGCCGCCGCCGGGTCCCGCGGGCGGTCCGTCGGCGGGTCCCGGTCGGCCCCGTCCTCGTCTTCGTCGCTCGCCTCGCTACCGGTGTCTGCCCCGGGCGCGACGCTCCCGCTCGGTCCGTCGTCGACCGGCGGCCCGAACAGGTAGTCGTGCAGGCCCAGGGCGGGGCCGCCGACGCCGGCGCCGACGTCGAGCACCCGGAGCCGACGGTCGAGCAGTCCGGCGTCGCCGACGAGCGCCAGCGCGTACTGGACGGCGGCGTAGAAGTCCGGCAGGTGGTAGACCGCGTACCCGAGTGCCGCCTCGCGGTCGTAGGTCACCTCGCGGTCCCGGTAGTAGTCGTCCTTTAGCCGGCGGACCCGCTCGCGGAGCCGGTCGCCGGACTCGCCCTCGTGCCACTCGGGGCCGTACTCACTCGCGAGGCGGTCAGCAAGTCGCTGGTCGTACACCGCCGGCAGTCGGCGCACGACGCCGGGACCGCCGGCGACGGGCGTCTCGTCCACCGGTTCGAAGGTGCCGTCCGGACGCTCCACAACGTCGAGGTCGACGGCGTGTTCGTGGAGAAGTCGGCGGACGACCGCCGGGTGGGCGTCGACGTATCCCGCGAGTTCCTCGGGGTCGACCGGTCGCACCTCGCGGAGGTACCGCGCGCTGTCGAGCAGGGTGGCGCGGTCCTCGGCGTTCATCGCCGTGGCCCGTCGTCCGCGGTGCCGTTCGCCCGCTCGCTCTCCGCCGGGTCGTCGGACCCGCCGGAGCCGTCGTTCCAGTCGCCGGCTTCCCGGACGGGCGCGCCGGCCTCGCGGTACAGGTCCTCGAACTCTCCTCGGTCGGCCTCGGCGACGCGACGGGCGGCGTCGGCGACCGAGTCGGCCCCGTCGAAGGTGGCCTGCACGTCGGCGTACACCCGTGGGTCGCCGCCGGTGACCGCCCCGGCGGCCTCCGCCAGCGCCTCGAACACCGGCGTCGTGAACGCCTCGGGGACAGGCTCGGCGGCCAGCGCGAACGCCACCACTGCGGCGTGGGCCCGGGCCTGTACCGTCTCCATCGCCCGGTCGTGGGTCGCCGGCGAGGTCTCGAACACCTCGTTGCCCGCCGCCTCCAGGGCCGCCCGCACGGTGGCCGTTCGCTCGCCGGGCGCGTCGACCACCGCCGCGACCCGGCCGGGCGCCCGCTCCGGGGCGAACAGTGGGTGCAGGCTCAGTCGCTCCCGGTCCGGGGCGTGCGCTCGCCCGGCAGCGACGACCGTCGACATCTCGCCCACCACGTCCACGAGCGCCCCGTCCGGGCGGAGTCGGTCGGCGTGAGCCGCGATCGCCGTCTCGGCCGCGGGGATCGGCACCGCGACACAGACCAGGTCGTACACCCCGGTCGCGGCGTCGGGATCGGGGTCGACCGCCCTGGCGTCCAGTGCCTCGGCGGCGGCGCGAGCGGTCGCTCGGTCACGGTCCGCAAAGGCGACCGTCGTCTCGGCGGGCAGCGTGCGGGCGACCCACCGCCCCATCGCCCCCGCGCCGACGACCAGCGTGTCCATGCTCGCGGGTCGAGACCGGTGGGCAAAAGTCCGTGGACTCGGCCGACGGCGTCTTTGGTCGCCGTTGCCGAGACCGGGCCGAACGTTCTTTTCGAGCCGCGAGTACATCTGCCGTGGTCGACCTCGAGGACTTTCGACAGTACACGGAGTGGCACGACCACGCGAACCACAAGCGGTACGCCGCGCCGGCGGACCCCTGGCGGCTGGTCCCCGTCGACCCCGCCGCTGTGGAGCGGTTCACCGTTGTCGACCTGCGCTACGGGGTAGGGCAGGTCCGGGGCGGCGACTGGGACCGCGACTGCCGGGAAATCGAGGGAATGCGCATCTACGACGGCCTCCGCCAGCGGTTCGAGGACGGTCGGGACTGGACGGACACCGTCTACCACGACTACGTCCGCGAACGGTTCGACTCCGAGTACGGCTTCCGTGGTATGGACGACTTCGACACCGACGGCCCGGGGTGGTTCGACCACGTCGAGGACCTGTACGAGCGTATCAGCGAAGGGTACCGCACCAACCGTGAGCACACCTACGACGACCCCGCGGACCTGGAGTACGTCCATCAGATGGACCCGCTAGCGCTGATCGGGCGCGGCGGCGAGGTGATCTGGACCGAGGGCTTTCACCGGTTGGTGCTCGCCCGGCTGGCCGGCGTCGAGTCGGTTCCGGTGCACGTGCTCTGGCGGCACGCCGACTGGCAGTCGACGCGGGACGCCGTCGCACGGGGGGAGGAGGTCGATGTGAGCCTGGACCACCCCGACCTCCGCCCGCTCGTGGCGTGATCGCGTCGCTCGTCCAGTGTTGCGGGTGTCGTTGGGACTCGTGGTACTCTCGATGCCCGCTCCGGGGTGGTCACTCTTTGTCCCCCGGTGTAGACCCACGAGGCTCTCGGCGGGTGATCCCAACACCTCCCCGTCCGGTCGTGGTTTGCTCGACTCGCTCGCCGTTCGCTCGGGAGTCTCGCAACGAGGCGACCGGGCGCTGTCCGTCGGCAGAGTGCGC
>CAZQHW010000033.1:12090-18679 GCA_964593395.1 uncultured Halobacteriales archaeon
CAAGAGAGCGGTCGCTGCGGGTGGGAGTGAGCGGAGTGGGTCCAGAACGGCGACCGGTTACTGCGCGGGAACGGCGCCGGACTCGGTCTCGGAGGCGTGGCGGTCGGAGTCGGGGACGGCGCTCACGCGGCGGAACACGGCCTCGGGGTCCTTGTTCCAGGCCCACACCCACCGGGTCTTCAGCAGCAGCCACACCTTCCGGGGGAGCGACAGCGACGGGCGCTGGGTCACCACGTCGTAGCCGTTCGAGCGGATGAGCCGGTGGTGCTCGGCGTACAGCACGGAGGCGAGTAGAACGGCGAACTGGGTGTCCTCGGGGAGGTACTTGATGCCGGCGACGCCCTCGCGGTAGAGCCGTTCCGTGCGACGGAGTTCCTCGGCGACGGCGGCGGCCATCCCCTCGGAGAAGTCCAGGTTCTCGACGTCCTCGAAGTCGACGCCGTGCTCTGTGAGTGTCTCGCGGGGGAGGTACACCCGGTCGCGGTCGAGAATGTCCTCGCGGACGTCGCGGATGAAGTTGGTCATCTGGAACGCCTCACCGAGGGCGACCGCGTGGGGCACCGCAGTCTCGCGGTCCTCGGGTTCGATAATGGCGGTCATCATCACGCCGACGGCGGAGGCCGACCCGCGCATGTACTCCTCGAGTTCGGCGTAGGTGTGGTAGCGTTTCTTCTCGATGTCGGCCTTCATCGCGTCGACGAACAGGTTGATCTCGCTGTCGGGGATGTCGTACTCGTCGGCGAGGTCGCGAAAGGCCCCCAGAACGGGGTCGTGTGGGTCCCGGTCGCCCAGCGCCTCGTCGCGGAGTTCCTCGAGACGGGTGGCCTGCTGCTCGGGCGTGTACTCGGCGTCGGGGTCGTCGACGACCTCGTCGGCGATCCGGAAAAAGGCATACAGAACGTACGTGGCGTGGCGGACGCGCTCGGGAAGCAGTCGGGTGGCGAAGTGGAACGTCCGGCCGGTGCGCCGCTGGATGGCCTTGCTGCGTTGGATCTGGTCTGCGTCAACCATCGCGCCCCCCTCCCGTGCGGACACCGGTGCCTCGCTCGCTCATCTCTCTGTCGTACGGGTACGTCGGTCTTAACGGTTCATACACCTGGCGATACCGACCGACTGTGCCCCCGATCGGGTGGTTGAGTCCGGGTGAGGGGCACGCCCCGGCGTATCGGGCGTGAACGACCGCCTGGCGGCGTCTCCCGGGATTGTTCGCGGCACGAGTTGACGAACAGCGAGGGAGAATTAAGTGGACGGCGTCTGACGGGCGAACGTATGGGACAGTTCAGTGCGGTCGCAGTGGTGCTGGTCGTCGCACTGGTCGCCGTCGTACCGGTGACTGGAACCGTCGGTGCCGTGACGGGGGCTGGGGCCCTCGGGAACACGCCTGCCGGCGCCGTCGCCGCGGCGGACGCCGCACAGCCTGACCTCGTGACGGTCATGATGATGGTGCAGACGAACGAGGGTGAGCCTGTCGGCGGGGCCAGCGTCGAGGTGTTCTACGACAGCGGGTCGAACCAGACGCAGACGTTCTCGAACGGCCAGGCGCTCGTGGACGTGCCCCGCGGGACCGACATCACGGTGGACGTGACCGACGACGACTTCGTGCTCAACCGACCCGTGGGGGCGACGAACGTCGACGGCGACACCGTCGTCGAGGTGACGATGTACCCGAAGGCGACGATGGTGGTCGAGACGGCGGACGACGGTGGCACGGTGCGCAACGCCCAGGTGAGCGTCACCAAGCGCGGCTCCGAGGCGGAGCTAGACAGCGACACGACGGGCGACGACGGCATCTACCAGCTCGACGACATCGAGACGGGCGTGTACGACGTGACCGTCGTCAAGCGCGGCTACCTCCGCGAGCAAGTCGAGATCAACCTCACCCAGCCGTCGACGGGCCAGACCGTCGTGTTGGAGGAGGCGACGACGAACCTCGACGTACGGGTGTTCGACGACCACTTCCGCTCGCCACAGCCGCTCAGTGACGCCGTCGTGACAGTCGTCACCGACGGCCAGGAGGTGCTGTCCGGGCGCACCGGTGACAACGGCCGCCGGCAGTTGTCGGTCGGCGTCAACGGACAGTACACGATCCGCGTGACGAAAGACGACTACACGATGACCGAGCGGACGATCGTCGTCGGGGAGTCCGGGCAGGAACTGGAGTTCAACGTCCGGCGCACCCCGACGCTCACCGTGCGGCCCGGTGCCGACAGCGTCGCCGCCGGCGAGACCGTACTCGTGCAGGTGCGCAACGCCTACGGCGAGAGTGTCGAGGGCGCCACGATCGAGCGCGACGGCGAGCGCGTCGGTACCACCGACGCAAACGGGGAACTGCGCGTCGAGATTCCCGAGACCGGCGAGTTCGAGATCGTCGCCAGCCAGAACGGCGTCACCTCCGAACCGACCGTGATCGAGGGGATCGACCGCGCCCCCGACACCACCGAGACCACGACGACGACGGAGACGACAGAGACGACCGAGGAGTCCGACCCGCTGCCCGGCTTCGGGCCAGTCGTCGCGCTGGTCGCCGCCGTGCTCGCGATCGCCCTCCTCAGACGGCGTTCCTGAGCGGAACCGCCGCCCTCGTGCCGTCCTCGCATCGTTTCGCCCTCCACCGTGCAAACGGTTACCGCATCCACTTACGCGGGTGTCGCCCACAGAACACGGTTGACAGTAATTGCTGGGCGACAGACAGCGAGCGACGAATCGGGGAGGAGGGACGCTGCGACGACCGACTGGACCGGCGGCGTCCCGACGAGCACTTTCCCGACAGCGTCCGGCCGCTCGACGGCGACACGTTCGCGGCCCACTGGGTACCTCGTTCTCGTCACGGTGTTGTACACCACACCGGACGGACCACGGCGGTCGACGTCTCTGGTGTCGCCAGCGGTCGCTTGGCGGGTCGACCCGGACACCCGACCGTGGAAGTTACAGCCAATTTCGCGTGAAAGTGGCCCACACAATTAAGCGATCCACGGTGTACCGTTTACACGATGGCAGGCTCGACCTACGCTGTCTACCTGGGAATACATCTGCTGTCGGTACTCATCAACCTCGGGGTGGCGGTGTGGGTGTACCGCGGCGACTACGGTCGGAGCGGGCGGTACTTTCTCGGAGCGCTCTCGCTGGCACTTGTGTACGGCGGCGTCGCCGGGGTGTTGATCGCCAGTCCGACGACGGCGATGGGCGAGTTGCTGTTTCCGGTGATCGGGTTGATGGCCTGGGTGACGACGGTTGCCTGGCTCGCCTTTGCCCTGCAGTACACCGGGTACGGCCACCTGCTCACCCGGCGGACACTGGGGGCGATGGTGCTTCTAGTCGTCGTCGCCGGCGGGCTCACGCTCACCAATCCGCTGCACGAACTCGTGTACGTGGGCTACGAGACGATCGGGGTCCCGTACGACCACGTCGAACCGGTCGGCGGGCCGCTGTGGCTGCCGCTTACGATCGCCGGGTTCGGTGTCGGGACGGTCACGGTGGGCATCCTCTCGGTGACCGCCCTGCGGGCGCGTAACCTGAGTCGGCGTCAGGGCGTGCTGTTCGCCGGCGCCTTTGTCTTCTCGATGCTCGTCTCGGCGGCGCTCCGGGCAAACGTCCGGGCGATCCCGCCGTCGATCGGCGGCGTGGTGTTCAACGCCACACTGGCGTACATGGTCACCCGCGAGCAGATGCTCACCGTCGAACCGATGACCCGAACGCAGGTCATGGACGCCGTCAGCGACGGGGTCGTCGCCGTCACCGACGAGGGTCGCGTCGTCGACTACAACCGGTCCGCGGCCGCGCTGTTCCCGGACGTAGAGACCGCCGTGGGCGACCCGCTCTCGGACGTGGCGCCGTCGCTCGCCGAGGCCTTCGAGCGAGAGCGCGACCGCACCGCCACCGACGGCGGAACCGCGACCGAGAGCGGGTCGGCGGGCACCGACCCGGCGCTTGCCGGCGCTCCCGAACCGGCGGACCTGCCCAGTGCCGGTCTGCCGCCGACGGTCGGGGAGACGCCCGACCGCGGCGGGCGCGTCTCCGTGACCGTCAACGGCCAGCGGCGCCGTCTCGCCGTCCGCGTCGACGACGTGACCCGGGTCGGCACCCGTGGTCACGTCATCGTTCTCCGGGACGTGACCGAACTCGAGGCGTACGCTGACTCCCTGGAGCGACAGACCGAGCAACTCGACCGGTTCGCCTCGGTCGTGAGCCACGACCTCCGCAACCCGCTGTCGGTCGCGCAACTGTACCTGGAGGAGATCGAAGAGGACCGTGAGGAGGTCGTCGTCGCCCGCGACGCCGTCGAGCGCATGGACGGTCTCATCGACGGGGCGCTGGATTTAGCCCGCCAGGGCCGCGTCGTCGAGGACCCCGACGACGTTGACCTCGCGAGAGCGGCGACCGAGGCCTGGCGCTTCGTCGAGACCGGCGGCGACCTCGAGTTGCTCGTCGGCGGCGCCAGCATAGAGGCCGACGACGAACGCCTGCGCACCCTCTTTGAGAACCTCTTTCGCAACAGCGCCGAACACGCCGCCGAGAACGGCGAACCGCGCGTCTCCGTCGGCACCGTCGAGAACGGCTTCTACGTCGAGGACGACGGCCCCGGCATCCCCGACGAGCGCAGGTCCGAGGTGTTCCGCGAGGGGTACACCACCGGCGAGGACGGCACCGGACTCGGCCTCGCCGTCGTGAAGTCCGTCGCCCGCGCCCACGGCTGGGAGGTCCACGTCGAGGACGGCGAGACCGGCGGCGCCCGGTTCGTCTTCGAGGGGGTCCGCACCGTCGAGGCGAAGGCGACCACCACCGTGTCGCAGTGACCCCGGTTCGGGCGTGCCGGCAGTGCTCTCGAAGTTGACAGAGGACTCCACGGCACCCGGCACGTCGACGGGTTGACAGACACCCGGAGTGGTGACGCTCGCGGCCGGCGACTGTGTCGACGGTCGGGAGCGACCCGAGGACGCTAACGAGAGCCGCGAGAACGCGACCGGTGACTGTGCCTCGGGACTGTCGAGTCGGTGCCCGCGGTCGCGCTCGCCGGACGCTAACGCGCGACACGCCTTACTTATCAGTCCGGAGAACGTAACCATAATATGAGTGATGAGAACGGGCGGAAAGCCCTCCGCATGCCATCGGATGACGAACTGTTCGCTGTCGTGACACGACACAACGGCGGCAACCACCTGGAGGTACGCTGCGAGGACGGCGAGACCCGGATGGGCCGCATTCCCGGGCGGATGAAGTACCGCACCTGGATCCAAGAGGGCGACGTGGTGCTCGTCGACCCCTGGGACTGGCAGGACGAGAAGGCCGACATCGAGTGGCGCTACGAGGAGCAAGACGCAGAGCAACTACGCGCCGAAGGCCACATCGACTGAGCGAGTCGGGCACTCGTTCCGGGCCTGACTGAACCGACCGGCAACTATCGACGGTGAGCGTCGCGGCAGTGTGACAGACCCGCGCTTCGTGACACGACACCGGAAGCGCCGCTGCGGGCGCGGCACGGACACTGCCGACAGGCGGCGGGTCAATCCTGTCCGCGGACCCAGGCGGCGACGCGATCTGCGACCGCCGCGTGGCCCGCGGGCGTGGGGTGGACGCCGTCGGCGGTGCGCTCGGCCCACGTCGCCGGCGTCCCCTCGAGGGCGACGTGCGGGGCGACGACCCGTCGCAGGCGCTGCCGGTAGCGTCGACTCCGTTCGACCGCCGCCTCGGAGACGGGCACGGCGTCCGGGCGGTCGAGCGCGACGAGCGGGACCGGGGCGACAAAGGCGTGGGCGGCCACGGCGGGGTCGGCCGCCAGCGTGCGGTCCACCGCGCGGGCCGCGTCGGCAAACTCGTCCAGGGTGACGCGGGGACCGTCCTCGGCGTCCTGTGGGTCGTTGTGGCCGACGTGGACCAGCACCAGCGGGCGCTCGACCGCACTGTCGAGCATGGCGTCGAGGTGGTCACGGACGTGGACCATCGTCCGGGCGGTGCGGGCGTCGACGGTGACCGCCGTCGGCGAGCGGTCGAGACGCTCGGCGAGCAGTCGTGGCCACCCCGACGCTGTCCCGCCGCCGGCCGCCACGCTGTCGCCCACGACCAGCACCGTGTCGAAGTTCACATCCGACGGCAGTGAGCCCCGCTGTTGAGTCCGTCGGTCTCGGACGGCGCGCGGGTGTCGCGACCACGGCCGCACCCCGGCGCCGGACACAACGCTGATACGCCCGGTGTGCCTCCCGGATGGCATGACCGTCTCGCGGGTTGTCGAGTTGGAGGGGCACATAATCGACAGCGGGCTGATGGAGCGGGCGTTCAGCACCGTGATGGAGATGGGCGGCTCCTTCGAGGTGGAGACGTTCCGGGTGGGCACCCGGAAAGACGAGGAGTCGTACGCCAGGATGGTGGTCTCCGCCGAGTCGGAGAGTGACCTCCGGGCGATCGTCCACGAACTCCACCAGAACGGCGCGAACCCCGCGGACCCCGCCGGCGCTACGCTCGAACCCGCCCCCGAGGACGGCGTCGTTCCGCCGGCGTTCTACTCGACGACGAACCACCCGACCGACGTGCGCCACGACGGCGAGTGGCTCCCCGTCGAGGGCATCGAGATGGACGCCGCCGTCGTGGTCGAGAC
>CAZQHW010000034.1:0-18512 GCA_964593395.1 uncultured Halobacteriales archaeon
CGGCCAGCCGCCAGCGCTCGACCAGCGCGAACCGCCAGGCGTCGCCGTCGTCGGCGAGACGGACGAACGTCGGCCCGGCCTCCGGCAGCAGTCGCCGCTCGATCGCGTGGATCAGGGCGGGGTAGTTGTCGGCGCCGTCGCCGTCCTCGGGGTAGGTGTAGGTCATCCGCCGGGTGGTGGCGTCGGTCCGCAGCACCGCCCCGACGGTGCGGCCGTCGCCGGTCGGCTTCGTCTTCAGGTCGAACTCGTAGCCGAACGCCGAGAGCGGACCCCCGAGGTGCTGGGCGGGCGCCTCGCTCCAGTAGTGTCGCGGCGCCGCCACCCCGTGCTCGGAGTGGGTGATCGTCTCGAGCAGTCGCTCGTACGGGTCGGTCGTCCCGGCGGCAACGAGGTCTCTGCCGACCCCCTCGGGGGTCACCTCGCCGTCGCCATCGTGTGGTGGCGGCAACTCGGACCGTGTCAGCCCGAACCCACGCAGCACCGCCGCGTACACCGTGTGCGGGTCCGACCGGGCGTCCAGGCTCATGTCTGTGTCACTGTGCGTGATCCAACTTAAATTATTTGCATAGAGCATGAAATAATTTCGACCGGAGATCGGAGCGCTTTCGAGGCGGGCCGCCGGGCAGGTGGTATGGACGACCGGTCGCGACGAGAGGTGGCGCTGGGGGCGGCCGAGGCGGGGGCGTCGGTCGCCGGCGAGCGGTTCCGGACCGGGATCGACGTCGAGACGAAGACCGGCAAGACGGACGTCGTGACCGCGGCGGACCGACTGGCCCAGGAGCGGGTCGTCGAGACCGTCCGCGAGCACAGCGACGCCCCTATCGTCGGCGAGGAGGACGGCCAGCGGAGCGAGTTGCCGCCGACGGGGCCCGCCTGGGTGGTCGACCCGATCGACGGGACGAACAACTTCGTGCGGGGGATCCGATACTTCTGTACGAGCGTCGCGAGCGTCGTCGACGGCGACCCGGTCGCGGGGGCGTCCGTGTTCCCCGCACTCGGGGACCGGTACGTGTTCGGCCCCGGTGACGTACGGCGCAACGACGAGGCAATAGGCGTCAGCGACCGCTCGGACCCCGAGACGTTCACCGTCTCACCGACGATCTGGTGGGCGCGAGACCGCCGTGCGGAGTACGCCGCGACGACGCAGGCGGTCGTCGAACGCTTCGGCGATATGCGACGGGTGGGCTGTGCACAGGCCACCCTCGCGATGGTGGCCGACGGCGCCCTCGAGGGGGCGGTCACGAACGTCGTCACGAACCCGTGGGACACGCTGGTCGGTGTCGGCCTCGTCCGCGCCGCCGGCGGCGTCGTCACCGACATCCACGGTGACCCTTGGACGTACGACGCCCGGGGACTGGTCGCCTCGAACGGCCAGGCACACGACGCCGTTCTCGCCGCGGCACGCACCGCCGAACCCGAGCGGTAGTCACCGTCACGGGTCTCGGGCGAACGTCACTGACTCACGGGTCGGGGACCGGTCGGTGATCGGTGGCTCACGGGTCGGGGAACGAGCGACGGTGATTGTGTATCTCGAACCCGGTGTGGTCGCTAGTCGAGTGGTCAAACAGGAAACCGGGCCGCGTGGAAAAGACGCGGCCCGAAGCCGCCCTGAGTTGGTCCCCGCTGACGCTTCGGCCCTCCAGACGAAGCGTCACCGCAAACTCGGGAGTCCGTGGTATTAAATCCACCGACAGGCTCCGTCGGAACCGCGAGGACAGAACCTCAGACCGTCTCGACAACGCGACGTTCGTCGGGGGCCACCTCGGAGACGTGGCCGCAGTTGTCACAGCGCGTTCGAACGGAAACGACGCCGGTCTCGGTCCGCTCCCACTCGAGCGGCGACACCGGCCCACCGCCACAGACCGGACAGCGGTCGATCTCCACGTGCATACTTACTACGTTTGACTGCAGTAACTTATCTCTATCGCCGACCGAATTTAATTTCTCTGGGCGGGGGGCTGCGAACGCAACTCGCCCCCCGTTGTCGGGGAACGGTGGGATTAATCACCGTGGGTTGCGGATCGCTGGTATGGAGATTCGCCAGGCGACAACGGCGGACAGCGAGCACCTCCGGCGGGTTGCGCGGCGGTCGCTCGAGTCCTCGTACGGGTTCATCGACGACGACCACCTGGAGACCGCCATCGAGAACTGGTACGGCGACGAGGCGCTGTCGACGACGCTCACCGACACCGGTGACGTGTTGCTGGTCGCCGAGGAGAAGGGCCAGGTGCTCGCGTTTTCCCAGAGCGCTGTACTCGGCGAGACCGAGAGCGTCGGCGAGGTACGCTGGCTACACGTCGACCCCGACAACCGCGACCGCGGGATCGGCTCCGAACTGCTCGACCGCACCGAGGAGGTGCTCCAGAACCAGGGCGTCGACCGCGTCCGGGGGGTCGTCCTCGAGGGCAACGACGACGGCGTCGTCTTCTACGAGGACCGCGGCTTCGAGCGCGTCGACGAGCGCCCTGTCACCGTCGGCGACGAGACTCACACAGAACTCATCTACGAGACCGGCCCCGGCACCGGTCGCGACCCCGCCGACTACGAGCGCGTCTCCGTCGACGGCGAGACCGTCTACGCCTACCTCGACGAGGGCGACCGCGGCTCGGGCGGTCCGTTCCACCCCGCCTACCGCTCCCGCGACCGCGACGAACTCGTCGCCTGGTACTGTGGCGCCTGCGGCGCCGTCGACAACGCAATGGACCCGATGGGCCGTCTCGAGTGCAACGCCTGCGGCAACGTCCGCAAGCCGACCCGCTGGGACGCCGCCTACCTCTGACCGGCGTCGTCGCTCTCGACGGCTCCGCCACGCTCTTTTTCTCGCCTGCCCTCCCGTCGCGGGTGGTCGCCGACACTGACCCCGAGTCCCGCGGTGGTCGCGTATCGGGTCCCGACGCCGCCCCGAGCGGAGCGTGGGAGCCCGACGGTCCCGTCGGGGCCCACCCGCGCCTCGTCGCGGCCGCACTGGCCGTCGTCTCCGTCGCCGTGGTCGTACTCGTCGCTGGCGGGCGCGTCCCCAACGAGTCGGTCCCACGCTGGGAGCCGCTGGTCGTCGCCGCACCACACCTCAACGCCGCCGTGATCGCCCTCGCGACGGTGACCGTCGTCGCCGGCGTCCGCGCCGTCCGCCGTGGGAACGTCGCCCGACACCGCCGGCTGATGACGACGAGTTTCGGGCTGTTCTCTGTCTTTCTCGCCGTCTACTGCTACCGCGTCACGCTGGAGGGGCCAGCGGCGTTTCCCGGTCCCGACGCCGTGTACCGGTTCGTCTACCTACCGGTCCTCGGCGTTCACGTGCTGACCGCGATCGCCTCGCTCGGCCCGGTGTACTACGCGCTCGTCCTGGCTCTCACCCGGCCCGTGGAGCGACTGCCTGCCACGCCTCACCCTCGCGTGGGGCGCGTGGCCGCGGCTCTCTGGCTGGTCGCGTTCGTTCTCGGCATCGCCGTGTACGCGCTGTTGTACGTCGTGCCCTGGTGATCAGTCGCCGGCCACCTCCTCGACCACGGGCGTCCCGGTCCCCGTCGGCGGCTTGCTCACACTGAGCGGCTGTCGGCCCGCGAGTTCACACTCAAAGGCCGGGTGTTCGACGAAGTGCCAGGCCAACATGTGCCGGCGCCCACCGGAGACGCCCGGCGCGTCGAGGTCCCCGGCGGCGAACTCGTCGGGCAGGTCATCGAACAGTCGCCGGCAGGCGTCAAACGAGTCGAACACTTTCCTGTGACCCGAGGAGTCCGCCCCGCGGCGCTCGACCACGTAGGCGCCGTCCTCCCGGTGGTAGCCCACCGTGTGGACGAACTCGTGGCGGTCGGTGAGGGCGTCGCCGAGTGCGGCCCGCAGGTCCCGGGCCGCCGCCCGGGAGAGCGTGCGGGACTCGCCGCCGACCTGCACCTGGACGCCCGCCGGGGTCTGCGCCACCTCGACGGACTCGCCCGCTCGGTCGTTCGGGGGGTGCGTGTCGTCGGTCGCGTGGTCGGGAGTCACGGACGCGTCGCTGTCGGGGTCACGTCCGGACCCCCATTCACGGTCGTGAGTGTCGTTACTGCGGGCGAATTTCTCGATCAGCGGCGCGAGTGCCGCTTCCTCTATCCTCCGTGGTGGGGGTCTGCGAAGACATCACTCCAGTTGAGCGTGGACACGCACATCAATCCTGCGGTGGTGCAGACCCGGTCTGTCTCGCGGAGGCGGCTCGAAAATGTCGGGTCCGTTGGCGGTCGAGCGCGGGCCGCCCCGACCGGGCAGTTTAAACGCCCCGGACCCGGCGGGAGGAACAGATGGCGTCACCGCTGGTGATCGCCGTGGCGGTGCTCGCGGGGCTGTCGATGGCCTGGGCGGTCGGGGCGAACTCGAACTCCCCGCCGTTCGCCCCGGCGGTGGCGGCCAACGCCCTGCCGACGATGCGGGCCGCCTTTCTCATCGGCCTGCTCGCCGGGGCCGGGGCCGTTCTGCAGGGCGGTTCCATCTCAGATGCGGTCGGCCGCTCGCTCATCGACGGGGTGACTATCACGCCGCTTGCGGCAGCGGTCGCGCTCATCATCGCCGCCGGCTCCATCGCCGCCGGGGTGAAAACCGGCTACCCGATGCCCTCGGCCTTTGCGACGACCGGCGCGGTCATCGGCGTCGGCCTTGGCCTCGGCGGCGCTCCCGCCTGGGGGAAGTACGTCGAGATCGGACTGTTCTGGCTGGCCATCGGCCCGTTCGCCGGCGGCGTCGCCTACGGGACGGCGACAGTACTGCGCCGCGACGACGTGCCGGAAGACGTCGGCGTGCCGATGCTGGCCGCCGTCGTCGGCGCCGTCGTCGCGAACATGTCGCTGTCGCTGTTGCCGAGCAACGGGGGCACGAGCACGCTGGCCGGCGTCGTCTCCGAGCGGGTCGGCACCACGCCCGGCGTGGCGGGGTACGACCTCGTGATGCTCGTGACGACGCTCGCGGTGGCGCTGCTCGGGTTCGCGGTGATGCGGCGGGCGACCGCCGAGAACCCCGAACGGGGTATCCGGCGCTTTCTGGTGGGTTTGGGAGCGCTCGTTGCCTTCTCGAGCGGCGGCTCGCAGGTCGGCCTGGCGACGGGGCCACTGGAGGCGCTGTTCGCCGACGAGGTGTCCCTGCCGGCGGGACTACCGGTCGGTCCCAGCACGCTGCTCCTGATCCTCGGCGGCCTGGGCATCCTCGTCGGCGCCTGGACCGGTGCCCCTCGCCTGTTGCAGGCGGTCGCCCGGGAGTACTCCGAACTCGGCGAGCGTCGCTCGATCGCTGCCCTCGTTCCCGGGTTCGTCACCGCGCAGGCGGCGATCACGCTGGGCGTCCCCGTCTCGTTCAACCACATCATCATCTCCTCGGTGATCGGCTCCGGGCTCGTGGTCGGGTCGGCCGGCGTCTCCGCCCGGAAGATCGGCGTCACCGTCGCCGCCTGGCTCGCCACCCTCTTTGGCGCCGTCGGCGTCGGCTTCGGACTCTACCGTGCCGTCGTGGTCGTGCCGGGGCTCGGGTGACGTGGCACCGTCAGCCTGATGCCGTCGAGTCGCCGACGGCAGACGATGCCGGCACGCGTCGTGCACTACTCCGACCTAGAGACGGTTCTCGACGAACCCGAGCGAGCGGGGGCGCTGGCGGCGACCGTCGAGCGCCTTCGCGACGAGCGCACGTTGGTCGTCGGGACGGGCGACAACACCGCGCCGGGGGCGCTCTCGTTGGCGACCGATGGCGGCGCCGCGCTGTCGCTGTTCGAGACTCTCGCGCCCGACGTGGACACCTTCGGCAACCACGACTTCGACTTCGGCCCCGAGCGAGCGCGAGAACTGGCTGCCGCCGCCCCCCAGCGGTACCTCTGTGCGAACGCCGAGCGCGACGGCGAGCGGTTCGCCGCGGACGAAACCGCGCCCCACGCCCTGTTCTCTGCCGGCGGGGAGCGCGTCGGCGTCGTCGGCGTCGCGCACCCGGAGACGGCGGCGATGAACTACACCGTCGACGGCGTGCAGTTCCGGGACCCGGTCCCCGCGGTCCGCGAGTCGGTCGCGGCCCTGCGCGAGCGGGGTGCCGACAGCACCGTCGTCGCCTCCCACTGCGGCCGGATCGACCAGCGGATCGCCCGCGAGACGACCGTCGACGCCGTTCTCGGCGGGCACGTCCACGACGTGCACCGCGACCGCGTCGACGGCACACTGGTCGTCCGCCCGGGACGGGCCGGTCGCCGCGTCTCGCTGGTGACGCTTGGTGACAGGCCGACGGCCGAGATCCGCGACGCCGAGGCCGACGGCGACCGGGTCGCACGGCGAGTCACCCGGCGGATGCGCGATCGTCACGCCGAACACGGACTGGACGAGGAGGTGGCGACCGTCTCGGAGCCGATCGAGCGCACGGAACGGGCGGCGGTCACTGCCGGGAGCGCGGTCGGCAACCTGTTGACCGACGCGTTGCGGTGGCGGACCGGCGCCGACGTCGCCGTCAGTCCGCCGGGAGCGATCCGGGCCGGTGACCCCCTGGCGGGTGCGGTGACCGCCGCGGACCTGATCGGACTGGCGCCGTACGCCGACGACCTCCTGACCGTCGTGGTGCCGGGCGACCGCCTGCGTGAGGCGCTGGTCGCCGTCCCCTTTGGCTACCACGACGACGGCCACCCGGACCGGTACTGCTGTCACGTCAGCGGCACGCGACTGGTGTGGAACGACGCCGAGGGCCGTCTCGAGAGGGCGACGGTGAACGGCGCCCCGCTGGAGCCTGACCGCGAGTACACGGTCGCGCTGGCGGACTACCTCGTCGAGACGGACCACGTGGTCGACGCCGTCAGCGCCGAGGACGTCGTCGCCGAACACGGGCCTGCCACGCGGGCGGTCGTCGACTACGCCCGCGAGGTGGGACTCACCGCGGCCCGCGAGTGCCGCGTCGAGCGTCCCGCCCTGGAGCGCGGGGATTGAAGCCGCTGGCGGCGCTACCGCCGGTGATGCGCGTCCGAGGCGAGCGGGAGTGTCAGGACTGCGGACACCGCTGGTCCTACTTCGAGACTGGCGCCGTCGAGTGTCCCGACTGCGGGTCGCTGCGGTCGGTCGGCGTCGAGGAGCGCCGCCAGCACACCGACGACCCAGTCGAGTTGGACCTGACGGCGGCCCGCGAGCGGGCCGACGCCGACCTCCTCGACGCTCTCGACGACGCGGCGGCGGACTGTCGCGAGTACGTTCGCCGTCGCGGGTTCGTCAGCGCGGGAGCGTTGCGCGACCTTGATGACACGTACCTCGCGGCGGCCGAACTCGTCCACGCCGCCGACCTCGCGGGCGGTGGGATGCGTACAGACCTGGACGACGCCGAGCGTATCTACCTGCTCGACCTGCTCCGGGGTGCCGACGCCGGGGAGCGTCCCGACCCCAACCGCGTCCCGGAGTCACTGCGGGCGGCCCGTGGCCTGGCGTACGCCGACTGCGTCGACGACTACCGCGGCGAACTGCGGGACTGGCTCGCCGCCCGCGGCGAGGACGACGACGCCCGCGAGGTGCACGCCGTCCGCGTCGCACTCGACGGTGTCGAGGGCGTCGTCACCCGCACCCAGGCGCTCCAGGGCGACGTCGCCCCGGGCGAGGTCGAGACGCTCGTCGCCGCCGTCCGCGACGTCGCGACCGCGCTCCGCGACGGCGACGAGGAGGCGCTGGCGACGGCCCGCGACCGGGTCGGGCGTCTCACCGAGTGAGGTGCGCCGATGGTCGCCGGGGTCAGGGCAGGTCAACGTCGATGTCCTGCTGGAGTGCGGCGGCGGCGGTGGCGTTGTACAGCAGCATCGCGATAGTCATCGGGCCGACGCCGCCCGGCACGGGCGTGATCGCGTCGACCTTTCCTTTCAGGCCCTCGAAGTCTGCGTCGCCGACGAGTTCGTACCCCTTCTCCGTGTCCGCCTCGACGCGGTTGATGCCCACGTCGATCACCGTCGCGCCCTCGCTCACCATGTCGGGGCCGATCATCTCCGCACGACCGGCGGCGGCGACGACCACGTCCGCGTCACGGGTCTTCGCCGCGAGGTCACGGGTACGGGAGTGACACAGCGTGACCGTGGCGTTGCCGCCCTCCGACTTGTTCGTCAGCATGTTCGCCAGGGGCTTGCCGACGATGGCCGAGCGGCCGACGATCGTCACGTCCGCCCCCTCGACCTCGACGCCGGCGGCGTCGAGTAACCGCTGCACCCCGTGAGGCGTACACGGCTTGAACCGCGGGCGGCCAGCGGTCAGCCGCCCGACGTTTTCGGGGTGGAGCGCGTCGACGTCTTTCCGGGGAGCGATCCGCTCGAGGACCTCGTGACGCGGCACGTGCTCGGGCAGTGGCAACTGCACCAGGATGCCGTGCACGTCGGGGTCGTCGTTCAGGTCCGCGACGGTGTCGTACAGTTCGGCGGCCGGCGCGTCGGTGTCGACCTCGACGTGGACCCCCTCGATGCCCACGTCCTCGCAGGCGCGTTGTTTCATCGAGACGTACGTCTCGCTGGCGGGGTCCGGACTCATCAGGACGGTCGCCAGTCCCGGGCGGGTCCCCCGGTTGGCGAGCGTCTCGATCGCCCCCGCCAGGTCGGTGCGGATCCCCTCTGCCACCTCGGTCCCGTCGATGACGGTGGTCACGGTCGACTCCCGGAGCCGGGAGGGTATCAAAGTAGTCATCGCGAGCGACAGTGCGGTGGACCCGGGACCCCGGGACGCCCCGGGTCAGCGGTTGCCGAACGAGTCCGGGTCGGACCCCTGGCGGACCAGTTCCACGTCGCCGTCGGGGACGGAGACGATCGCGGCCTGGCCACCGTAGCCGTGGGTCTGGTCGTGGGCACGGACGACGACGCGGTCGACGTCGATCGCGACCGACGTCGAGCGGGTGAACTCCCGGGTGCCGTGCGGGTGGGCGAGGTCGCGCCGACCCAGGCGCTTACCGTCGAGCGTCTCGACCTGCCACCAGTTCGCGTAGCCCGACTCGCCCTCGTCGTCGTGGATCAGCGTCGTCGAGACGCGGTACTCCCCA
Source organism: uncultured Halobacteriales archaeon (assembly GCA_964593395.1). GTDB lineage: Archaea > Halobacteriota > Halobacteria > Halobacteriales > SW-7-71-33 > SW-7-71-33. Next base: position 8,983 of record CAZQHW010000034.1, read on the forward strand.
CCCGACCCGGACACCGACACGCTCGTGACGTTCGCCTCCCGCAGGTCCAGGTCGCCCGCCTCGCCGTCGTCCGTGGACCCACCGTCCGATCCGGTCCCGTCTCCGCCGTCGTCACTGTCACTGTCGGCGTCGCTACCGTCCCCGTCTCCACCGCCACCGTCGTTCTGTCCGCTCCCGTCGTCCCCGGTGCACCCGGCGAGGGCGGCGAGGAGCGTGCCGCCCCCCGCGAGAACGGCACGACGGTCGAGAGGGTCGAGTGACACGCCCGCGGGTCGCACTCGGGGACTCAAGAGTCTTTTCAGACCTACAGTTAAGTGAGTCGACGACGATATGCCGTCGATGACGCTCTTGCTGGTGGCGCTCGTGGCCGGCGTGGTCGCGATCACCGTCGTGCAGGTGGCGGTGTACTACTACCTGCTCGACGGCGGGCGGGCGACCGCGGACCGCCAGGACCACGGGCAGGGCGGCCCCGACCCGCCGTCACGGGGTCGACCGACGACGGCGGGCGGAGACGAGGGCGAACAGACGAGACGGTGCCCGGAGTGTGACAGGCCGAACGCCGCCGACAGCATGTACACCTTCTGCCGGCACTGCGGCGCGAAACTGTCGTGACGCCGCCCGCGAACGACGAGCGGACCCCCGACGGTCCCGACCGCGACCCACGCGCGGTGGCGATCAACGTCGGCGTCAACACGAGTCTCCCGGGCTTTCGCGGGCCAGTCCGTCCGGACGGGTCGTTCGCCTACGTCCCCATCCCCGAGCGAGAGCCGACGGTGCCCGACGCCGAACTGGAGCGGCCAGTCCCGACGTACGGCGACCTCGACCTGGCGGTGTCGCTGCCGCCCGACCTCGAGGACCGCCGGGTCCACCTCGACCCCGCGCTCCCCGACCACCGGGCGTACGACGGCCCGGCGTACACCTACGGCGACGAACACGGCGTGAAGGCCGGTCCCCTGGCCGACCTCGCGCCGGGCGACTACCTGCTGTTCTACGCCACTCTTGAGTCCACCGCCGGTCGCGACCCGCCGTCGTTGGGCGGCGAGCCACCGGACCCGGACGAGCGCCCGCTCTGGATGGCGCCCGAGTGGGGGGCGTACCTGATCGCCCGGTTCCGACTCGAGCGGGCAGTCACCGGAGAGGAGTTCCGGGCGCTGCCCGCGGCCGAGCGGCGGCGGTTTCGAGACAACGCCCACCTGAAACGCCGCGAGTTCGACGCCCGGGTACTCGTCCTGGGCGACCCCGCCGGGTCCGGGTTGTTGGAGCGGGCGGTCCCGCTGTCGGCGCCGTCGGGCGGCAGCGATGCCGGCCGCCTCGTGACGGCGCTCTCGTCGGACTCCGGACGGGGACCGTGGTGGCGACGCCCGCTCCGGTACAATCCCGAGTCGACGCGGACGCTCCTCGAGACGATCACGGCGGGGCCGGAGGCGACGACCTGAATCGGACTGGGGGGCGTAACGTCCATTTATTCGGGGGTGTTGAGTCCGGACGGATGGTACCGGGTGCGGTCGTGCTGTACGTCGCCGCGATGCTCGCCACTGCCGGGATCAACCTGGCTTTCGTGCTGTGGCTCCGCCGGACCCGGGAGTGGACCCGCGCCACCCAGGCGGCGACCGTCGTGGTGGCGGTGCTGACGGTCAGCGCACTCCTCACCGCCGTCCGTGCCGTTCTCGGACAGGTGACGGAGGGCACCCGGGCGATGGCGGCGACGTTCGTCGCACAGAGTGCCGTCTCGGAGCTTGGGCCACCGGCGTTCGTGCTGTTCGCCGTGTACTTCACCGGGCGGACGGGCCTACTCACTCGTCCGGTGAAGGTGCTACTCGGTCTCGTCGCCGCCGTTCCGGCGACGCTCGTCGGCACCCACCCGCTCCACCGTGAGGCGTACGCCGAGTTCGGCCGGACTGCGGGTCCGTTCGTCCGGTTGACCGCCGAGACGACGTGGCTGCACGGCGCGACGACGACACCGAACAGTCTCCTCGTGTACGTTGCGATGGCGCTGTTGTTGCAGTTCGCGCTGTCCTCCCGGCGGGTGAGCCGACGGCAGTTCGTCGTACTCCTGGCCGCGCCGGTCCCGTTTCTGGCGGTGCGGGCCGCCGGGTCGTTCGGTCCCCTGGCCGAGAACGTCAACTACGGCGTGATGACGAACTCGCTCATCCTGCTGGCCATCGGGGCGACGCTGCTGCGCGGGACCACCTTCGCCGTCGACCCCGTCGCCAGAGACGCCGTTCTCGACGACATCCAGGACGCCGTCGTCACCGTCGACCGCGCGGGTAACGTCGCCGACTACAACGACGCCGCCACCCGCCTGTTTCCCGAGATCGGCGACCGCATCGGCGACCCGCTGGTCGAGGTCGCTCCCGGGCTGGTCGACGACGCCGAGGAGTCGGCGCGTGTCGGCGTCGGGGTGGACGTCGACAGTCCGGCCAGCGAGGCGGAGACGGCCACCGACGGCGGCGCGACGGGCGACCGGTACGTCGACGAACTCCTCCGCTACCGGGGCGGCGACCGGAGCGTCCACGACGTCGTCGTGTCGCCGGTCAGTGTCGACGGCGAGCACCGCGGCGAGACGCTGCTCTTGCGGGACGTCACCGAGCGCCGACAGCGAAAGGAGCGTCTCGAGCGCGAAACCGAGCAACTCGACGAGTTCGTCTCCACCGTGTCACACGACCTGCGGAACCCCCTGACCGTTGCCCGTGGGTACGTCGAGACCGGCAGAGAGCAGCGCGACTTCGACCAGGTAGCCGAGGCCGAGGCCGCGCTCGACCGGATGGAACGGATGATAGAGGACACCCTCGCGCTCGCTCGCGAGGGACGGGCCATCGACGAGCGGACACTCGTCCCCCTCGACAGCGCGGTCCGGAAGGCCTGGCAGAACAGCGAGACGGACGACGCCACCCTCGAGACGCGCGTCGACGGGGTCTCGATCTACGCCGACCCGGACCGACTCGACCGACTGCTCGGTAACCTGTTTCGCAACGCGGTGGAACACGGTGCCACCGGCGGTCGGACGGAGTCCGGCGACGCCGTGGACCACGGCTCCACAGAGAGTCAGGCGAAGTCTGAAGACGCTACCGACCACGGCCCCGACGGTGTGACCGTCACCGTCGGTAACACCGGCGACGCGGTCCACGTCGCCGACGACGGGCCCGGCGTCCCGCCGGAGGAGCGCGACCGGGTGTTCGAGCGTGGCCACACGACAAGCGAGGACGGCACCGGTCTCGGACTCGCCATCGTCGAGTCGATCGCCGAGGCGCACGGGTGGACGGTCTCCGTCGACGAGTCCCACGACGGGGGCGCCCTGATGCGGGTCGAGGGCGTGGACCTGCACCGGGACCCCCCGACGGCCGACGACTGAGTGGAGACGACCTGCGAAGCCCGGGCAGTGTGGCCCTCGCCGCCGGTCACGCCCCACCGATCCCGGCGTCGACCGCCCTGTCGGGTGGTCGCGCGGGGTCGACGGCGGAGTCGAGACTGGGTGGTCGCTTGTCGGCGTCGGGCCGCCCGTCCTCGTCCGGACCGGCCGCCGCCGAAAGCGTCTCGAGTATCCGCCGCTCGGTCGTGAAGTTGGCCGCCAGGTCGGCGGTCTCGGCGTCAAAGTGCGCCCCGAACGCCCGGAGCCGCTCGCGGTAGGCCGGTGAGACGACCAGTTCGTGTGGGTACTGCTCCCAGCGCCCGTCGACCGGGGACGGACTGATTCCCTCGTCGACCGACGGTGAGTCACCGCCGACGCGGGCCCGCTCGTAGGCCGCCCAGTTGCGCAACAGGTCGGTGTACTGGGCCAGCAGGACGGCCTTGCGGACGTCCGCCGACGTGTACCGCTCCGCCGGCCCCTTTGGCGTGGCGGTGCGGGTCACGGAACGTCGCTCGCCGCCGGGCGTCTCGTAACTGGCGGTCACCTCGACCGGGCCGGCGTCACTGGCCGTCCGCTCCAGGCCGAGCAGTATCACACCACCCTGGCTCGCGCCGTTCTCGCTGCGGGAGGGAAACACCGTCTGCACCTCGATCAGCGAGTCCCGGGACCTGCGCTCCTCGGAGGGCACACCGTACGCTCGGGTCACCGCGTGTCCCGGCGCGGTCACCTCCACCCGAAGGTCGTACGCAAGTGGGGTGATCATGTACCCGAAGCCGTCGCTCAGCCGCTCCTCGAAGCGACTCGCCGACTCGACCGTGTAGTAGTTCGCCCCACGGACGGTTCCGATCGTCTCGACCAGTCGGCTGTTGAAGTCCACGCCGACGCCGACGAACGTGGTGTGAACCCCCGAGTCGGCGTGTGACTCCATGCGACTGGCGAGCCCCGCCTGGCCGGCGTTGACGTTCGGCATCGCGTCGGTCACGTAGATCACCCGCTGCTCGCGGTCGTCGGTCGGGTCGGCGTAGTCGTCCAACTGTCCCCGGGCGACGTCCATCCCCGCCGCGAGGTTCGTCCCGCCGTCGGCCCGCATCCCACGGACCCGGCGCTCCAGGTCCTCGCGGTCGAGTTCACCAACGCGGGTCACCGACTGGACCACCCGGGCGCTGTCGTCGTAGGCGACGACACTGACCCGATCGCCAGGGCGGAGTTCGTCGACCATCGCTAGCGTCGCCTGGCGGGCGGCGGCCATCTTCCGCGTGGTCTCGCCGGGTCGCTCGCCGTCAGCGGCGTACGCCGCGATCGACGAGTCCATCGACCCCGAGGTGTCCACCACGACCACCACGTCCACTGGGGGACGCTCGAACGACTCGATCCCCGAGTGTAGCCCGACGGCGACGTACCGTTCGGTGTCGCCCGACAGCGGGTCCTCGGCGACGGCGGTGCCGACACTCGGGCAGAACCGCTCGCGACAGTCGGTCTGACCCACGTCGAAGTAGTGCTCGCGCACCACGCCCTCGTAGGTGATGTCCGTCACCTGTGGCAGGTAGCCCCGCTCGACGTTCCGTTCGAGACCGCCGGCGTCCTGTGCGCCGCCGACGCTCGCCCCGACGGCTGCCTGTTGGTCCTGCCCGATCCCCAGAACGAACGTCGACACGACCGCCGCCCCCACGACGAGGAGGGCGACGACGCCGACCACCGCCACTGCGACCGTCCGTACACGTACCATAGCAGGGACGACGAGCGCCGGCCACCTGAATCGTGTCAACTTACGTATCTGTAACTGGTTGCGGCCAGGTAAACGGTTATTTGTGTGTCCTGAGTTACCAGCAACCATGGATCGGGACTGGGAGTACGCGCTTCAGGAGACCGTCGGCAGCGGCCGGTACGTGCCGGTGCCCGACCCGGTTCGGGAGAGCGTCGAGCGCGACCACCCGCTCGACGGCCCCAGCGTGGTCTGGAACTACGAGCGCAACTCGGGGTACGTGGTGCTCTCGGCGGAGAGCCTGTCCGAGTCCACGTACGTCGGCGTCGGCCGGTACAAGACGTACGGCGCGGACGGCGAGGGACAGACTCGCATCCGCCCGCCGGACGGCCTGGTGGACGCGCTTCCGGTCGAGTACGTCGAGGGCGACCGGGTGATGTACCTCGCCTACGAGGAGATGGTCGCGGACGGCAACCCCACCGCGTACCTGCTGTCGACCGGGCAGGTCCTCGACTTGCTCCCGGACGGAACGGCGACGAGCACCGTCGGCGACGGCGGCGACGACATCCGGCGGGCGATCCTCCGGGCGCCCGGGTTCCTCCCGACGCCGTGATCCTCTACCGGGAGTGCCACGACCTGTGCCGCCCGCCAGCGATGGTCGCCCGGACCGTCGACGAGCGGTTCGGCGACACCGTCGGACCACACGGGACCCGCGACGGGGACAGCGAGACCGGGACGAACGGGAGCGACGGCGACCTGGCGAGTGACGGCGTGCGACGCTGGGCCTCGGGGGGCCGACTGCTCTCTCGTCGGGCGACGCTCGACCCGGTCGAGGGCGAACTCCGGGTCACCGTGGCCGGGCCGGACGTCTACCGGTACCTGGCGCTGACCGGTCTGCTCGTCGCCCCGTCGGTCGTCTGGCTCGCCCCGGGCAGCGGTGTGCTGTTCGCCCTGGCGTGTCTGTACGCGGCACTCGCCGTGCTTCCGGGCGTTCACCACCTCCCGGGCGTGGCGTCGCTGCCCGCGGTCGACGGCGTCGACCCCGTCAGCCAGCGACTCGCGCCCGCCGCGGCGGCGACCTACCTCGTGGTCGGCGCCGCCCTGTCAGTCGAACTGAGCCGCGGGGGACTGACCCTCGGGGCGGCCGGGGTGGGGCTCGTGTTCGCCGGCGTGACCGTCGCACACCTCGCGGCGACCAGGGAGAACACCGGCGTGCCGGCACTCGGGATCGCACTCGCCGGGGTGGTCCCCGCGGTGCTCTCGGGCGCGAACGTCCTCCTCGCGACGGCGCTGCTGGACACAGACGGGGCCGTCGGTCCCGACGCTGCCGGGTTGGCAGTCGTGCTCTCCGTGGCGGTGGTCCTCGACGCGCTCTTTTTTATCTACTGCTCGCGCGTCGGTGCCGAGGTCAGCGGGACGCGACCGTCGCCGGTTCGGTCCCGGTGGTCCCGAATGGCCGGACTCGCCGGCGTGGTGGTCGCGAACGTCGCGCTCCTCGGAGCGGCGGTGCTCGGCGCCCGGGGACTGGCCGCCGACGGCGCTGCGCTGTCTCGCGTCACGGCGCCGCTCGGGGCGGGGGGGCCTGCCGTGACCGGCGTCGTCGGCGTGGTGCTCCTGTTGCCCGCCGTCGTGACCACCGCTGGGTGGTGTCACCACCTGCTGACGAGGACCGTCGCGACACTGTGGGCGTTCACCCGCTCCGACCAGGTCGCACTCGCCGGTCTCCCCGACGGCGTGACCGTCCGGGTGATCGACTCGCCGGCTCCGGTCGCCCGCCCGCTCCGTGTCCCGGGTCGACCGACCGTCCTGGTCGGGCGCCCGCTGGCCGAGACACTGGACGACGAGGCACTGGCGGCGGTCGCCTGCCACGAGGCGTACCACCTCGTCGGTCGGGACCCCGCGACCGGCCCGCTCCCGTGGGTCGTGGGGGCGCTCGTCGGCGGTCCAAACGCCGTGCGAGCCCTGTACGACCGGGGGGCCGTCGAGCGTGCGGCCGACGAGTTCGCTGCCGACCGGGTTGGCACCGAGGCGCTGGTCCGGGCGGTCAGAACCGCCGGGCGCACCCGGCTCTCAGCGGGCGAGGCGTTCAACCCCGACCCCGACGAGACGCCACTGGACGAGAGCGAGGCGAGTGACACCGACGACCCCGGGACACTCCGCGGTCGCCTCGCCAGTGGCCTGATGGCTCCCTACCGGCTGTACTTCGGCGACGTGGGCCCGAGCGTCCACGACGACGTCACCGGGCGAGTCGCTCGGATACGTGAACGAGAAAGGACGTAGCGCCACAGGGAGCCGGCGGAGCGTCGAACGAGACCTCTCGGGGGTCCAACGGAGTGTGGGTCTCACGCCCATAATCGTTAACCTCTGGCAGGACCCATCGAAAGTGTCGATGGCGATTCTCGGGTTCTCGCTGTACGCCGGGGGCCTCCTGATGACCGTCACCCTGGGCCTGGGGCTGGTCTACTGGGTGCGTTCCGGCCGGCAGTCGACGGCGGCCAACTGGTTCGTCGTCGCCAACGTCGGTGCCGTCGCCTGGGCCCTCGCCTCGCTGGCCGAGGTCGTCGGCGGGTGGCTCGGCCTCTCCAACTTGGCGGTGATCACGCTGTTCGAGCTCAACGCCGTCGGGCGGTACAGTGTCCCCGTCGCCTGGTTCGTGTTCGCGCTGTACTTCACTGGGCGGACCGACCTACTCACCCGTCGGCTGTGGGCCGGACTGGCGGCGTCGTACGTCGTCCCGGTCGGGCTCGTGCTGACGAACCGGCTGCACCGGTTGATGTTCGTCTCGTACGACGTGACGGAGGGACCGTTCAGACACGTCGTCTCTCCGCGGACGGCGCTGAACTGGGGCTTTCTCGTTCTCTCGGTGTCGATCACGGTGGCGGGGGTGTTCGTGCTCGGCCGCTTTGCGCTGTTCTCCCGCCGGGTGAGTCGCCGCCAGTTCGCCGCTGTTCTGCTGACGCCGGTGCCGGCGTGGTTGTTGCACATCGGGGGACGGCTCGGGCTGTTGGTGTCTGAACTCGAATACGGCGCGATCGGCACCGCCGCCGGCATGGGACTGGCAGCCTGGGCGCTGTTCAGGGATGACTTGTTCGCAGTCGAGCCGGTCGCCCGCGACACCGTCGTCAGCAACGTTCGTGACGGGATCGTGACCGTGGACCGGGGCGACCGCGTCGTCGACTTCAACGACGCCGCACTCGACCCGTACCCGGAACTGGCCGCCGCCGTGGGCCAGCCTCTCGGGTCCGTCGCACCGGACCTCCTCACCGACATCGACGGCGCGGACGACCACGCTGACGACCCCGGGACGCGGTTCGCCGACGAGGTCGTCACCTACCCCGGCGGCGAGCGTGCCGTCTACAACGTCGTCACCTCGCCGGTCACGGTCGACGACGAACTCCGGGGGCACACGCTCACGCTGCGTGACGTGACCGCCGTCAGGGAGCGCGAGGAACAACTGAAACAAGAGACGAAACAACTCGACGAGTTCGTCTCGACGGTGTCACACGACCTGCGCAACCCCCTGACCGTCGCACAGGGGTACGTCGAGACGGCCAAGGGAACCGGGGACGAGGCGGCTCTCACCGAGGCACAGGCCGCGCTCGACCGGATGGAGGCGATGATAGGCGACGCCCTCGCGCTGGCCCGCGAGGGGCGGGCCATCGACGAGCGGGCGTTCGTCTCGCTGTCGGCCGTCGTCCGCGACGCCTGGCGCGACACCCAGACCCCCGACGCCACGCTCGCGGTCGACTTCGACGGCAGCCAACAGGTGTACGCCGACGAGGACCGCCTCCGCCGACTGCTCGAGAACCTGTTCCGCAACGCGGTGGAACACGGCGCCCCCGGCAGCCAGACGGAGTCCGGCGACACCGTGGAGCACGGCCCGGACGACGTTGCCGTCCGCGTCGGCTGGCTCGATCACGGGGGGTCTCCCGGCTTCTACGTCGCCGACGACGGGCCGGGCGTGCCGCCCGGCCGCCGTCGGGCGGTGTTCGAGCGAGGACACACGACCAGCGAGGACGGCACTGGACTCGGCCTGGCGATCGTCGACTCGATCGCCGACGCCCACGGCTGGACGGTCGACCTCGGAGAGAGCCAAGACGGCGGCGCGCGGTTCTCGGTTACCGGCGTCGAGTCCAGGGCAACCCCCGAGTCCGACGCGCCGGACACCACCCCCAAGAGCCAACTCGCGAGCGACGGCCCCTGACCACCGGCCGTCGAGCGCGGTCGACCGTCCCACCGTGGGCCGATCTGGACCACCCTGACACCGGTCGCCGCGCTCGCTCGTTTCATGTACCGACCTCCTCTCGGGTGGTCGCCGTTCACAAGTCGATCACGGAGAAGTGCGCCGACCGGGAACTGGACCACGCGCGAACGTGCTCGCTTCGCTGTGCACGACTACTCTCGTTCAATTCTCGCTGTTCCGCAATTGCGACTCACGAGATGTTCGTCGAAGCATGCGCCGACCGGGAATTGAACCCG
>CAZQHW010000035.1:0-18477 GCA_964593395.1 uncultured Halobacteriales archaeon
CCTTGATCGGGCACATCGAGGCGATCTCCTCGGCCGCGCCGCCGTCGTGGAACTCATTCAGCGTCTGGGTGAGCATCACTAGCCGGATGCCGGCGTGGCGCTGGTGACGGGCGATCTGGTTGAGGAACTCCAGGTTCTCCGTGTCGTTGAACAGGTAGTGTGCCTCGTCGATGATGACCTCGACGTTCTGGTCGGTGCGTTTGGCCTGCTGGTAGATCGTCGACAACAGCAGTTGCATGATGAAACTCTGCTTGCCCATGCCGTCGCCCGACCCCTCGACCTGCTGGAGGTCGAGGTAGACGACCTTGTTGTCGTCGGTGACGATGTCCATATCCGAGCGCCGCGAGAGGTTGGCGTACGTCGACCCCTCGCGAAACGGCTGCAGTGCGACCGACAGTTCGGAGGCGTACTGAACGACCCGCTGTTGGACGGCCTCGCTGGTGAAGTCGAACTCCTCGGGGTTCTCGGTGATCTCGTCGAGAACGTCCAGAAAATCACGCATCGTCGGCGAGTTCGCCGGCGTGTGCGTGGTCGGGTCGGCCGGGTCGATGTCCGAGCGCTCGTAGATCGTGTCGATGACGTGGGTGAGAACCCCCGAGTGCATCTCCAGGCTGATGTCACGACTGGAGAGGAAGTTCTCGACGACGCTGAACACCTCGTCCTTCTTTGCGGCGACCGGCTGCATGTCCCGGGACTTGTCGAGCATGTGCTCCGGCGTCGGCTGCATCTCACAGGGGTTCAGCGGGGTCTTTCCGGAGACGGTGATGTACTTCGCGCTCAGTGCCTCGGCGGTGCCTCGCATCCCGCCGACGGGGTCGATGATGACCTGCAGGGCGTCGTCGTGACGCTTTAGTGTCCGCAGGCCCCGTGCCTGCGAGGCGTGGGACTTGCCGGCACCGGGCATCCCGGTCACGAGTTCGCTGTGGCCGGTGTCGAGCTCCCAGGGGTCGATCAGCACCTCTGAGCCGTTGCCAGCGTGCGTGCCGTACTCGATACCGCTTTCCATGCGCATGTAGTTCGAGGCGAACGGGAACATCGCCCCGACGGCCTCGGCAGTCATCGTCGACAGCCGGTCGGTGCCGAGTTCGTTGCGGCCGATGGGCGACACTGTCGCCAGGCCCTCCTCGGTGCGCCGGACGACGCGCTTGATCAGACAGTTCGCGGGAGCGTCCCGCATCAGCGACTCCAGTCGGTTCGACTGCCGACGGAGCGCGTTCTCGCTGTCGGCAGTGAGTCTGATGAACATCCCAGTGTGAACGAGCGAGGTCTCGTTGCGTCGCACGAGGTCACGAATGTGTCTCGCCTTTGCGATCTCCTGTTCGATGTCCTCCTGTTTTAGCTGACTCGCGTCTCGCTTCGTCGCCTCCAGCGAAGCGACCCAGTCGCTGATGACGTCGACCCCAGTCTTGTTGTCGAAGGGGTTGAGGTGGATCGAAAAGTCTGCCCTCAGGTCCGTGTCGAGGACCAACTTCTGTAGGAAGCCGTCGCTCGGCTGCTCGGGGAAGGCCTCCACCCAGAACGTGCGGGCGTACGTCTCACCGTTGATCACGGCGTGGTCGTTTTCCCACTCGATGTCGCCAGGGGCAACGGCACGGCGGTGGTGGTGCTGTTGTCGATCGATAGATTCGCTCGCACCGCCGGACTCCTCGTCTTCGCCTTCGTTTTTTTGTTCGCCCTCGCTTTCGCTTTCGCTTTCGCCTTCGTCCCCGCTTTCGTTCTCCGTGACGACTTCGCTGTCGCCGATAGTCCGACTCCGTCCGACAAGCGGTGACGCCATTGGCTCCTCCAGGTCGATGTCCTCAGTGCCACAGGTCCAGTACTCGCGAACGAGGCGAGCGAGCTCGTGCGGTTCGACTGCACGGGGTCGACAGCGGTGGAGGTTTGAGACGCCCCGCTCCACCTGTTCGAGTTGGTCCTTTAGCTTGCGCCGCTTGTGCGTCTCTATCTCCTCCTCGGTCATCCTGTCGCCGCCGAAGCGGTCGAACACCCGACCGACCAGCGGAAGATCCGACAACCCGTCCAGAGCACCTTGGTCGTCCCCTTGGCCCTCGACGACGTCGTCGTCGGTCACCCAGGTGACGACGTAGTAGCGACGTTCCGCCGGCAGCGTTTGTTCGACGTGGTCGTTCTCGTCGGTACGTCTGTTGACGAAATTCCGCAACAGGGCACGGAGCACGGGGTTACGCTCCACGTCTTCGTCCGAGAGCCGGTCACGGTGGGATCCAACGTACCCCGTTTCGTCGACGTCGCGGGAGGTGACGTAGATCTTCGCCTTGAACTCGAGCGTGGAGGCGGTAAAGTTGGTCAACGACCCCACGGCGTCGGCCCAGGTGTCACCGTCCTCCAGGGCCATGTTCGCGGGTTCGACTTTGACGGCACCAACGTAGTGGCCCCCCAGCCGCTCGACGGCGTCGTCGTGGACTTTCTTGAGCCGGACGGCGTTGGCGACGTCTGTGTCGCTGTCACCGCTGCCGTAGTAGTCGTCTTGAATGCCCCACGTCAACTGGATCACCAGGTACTCCGTGAGACGGTAGTACGACGGCTTCGCCTTCAGCGTGCCTAACAGTACGAGTTCGAGGGCACCGACACCCCCGAACACCAGCGTTGCGGGCGTACTCGGTGGAAGCGCGGCGATCGCCAGAAAGCCCACAAACGGGGGGACGACGAACAGCCCCAACTCGGTCAGTGTCATCCCCCGCCAGAACGGGGTCGAGCCGCCCAAGGTCGGGTGCACGATCCGTGTCGCCTGTGTGCCGTCACTCATTCGTTCTCACCGTCGGTTCCGATCGTTGTCGTTTGAGTGTCCGTCATCAGTAGTACCCCCGTCCGTCTGCCCCCTCTACGGGGCCGTCGTCGGAGTCGTCGGAGTCGGCGTCATCCGACTGGTCCGTGTTCATGAACCGGTCCGGGTCGAAGTCGCCCTGGCTGGCGTCCATGTCGGTGTTGAACTCCCGCTTGTGCGGGCCACTGTCTCGTGTCTCGACACCGGTGTCGTGGGACGTGTCCGTATTCATGAACAGGTCAGGGTCGTAGTCGTTCTCGCTGGCGTCCATGTCCGTGTCGAAGCCGCTCTCGTCGAACGTCTCGTCGGTGCGGGCACCACGGACCTCGTTGAATACACCCCGACCCTTTCCGATCGTTCGACCGACTCGTCCGTCTCCGTTTTTGATGTTTTCTTTCATGCCGCCGAACCGTGACTTTGCTCTCGAGCGGAGGCCCCCGTCGCCGTCGCCGTCGCCGTCGTCGTCGCCGTGCGGCCAGGTGTCGTCGTTCGCGATCATACCCGTTGCGGCGGAGCGGGCCCCGCGCTGGACGACTTGCTGCCCGGTGGTCCCGACCTCTGCCGCCGCCCCGGCGGCCATGTTCACCATCACGGTGGTGGTCTTGAAGATGTACACCGGGATGAGAAAGAACATTCCCGCTTCGATGAGGACACCGGCGGCGCCCCAACTAGACCCGCCGCTCCCGACACCCTGGACCTCGGCGACGGCTCTGAACAGGAACGCCGACGGCAGTCCGCTCATCAAGAGGCCGACGTACACGCCGGTGACCTTGCTGGCCTGTTCGGAGAACTTGTTCATCGGCCAGAAGTCCACCGCCCAGAACACGGCGATGATCGGCATCGCAACCGTGATCAGGATGACGAGTATCCACCGCATAATGATCAACACCAGGGTGAACACCATCGCGATGATGAGCATGATCCCGACGATGATCGCGCTCGGCGGGAGGAAATAAAGAAAGAGCCCGATCGCTCCCCCAGTTCCTAACGACCCGAGGACGAGGCTCATGAATCCGTTGAGGATAGTGGACTTCGAGGCTCCCCCGAACGCGATCGTGAACGCGAGCGCATTGAAGAACCTCAGCGCGATCGACGCCACCGGGATCCAGAAGAAACAGGTCAAGAAGGCGATCCCGAGTCGACGGAACTGACGCTGTGCGTCCGCCCGGCTCATCGTTCCCACGCGAATGGAGGTCAGGGCGGTGGCGGCTATGAGCATCGCCAGCGCCACCGGCACGACGACTTCCCAGTACATGCCGGCGCTGCTCGGGACGATGCCGGGCCCGCTGGAGCTGGCCTGACCGATCAGCACGTCCCAAGGCTCGGACGTTGACCCAGTGAACGCGACCCAACTGCCGCCGCTGCCCTCCATCGTCGGCAACCCGATCGCGGGCGTCAGGAGCGCTCTGAGGAAGTCCTCCATCGCGTTGAAGATGGGGTCGACGATACAACCGGGGAAATTGACGTCGACGCCGAAATCACCGTCCCAGAAATCGACGGTGAAGTCGAGACAGGGTGCCATCGTTAGCGCTCACTCCGTCCGATCCCGACGGTCGTCGCCGCCACCGTCGACTGGCGTCCGCGTCTCGACTCCGATCCCGTCTGTCTCGTGTGTTGCTCTCCCATCAGTTTTGCCCTCCTCTAATCGAGTCGTAGATCCCACGGAAAGCGTCGTGAACGCTCGGCATGGAGTCCCGGAAGAACGTCGTCCCGAGGAAGTAGTCCATAATGACCCCGAGGATCATGAGCGGGACCAGCCACAGAAACACCATGAACCCGAGAGCCAGGATCTGGTTCACGGAGATGGTTTCGGCGTTTAGCGGCCAGTACAGGACCTCTTCCTCGTACAGGTCGGCCCCTGCGCTCACGTCGGTCGCCGGGGGCTCGTAGCTCACCGGGAGGCTGAACCCGCCGCCGGTGTACTCGACGACGACGGTGCCATCACTCTGGAGGTCGTACTGTTGCCCGTCGACCACGATGTGGCCCTCGTCAACCGTCCCGCCGGTCGAGTCGACGACCTCGAACGTGAAGACGTCGTTGCCGTCGTCGTTCACTGTCTCCGAAAGCACGTTGATACTGACCGGATAGACGGTCGCGGCGTTCTCGAGAGAGACCGACCGCGTTCCGCCGGTCACTAACCCTGTGACCTCCCCGTCCGAGATGTCTATCTCGGAGACGTCATCGGACGTGGCGACGACCCTGTCGAGTTGCTCGTACTGGCCGGCCGGCTCCCGGTCGATCTCGCTCGGGAGGCTGCTGACTCCAGTCTGATTGGTGATCTCGGTCTCGGAGGCGGTGAAGCCAGCGTCGACGCTCTCGTCGGTAACGTTGAACTCCACCGTCTCGTCGGTCGGGTAGGCGTGAACCTCGAGCGGACGCACGGACGACTCGACGGTTTCGTCCGACCCGTCGGTCTCGGTAACGTCGATCTCTCCCCACCCGGACGGACTCCGGGTGTAGAACTCCCAGTTGCTCTGCAGGGTGACGTCACCGAGTTCGACCGACGACCACAGCGCCCCCGGTTCCACGGCGATCCCGCCCTCGGACGACTCGACGTACTCGACCTGCTGGGCATCCACCGTCGGCGCCTCGTACACGAGGGCCGACACCGAGTCGTCGTCGGTGACAGTTACTTCATGTGTACCGCTTCCGTCGTCCACCCAGTCGTAGTCCTCACAGGAGCCGTTGTCGTAGTCGACACACTCGTACTCTTCTTTCTCGTAACTGACCTCGGCCGTGATCTCGACCTCGACAGTGAAACTCACCGACGACCCAGGACTAAGTCCACCGTAGGAGAACGTCGAGGTGTCGCTGTCGACGTTCGTCTGCTCCGGGGTCCCGTCGATGTAGTAGTCGATCTCCCGACTGCGCGACTCCTTGCTGAACGACCACCGCTCGTCGCCGTCAGTGACCCACCCGCCGAGTTTCGGCCAGTCGACGCGGTAGTCGCTGACGGTCCGCACCTCGCCGCCGGACCTGACGATCCGTTCGGTCCCGCCGTTCTTGTGGAGGATGGTCGAGGGCCCGACCGAGAAGACCTCCACGTGTCCGTCGTGGAGGCCGAACTGGTCGTTGCCCTCGGCCACGCTCGTCGTGTCGTCGTCTGGGCTGACGCCCGTCGGGGCCGCAGCGACCCCTTCGCCGCCGCTCTCGTCGCTGAAGTCGCCGTGGTCGTTGCTGTTCCAGGTCTCCGCCACGTCCGGGGGCGTCTGGAAGACGAAGTCCCCGGCTCTTGAAGCGCGAGAGAAGTTATCGAGTTGCGAGGCCCCGTCCTCCGGGGGGTCGATGGCGCCGGTGTCGAAGTCCTCGTCGCCGGACCACAGTTTCCAGAAGGTGATCCCGTCGACCCCGTTGACGGTGTCACTCCCGCTGTCGAGGTTCTCACACTCCGGCGGCGCACCGAAGTCGGAACTGGTGTCGCGGTCGGAACACTCCTCGGTCCCGGCCGTGTAGGTGCTCGTCGCGGTCACGGCGACGGCTCCCAGAGCTAGCACTACGGCGAGTGCCAACACTCCGGTCCGCAGCCGAGACCAGTTCATCAGTTGAATCGTGAAACTGTGTTGTGTGGGTCCGATTCCTCAGAACGGCTTCAGGCAGTCGGCGATGTTCGTGCTGCTCCCGAGCATGTTGTCGAGGAACCCGGGCAGGAAGACCACGAAGAGGATGAGCCCGATGCCGACGAACGACATCATCAGCGACTCACGGGCCTGGCTCTTTCTCTCCGGGTCGCCGCCGGCGTTCATGTACTTCAGCCCGGACCGCACGACGGCGTAGATCGCCGCTAGAAACCCGATCCCGAGCAACAGACTCACGAGGTCGTTAATGAACCCGGAGAGCCCACCCGAGCCGCCCTGACAGATCGCCGACCCGAGCGTCGTCTGTGCCGACGCCGACCCGACGGTCAGCATCACCATCGAGTAGTAAACGACACCTTTCACGGTGTTCGTCTGCGTCGTGTACACGTCGAGGCCGGTCCGTTCCTCGAAGTCGTCGAACTTCGATTCGAGCGTGTCGAGCACGCCGTCCGATTCGGTCGTGGTCTGGGTAGTGTCACTCATCATTGTCACCTTAGCTGTCGTTCTGGCTGTCCGGCACGCGCTCGGTCGGGATCTTCTCGTCGAGGTGCTCCCGAACGAAGCCGCTGAGGTTGAACGCCTCGTTGTCCCGGACGTACTCGGCCTGGTACGGCCGAAGGGAAATCTGCGTCCGCTCCATCGTCCGCGGTCGGTCTTGTGACATCGTATCGTTTCCCTCTGTGCGGTGTGACGGTGTACACACGATGGCACACGCGTCCTCCATTTCTGCTTAACACACAAGGGATTATAAAATTAATGGAGAAATAAGTCTGTTTACTCAAAACTAAAGAGAAAATTGTTCAATAGATACAAAATTAGAAAGCGTAGTTACGCAATTGAATTCGTCGTCAATACCAGCACTCAGTTAGTTACGATAACTCCAACAGTAGTTATGAACTAAAGTTCTTTGGCGGTCGAGGCTGACGACAAATCAACGTTCTCACAGTTCTGCTTTCGTTTCGTTGCTCTAGACGAGTGTGCCCGTACGCGTGGGATCGCGGCCCTCGCGAGTTCCACGGGGGCCGGGAGCCACGGGGGGTCTCGCGGGCGGTGTGCGGCCGGCGGCGGCGGTATCTTTAGGCGGGGGGCGGACGGACAATGTTGTGTGAGCAGCGAGCAGAGCGCGGGCGGTCTCCGGGGCGCGGTGCCGCGGGTCGAACACCAGCGCGCGCACCGACGGTTCCTCCGGGTCGTCCGGCCGCCAGCGGCGATGGTGAACGTCGTCCACACGCGACGGGCGCTGAAGCGTGGCCACACCGCGGCGTCGCTGTTTCCCGCGGAGACGACCGTCGTCACGACGACTACCGTCGCCGACAACCGCCTCGCCAGGGTCATGCCCGACCAGGAGGTGGCGATGGTCCGGGCGTTCGGCCCCGACTACCACGTCCCGACGGACTTTCCGGTCTACGGCGAGATGGACCCCGACCGTCGCCAGGAGAACGTTCGCCGGGTCGCGGCCGGCACCCGCAAACTCGCCCGCGAACTGCGGGACACCGACACGACCGTGTTGCCGCTCGTGAAGGGGGCCACGGGCGAGGAGCGTGCGGTCACCGAACGCGTCGTGCGTGAACTCGACCCGCCGGCCGCCGTCGTCTACGCCACCCAGTACACGACGGTGCCGGGCAACCGCCAGTTCCCGGCGATCCGCGAGCGGGTCGCCGCCGTCGCCGAGGAGACCGACGACCATCCCCTCCTCGTCATCGGCTATATGAACCCCGACGACCCCGTGCAGAACCGCCACCACTCGCTTGCGGCGCTGGACGACAGCGTCGTCGCCGCCGCCGGGCTCAACCAGTGGGTGCGCGCGGCCGACCCTCGCGAGCGCAATC
This sequence comes from uncultured Halobacteriales archaeon, assembly GCA_964593395.1. Lineage (GTDB taxonomy): Archaea > Halobacteriota > Halobacteria > Halobacteriales > SW-7-71-33 > SW-7-71-33. The sequence goes on from CAZQHW010000035.1 coordinate 8,187, forward strand.
CCGGGGCGATGCGGGCTGGCTACGCCGACCTGCACACCGGCGTCCGCGAGGCGCTCGACGCCGGCCCCCTCTACGACCCCGCCGTGGCCGCCGAGCGCGCGGCGGCGGACGCCGGGGCCGACGCTGAGGCCGAATGACCCCGGCGACGGCCGTGGTTTTTTGCCACGCTCGGTGCAATCTGCCGCCGTGACGGAGCGCACGCCGCGCGTCGGGTGGCCCGGAGGTGTGGACTGATGGGCAGCGGCAGCACGGACCCCTCCGGCGGCGAGAACGTCCGCTCGGGCAACGACGACCGCGCCGAGCAACTCGAGTCGAGCACGAGCGGCGGGGGACTGCCGGACTTCGAGGAGTTCGACCCTGACGACGCGGAGGAGGCGGCCGCCGGGCCGTCGGCGACGCCGACGGCGGGGACTGCGACCGACGAGGAGGGACCAGACTTCGACGCCCTCCTCGAGGAGGCCGAGGGCGTCGCCGCCGTCGAGGCGGAGGACGAGCCCGACGATACCGGACCCGACGCCGACAGCGGCGACGGCGGTGCGGGTGACGCCGGCACCGACCGGACGGGGACCGGCGAGCCGACCGTTGACCCCGAGGCGGTGCTCACCGAGATGGGCGACCGCGACGCCTTCACTGCCGAGGAGCTGCAGGACGAGGCTACGGCGCAAGCGTTCGCCGACTGGATCAACGAGAACGTCCGGCGGGCGAACGTCGGCGAGGAGTACGTCGACCAGGTCAGGCGGCTCGCGGCCGACGACCTCGACGCCGACGTGCCCGAGCACCTCGACCTGGACCGCGGCGTGGAGTACACCCCGATGCTGTCGGCGGACGACCCGAGCGGCGCCAGCGAGGTGTCGATGTGGGTCGTCCAGACAGACGACGGCGAGGAACTGTACGTCACGCTCGACACGTCCCAGACGGCGGGCGACACACTGGAGAGCGCGGCTGTCGTCGACGAGGTGTCCGATGCCATCGGCGAGGCGGGCGAGCCCGAGGCGGCGCGACCGTCGTTCCCGGCCGTCGCCGTCGACGAGGCCCGCGAGGCCAGCGTCATGGAGAGTGTCGGCGCCGCGGACGCCGGGCCGGTGAGTCGCTACCGCGGGGGCGGAGACGACCACAGCGCGGCGGACTACCGCGCCGCGATCGCCGGGAAGGTCCTCGTCGGCGACACCGACCTCGGCGGCAACGTCGTCACCTCCAGCGACGGGCAGTTCCACCCGATCGACTTCGACCTCGCCGGGGCCGACCTCGCCCGAAAGGACGAGCGCGTCGCCGACGCCGACACCGGGATCAACGAGAGCCACGACGGTCTCTGGGACAAGGTGACCCACCGCGCGAACACAAACACGCGGTACTTCGACTACGAGTACGACCGCGACGAGGTCACGGCCCACACGCGGGCGCTGGCGGCGTCGATCGACCCCGACGTCCTGGCGGAGCGACTGGCCGACACCCCCAACGTCTCCCGGCGTGTCGGCGAAACCGTGACCGACAACGTTCGCGCGCTCAGGCGGGGTGAGCTGTGATGGCGCTGGTGATCAAGGCGATGGCCCGCGAGGGCACCGGCTACGAGACCGTCGGCGTGATCAAAAACGGCGAGTACGTCGGTGAGGCGGCACTCCGCGAGGAGTTCGAGTTCTACCCGCTCGACCAGGCGGGGGTCGAGGCCGAACTCGCATCGGAGTACAGCGGCCACGGGCTCCACGCCTCGCTCGTCGACGACGACGAGGTCGATCTCCCGGAGTACCGCGAGCGGTTCGCCGACCGGTGAGCGCCCGGTTCGACCGGTCCGGACTGGGGATTTTTGCCGGGCGTCGACGAACCGCCGGACGACCCCCACGCCCCCTGCGGCGGTGCGGGGACGGACAGACATGGGCGGCGGCACCAACGGCGACCCCGACGGTGACACGCGGGCCGGCAACGACCAGCGTGCCGAGCAGTTGTCCGGCAGCGACGTGGGCGGACTCCCCGACTTCGAGGACTACGAACCGGACGAGAGCGACGACGACGGGGCGGGCGAGGCCGGCGCCGAGACGAGTGCCGAGGTGGCCGACGCCGACGCCGGCCCCGGACTCTCCGAGTCCGAGACGGACACTGACGACGGTCCCCTGGGCGAGGGGACCGGCGGCTCGACCGTGGACGCGGACGCCGAGGCGATCGCGGCGGAGATCGACGAGTTGGACCTCGAGGACGCGGCGGCGGTCAGGCCCGAGTTGGTGGCCATGCTCGAGCGTGGCGAGTCGCCGGAGGCGGTCGCCGACGGGTTGCTCGAGGCGGCCCGTAGCGACCGGTTGACCGCGGGCGAGGACCGTGACTCGGTGTACGAGTTGCGCCGCGTCCTCGAGACCGACCGCGACGGCGAGAACGGCCTGCTGGGCGCGGCCGACGGCGTCCCGGTCGAGGGCCACGAGCGCGAGTGGGCGATGACGAAGGCCGACAAGTACGGGATCGGCGAGGCGGTGATGGCCGAGTTCGCCGAGGAGCACGGCCGCGACGCCCGCCGGACGGTGAAGCAGGCTCAGGGGGAGCACCTCGGGAAGATGTTCGGCGAGGACAGCGCCCCGATGCACCAGGTCGCCGCCGAACTGACCGGTAACACGCGCGTCCCCGAGGACGCCCTCGGCGAGGAGGACGAAACGTGGGGGACGCCCCGCGACCCCTTCGCGTTCGACGTGTCCGACGAGGACCTCGACGCGTACCGGGCGTACAGCGAGCGCACCACCGAGTTCCTCCGCGAGCACGCCGGCGAGACGGTCACCCTCTACCGGGGGTACTCCGGCGCCGACGGCGGTGCCCCGAGTCCCGCCGGCGTCACGCCCATCGGCGACCAGATCGCCGACGCCACGCGGGCCGGCGACTCGGTGACGGTGCCCCACCGCAGCGTGGAGTCGTGGACGACCCAGCCGGGGATCGCGGCCAACTACGGCGCCGGCGGGGTGGTGGTCAGGCGGGAGATGCCCGTCGAGCGCGTCGTCGGGATCGGCGCGACCAGCGGCAGTCTCCCCGGGTCCGAGGTCGTCGTCGCCCACGACGCCGAGCGGGCGTACGACCCCGACGAGGTGGTCGTCGACCCCACCGGGAACACGGACAGCGTGGTCCGGGAGATGGTGGCCCAGACCGGGCGCAAGCTCGCGTACGCCGACCGCCGCGAGTGATGGTCGGGGGTTTAGGTGCCCGTGCGCCCGACTGGCGACCGTGACCAGACGCGTCGACCCCGAGGCGTCCGACGCCGAGGTGGGCCAGCGGCGCGCGACGCGAGTGCGACTCGGCGAGGTGCCGTGGGACAGCGTCGAGGCCGACCGCCAGGCGACGCTCGCGGCGGTGGTCCGGGCGGACTGTGCGCTGTACCGCGAGGCGCTCGAGGAGTGGCCGGCGACCGACGACGCGCTCCTTGGGCGGCTCGACGCTGTCGAGCGGGCCGCTGCCGAGGTGGACGCCGACACGCTGCGGGCCGTCCTCGACGAGTTGACCGCCGTCCGCGAGGCGGTGATCGACCGCCGGGAGCCGGCGTTCGTCGCGAGAGGGGTCCGGGCCGCCGCCGAGGTGGCCGGCGTCGCCGGCGAGTCGGACTGACGCCGCAACGCCCTGTGGACTTTTGAGGCGGGGTCCCGCAGAGACGCCTGATGAGTGACGCCGGTCGCGCCGACCGCCCGATACGGGAGACGTTCGAGGCCTTTCTCACCGACAAGGGGAAAGGCGAGGGCGGGGCCTCGGGCAACTACCGCCGCGAGGCCGCCCGCGAACTGGAGCGGTTCGTGGAGTGGTGTCGCGGCGACGGGCGCGACGGGCCCCGGGTCGAGGGGTCCGTACGCTTTGCCGACCTGGACGAGCGACTGTTCCGCGAGTACGCCCGCCACCTCGTGAGTGAGGGGTACGCGCCGGGGACGGTTCGCACGTACTACGCCTACCTCTCCGCCTGGTGCGGGTGGGCGACGACGGAGGGGTACCTCGACCGCCACCACGCCGACACCAGTACGGCGCGGGGACCGCTGCCGGACGACGACGGACGCCGACCGGGCGACCAGCAGGCCTGGAACCCAGAACACCGCGACGCGATCACCGAGTTCGTCGACGAGCGAGCGAGCGAGGCGATCGACCGACTCGCGGACGCCGACGACGAGGCCCGCCACCGGGCGGAGTACGAGGCGGTCCGGGCCTGCCGGGACCGCGCGCTGGTGTACGCCCTGGCCTACACCGCAGTCCGAAGCGCCGAACTGCTGCGGGACCCTGACGACGAGCGCCGTGCCGGGGTGCGCTGGACCGACTTGGACTACCGCGACCGCAATCTCACCGTCCTGCGAAAGAAACAACAGTACGACCAGGCCTCGGTGCCGGAGCCCGTCGTCCACCCCCTGCAGCAGTTGGAGCGAGTGCTCGACCCGCCGGACGACGACTGGCCCGTGTTCCCGACGCTGCACTACCCCACGCTCGCCGAGACCGCCCGCGAGGGGCTGCGGGCAGCGGGTCACTCCGCGGACGAGACCGAGGCGATCCGCGATGAGCACGGCCGCGACCTGTTCGTCTGTCGCGAACACGGCCTGCGGCCCCCGTCGATCACGCCAAACGCCGCCCGGCGAATAATGGAGCGACTCTGTGACGAGGCGGGCATCGACTTAGACGACAAGCACGGCTACCTCGCCCCCCACGGCGGACGCCGCGGCATGGGCGAGGTGCTCGTCCGGCAGTTCGGCTACACCGCGGCGGCCCGCTACCTGGACAACTCAGAGGAGATGGTCCGCGAGCGCTACTCGCATATCTCCGCCGCCGAGCGTGCGGACATGGCGACCGAGGCGCTGGCGGCGACCGACCGGCGGGTGCACGACCGTGACGAGGACGCGGCCGGTCAGACGCCGACGTCGGCGGACCGGGCGAGTGACCCGGACGAGCGTCGGTAACTGCACGGCCCCGGTCTCTAACCAACGGGACGAACGGTAGTTACGAGGGGTCGACTGGCGCGACGTACTCGGACTTTACGGCGTCGCCGTCGCGCCACTGGTAGTAGAAGTAGTCGTTGTCGTTGATCGTCTTCACGGTGAGAGTGGCCTTCTCTGGGGCGTCGACGTCCTCCATCGTCTCCGACCACTGGTCCTCGGTCCAGTTCTCTGGCGGGATCTGGTCGCCGACGGACTCCTCCTCGAGTTCGTCTTCGAGTTCCTGTTCGCGGTAGTCGGCGTACTCCGCGGCGAACTCGGCGATGGCCCGCAACGTCTCGGGGTCCTGCTTTGGCAGTCCCTCCCGGAGGTACTTTGGAGCGGACTCGGGCGGCGTCGGCTCCGACTCGGAATCCGACATCTGTGCGTTAACCAACGGTCATCCCCTCCCGGTCCGCGTTGGCCCGGGCCGGAGCCGGTTGTGATGACTCCACACGCATCGTCTCTGTTAACCAACGGCGACCGCCCGGGTTATCAAACTGTTGGTCAACCCCCCTCGTCACGGGCCACACCACACCCCCAACGGCACCTCGCCCCGCCCCGTTCGATCCGGTCCCGGTCCGTCTCGCCGTGGCGTGTGTTCTGGACACGTTTTAATGTATTAGCGTAAGAAGAAAATTTTTGATTAACTACGGCTAAAACGCGCAGGTGTGTCAGACGGCGGGGCCCGAGGGCTACGACGGGGACGCTCCCGACGGCGGCAGTGTGGCCGGGCGAGTGCGACGCTCGCTGTGGCACGGTCTCCCGGTCGCTCTGTGTCCGAGACGGTGACGACTGCCCGAACAACGGCCGAAGACGGCGACGATCCGGGCGGTGACGCCTCCGACGACGACTTCGAGAACCGTTGACCTGGTCGACGCGGTCCGTTTCTCTGGGGAGTCGTCCCGGTCGCCGCCTTCACAGGGCATAAGACCCGGAGTGGCCTCGAACGGTCATGAGCGGTGCGCCGGACGCCGGCGACGACGGCGACCTCGACGACCTCCGGGTCGAAGAGGGTAACGCCCTCCTGCGACTGTTCGGGGAGTACGGACGGGACCAGGCCGGTCGGTTCGTTCTCGGTGGGGTGGCGAGTGTCCTCCGGATGCTGATGGAACTCGTCCCCTCGCTGATGCTCGCGGTCGCCATCGACCAGTTGATCCTCGGCGACGGACTGTCGGTGCCCGACCTCGTCCCCGCCGGGGTCGTGCCGGCCGACCAGGGACCACAGTTGCTCCTCATCGGCGGCCTGGTCGCCGTCGCCTACGCGCTGAACTCCCTGCTCGGGTGGCTCAACAGTTACCTGTGGAACGGGTTCGCCCAGCGGTTCCAACACGAGGTGCGAGTCGACACCTACGACGCGATGCAGCGCCGTGAGGTGGGCTTTTTCGACGACCGCCAGACCGGCGAGGTGATGAGCGTGCTGAACAACGACGTCAACCAGTTGGAGGGCTTTCTGACGAACAACCTCAACAGCCTCATCGTCATCGTCGTCCGGGTCGGCGGGATGGCCGCCGTGATGCTGTACGTCAACTGGCGGCTGGCGCTCATCCCGGTCGCCGCCGTCCCGCTTCTGGCCCTGGCGAGTCACGTCTTCGTCAAGCGCATCCACCCGAAGTACCAGGACGTGCGCTCCTCGGTCGGGAAACTCAACTCCCGCCTGGAGAACAACGTCGGCGGCATCGAGACGGTGAAGTCCTTTGCAACGGAGCCGTTCGAGTCAGACCGCGTCGAGGAGGCCTCGGAGGGCTACCTCGACGCCCAGTGGGACGCCATCTCCACGCGCATCCTTTATTTCCCGACCCTGCAGGCGATCACCGCCGGCGCGTACGTCTCGGTGTTTCTGGTCGGCGGCTGGTGGGTCGTCACGGGGACGCCGCCACACCCGTTCTTCGGTGGGTCGATGAGCGCCGGGACGCTCGTGCTGTTCTTGAACTACTCGCGGCGCTTTGTCTACCCGATGCGCCAGATGGGCCAGATCATAAACGGCTACCAGTACGCACAGGCCGCGGCCGAGCGCATCGTCGGCTTGCTCGACACCGACCCCCGCATCACTGACCCCGACGACGCCGCCGACCTCGGCCGGGTGCGGGGACACGTCGAGTACGACGACGTCTCCTTTGCCTACCCCACCGAGGAGGGCGACCCCGAACCGGTCCTCTCGGACGTCTCTTTTGCGGCCGAACCGGGTGACTACGTGGGGCTCGTCGGCGCGACCGGGGCCGGAAAGTCGACGACGATGAAACTCCTGCTTCGCTTCTACGACGCCGACGAGGGGACGGTCCGGGTCGACGGCACCGACGTTCAGGACGTCTCGCTGCGGAGCCTGCGGGAGTCGGTCGGCTACGTTAGCCAGGAGCCGTACCTGTTCTACGGGACCGTGACCGAGAACGTCGCCTACGGGCGGCCGAACGTCGACCAGGACGACATCGAGCGGGCCGCCCGCCGGGCCGGCGCGCACGAGTTCGTCCGCGAACTGCCAGAGGGCTACGACACGATGGTCGGCGAGCGCGGCGTCAAACTGTCCGGCGGGCAGCGCCAGCGGGTCGCCCTGGCGCGGGCCATCCTCCGCGACCCCGAGGTGCTCGTGCTGGACGAGGCGACCAGCCACGTCGACAACGAGACCGAGGCGATCATCCAGAACCACCTTGACGACCTCGTCGCCGACCGCACCACCTTCGCCATCGCCCACCGTCTCTCGACGGTGCGTGACGCCGACACCATCCTCGTGATGGACGACGGCGAGGTGGTCGAGCGTGGCACTCACGAGGAACTGCTCGCGGCGGACGGCCTGTACGCGAAACTGTGGTCCGTACAACTGGGCGACGTCGACGCCCTTCCGGACGACTTTCTCGAACGGCGGGACATCGGCGTCACCGGCGACGACTGAGTCCCCGCTCCCCGTCTCCGGTGCCCCGACGGCCCGCGTGTCACGGCCCGGTCCCGTTTGTTTACCCCGACCTACCCCCGTCCTGCGTCACTCACTCGCCGTGCGCCGCCGCAGTGTCTCTCCACACTCCGGACAGACCTCCACGAAGTCCATCGTGTGTTGACCGCTGACTGTGCCGTCCGCGTCGCAGTTGTGACAGTGTGCCATGACACCGTTTGTCACCGAACGGTCAAATAGCTGACTGTTAGTTATCACGCTCTCACTCGTGCAACGATGGGGGCCGGACCGTCACCCGTCGCGGCCGGTTCTCCGTCCTCCGCGAGCGCAAGCACTTAACCACCCGAGACTCGCCGTCGAGTGTGGAGCGTCGGTTGCGTCGCGGCGGACTGCTGGTGGCGCGGGGACTGTCTCGCGCGGGGATCATCCGCGAGTCCCGACTGAAGGAGACGGTCGAGTTGGCGTGGCCACGCGTCGTGACGGGCTTTGCCATCATGTCCAAGCGGACGGTGGACCTGGCGCTGGTGGGTTGGGCCGTCGGCGAGACGGCGGTCGCCGGACTCACGCTCGCGAACGCCTTCTGGATGGCCGCGAAGTTCGTCGCCATCGGCCTCGCCGGCGGCACGATCTCGCTGGTCTCGCAGTACTACGGCGCCGAGGACCGCGAGCGGGCCGCGTTGGTCGTCGAGACCAGCCTCGTCGTCGCGGTCCTGCTCGCCGTGCCGACGGTCGCCGTTCTCCTCGCGGTACCGGAGCGACTCGTGGGGCTGCTCGGCTCGAACCCCGACAGCACCGCTCTTGGAGCGGCGTACCTCGCCGTCGTCGCGCCCGGTCTCCTGTTCGAGTTCCTGAACCTGATCGCCAGCCGCACCTACGCCGGCGTCGGCGACACGCGCACGCCGATGGTGATGCGGGCCGGCGGGGCCGCTCTCAACATCGCCCTGAGCGCCCTGCTCGTGTTCGGCCTGGACCTGGGCGTCGTGGGCGCGGCGCTGGGCACGGTGCTGTCGACGGCGGCCGTGTCGGTCGCCTTTGCCTGGGGGATGAGCGGGCGCTCGTACTTCGGGCGCGGCGCCAGTCCGATCCCGCCCACTCGCTCGGGACCACACGTCGACCGCGGGTTGGTCCGCGACCTCACCCGGGTGTCGGCGCCGCTGATCGGTCGGCGGTTCGCCGAGGGCGTCGTCGTCTTTCCGCTGCTTTGGATCACGGCCTTTTTTGGCCCGACGGCGGTCGCCGCTGTCGGCGTCGCCCGGCAGGTGCGCGCCCTGTTGAACTCGTTCAACTGGGGGTTCTCGATCGCCGCCTCGACGCTCGTCGGCCAGCGTCTAGGCGCCGAGGACGAGGCCGACGCGGAGGCGTACGGCCGGGAGATCGTCCGGCTCTCGCTGCTGGTGTACTCCGTGTCGGCGGTCCTCGTGGTCGCTCTCGCCGTGCCGATCGCCTCCGGCTTCGTCGCGGGAGCGCCCTCCTCGACGACGGTGTTGCTGGTGCGGGCGGCGGGGCTGAGTCTCGTCCCGCTGGGCGTGGCCGGGTCGGTCAACGGCGCGCTCCGGGGTGCCGGCGACACGCGGGTCCCTCTCGTCGCCTCGCTCGTGGGGTTCTACCTCGTGGCGCTGCCGGTCGCCTACCTCGGGGTCGTCACCTCGCTCGGCGTCACCGCCCTCGCGCTGTCTCTGGTCTCCTCCGCGGTGGTGCCGGCCGTCGTCAACCTCTGGTGGTTCCGTGGCGGCCGCTGGAAGGCGGTCAGTCGCGACCTGCGGGCCAGCGCCGGCGACTGACCACCCCTCGGAGGGGGCGCTCGGGTGGTCTCTGGGGTCGGTCGCCGGCCGGGACCGAGCCGTTTAACCCCGTCTCGGCCCCGGATCAGACATGAACCTGTTCTGGCACGGGCGGGACCTGCGAGTGCCCGACAACAAGGGCCTGCACCTCGCCGCTCGCGACGACGACGTGGTTCCGGTGTACGTGTACGACACCGACCGACTGGCCTCCTTCGGCCCCCGACAGCGGGCGTTCATGATGCGGGGCGTGCGCCGCCTGAAGGAGGCGTACCGCGAGCGGGGCGGTGACCTGCTCGTCCGGGCGGGCGACACCGTCGAGACACTCGCCGGCCTGGTCGACTCGCTGGACGCCGACCGCGTCTACTACAACGAGGACTACTCCGCGGCGCGGCGCAACCGCCAGCACGCACTCGAACGAACGCTCGACGCGAAGGGCGTCACCGACCTGGTGCTCGTTGACCCTGGCCGCCTGGATGAGCGCTACGAGAACCACTCCCGCTTCCACGACGACTGGCAGCGCGAGCGCAAGGACGTCCCGTTTCCCGCCCCGGACGCGGAGCGCCTCGTCGACGTCGACGACGAGAAGACGCCGCCGGTGCCCGACGTCGACATCGACCTGCCGGCAGCGGGGTACGAGGCGGCCCGCGAGCGGTTCGACCGCTTTCTCGACGAGGGGATCTGGTCGTACAACGACACCCGCGACGACCTGCCCGCCGCCG
>CAZQHW010000036.1:0-12475 GCA_964593395.1 uncultured Halobacteriales archaeon
GAGTCGATCGCCCGCGAGGCGGCCATCGAGGCGCTGCGCGAGGACGACGACGCCGAGGCCGTCGGTATGCGGCACTTCCGCACCGCAATGGAGTCCGTGCGCCCGACGATCACCGAGGACATTCTCGAGTACTACGACCAGATAAAGGACGACTTCCGCGGCGGCAGCGCCGACCCCGCCGCCGGACGCCGCTCCTCGCGGATCGGCTTCCAGTAGCGCCACACCGCCGCGCCGACTTCTCTCGCCCCACCGCCGAACTGACCGCGCCCAGTCTCCCGACACGACGGTCCGACGCCCACGAGACGCGGGTCAGGCCCTCGCCAGTCTGTCCGGCAGGTGAAATGCGGTTACGGGCTGAGAGACAGTGTTAAAATTTCTAAAGCGATCTGAGACAGTCTCAAAGTGACAGTCATCCGTGTAAAACGTCGTGAAACGAGGGAGACGGTCGGCCCGTTATATTGTCCCCCGGTTCAATGGATCGCGTGGTGACCCCGATGCCAAGCCCTCCCCTCTCCAATCTCGGGCGCCCCGCCTCGCGGCGACTCCGCCGCGCCGGGCGACGCCTGCGACGAGCGCTCGCCGGTGTGGTCGGTCTCGCCGGGCCGCCGGTTCGGGCGGCGGCGTTCTGGTCCGCAGTGGCACTGCCGTTTCTGAACGTCGCGTTGCTCGCGAACGGCCTGTCGACGACGGCTGAGACGACAGCCTTCGTCGCTCTGCTCGCGGTCAACGTGGTCGCGCTGTACGTCGGGCAGTCGTACCATCGTCGCTGAGTCGCCGGTCCGGTGTCTACGTCCCCGGTCAGGCGCCCGTGACGGTCCGTCCCCGTCCCCCAGGACCTGTCGACGGGCGTCAGACACGCGGCTCACGCCGGGTATTTTAAGTTCCACCGGGGCACACCTGAACTATGGCCGCTCATGGCCGGCCTGCGTTGCGTGACCTGTTCGACGAGTCGCCCACGCCACACATCGCCCATCCGCCCCACACCCACCACCGTGACTACTACGTCGCTACCGACGGCTCCTACCGCGACAGCGACGACGGTGGTCTGGGTGCGGTCATCGAGACTCGCGACGGACGCCGCGTCGCCCGCGTGGCCCAACCCGACCGGGCGCCCGACAACAACGTCGCCGAGTACCGGGCGTTACACCTCGGCCTCGACGTGTTGGCGGCGCGGGCCCCGGCGGACGCGAACGTCGGCGTCCTCGTCGACCACGACGACCTCGCCAGCAACGTCAACTCGGCGGTGCTGGCGGGCGACCACCCGGACCTGGACCCACCACGGCCGCTGACCGTGCCCCAGGCGTCTCGCTTTCACTGGCGGGGCATCATGGCGCGACTGTCCGGCTTCGACGAGGTCCGGGCCGCTCGCATCGACAGCGACTACAACCCCGCACACCCCCTGGCGAACACCCCCGGGCGGTACGCCCACGTCAACCGCGAACCGGACCGCTGTCTGCTCGCGAGCGAGCGACGCACGCCGGAGGGCTGTCCGCCGCCGTCCCGTCGGTCGCGTCACGACCACGCTAGCGACTGACCCCCCGTGCGGAGAGTCAGTCGCGTCCTGTTGTTTGGCGGTGCCGTCGTCGTCGTCGCCGGCGCCGTCCCGACCTGGCTCGTCGTCGACCTCCTCAGCGAGACGCTCACCGTGAGCGGCGTGGCTGCCTTCGGCCGCGTCCACCCTGCGTTCAACGGCGTCGTCACTGCGCTACTCGCCGGGATGGCCGTCCTGCTGGGCCTGCACGAGACGCCCGGGAGTCTCCTCGGGGCGGCGGTCGCCGGGCTCCTCGTGGCCGTACTGGCGGGTGTCTACCTCGTCGACCCCGGCGTGGCGTACGGCGGCGACGACGTGGCCGCCGCGCTGACCACCGTCGGACCGGGCGTCCCCGTCACCGTCGCCGGGGGACTGCTGACCGCCATCGGGGGTGTCCTCGGCGCGGTCGTAGAGCGAGGCGGTGGGTGACCCGACGCATCGAGGCCACCGGTCCGGTGTCACTCACGGGTCCGACGATGCCGCACGACTGAAGTTCGGTGGTCACCTACTGCTCGACGTGACCACGGTCCCCGAGGAGGAGACGGCGGTGCAGGTCCGGCAGGCGGAGCGGGCAGACCTGGTGTCGGTGATGCGGATCGAGCGGGCCTCGTTCCCCCAGCCGTGGCCGTACGACGCCTTCACGCGGTACCTCGACCGGCCGGGGTTTCTGGTGGCCGTCGACCCCGGCGCGGACCAGGCGGTCGACGACGGCTCCGCCGGCGGCGTGGTCGGCTACGTCGTCGCCGACCGGGTCCGGAACCACGGTCAGGCGCTTGGCCACGTAAAGGACCTCGCGGTCCACCCCGAGCGCCGGGGCGAGGGTGTCGGGTCGACGCTGCTGTCGGAGGCGCTGTCGGTGCTCGCGCCCGCCTCGGTCAAGTTGGAGGTACGCGAGTCCAACGACGCTGCCCGCGGACTGTACGGCCGGTTTGGCTTTCGCCCGGTGAAGCGCGTGCCCCGCTACTACGACGACGGCGAGGACGCCGTCGTGATGGTCCGACACCCGGAGTAGTCCCCTCCAGGTACGACCGACGGTCCTTTGGGTCGTCCGCCCCCCGTTCGGGTATGGGGTACGAGTGTCCGGTCTGTGCCACCCCGCAGGCCGACCGTCGGCACCTCGCCGACCACCTGGCCGTCACCGCGATGACCCACGGCGACGAGCACGAGGACTGGCTCGACGAGCACGTCCCCGACTGGAGCGAGCACTCGCCACGGTCGCTGGGCGACGCCCTCGCCGAGTACGCCACCGAGACGGGGTACGACCAGGTGTTCGAGGACACCGTCGCACACGACCACGCTGACGCCACCAGCCTGGAGGACGCCCTCGCGGACGCCACCCGCGGGCCGGGCCGGGGCGAGTTGACCGACGAGCACCGGGCCGTTCTCGAGGACGCCGTCGCGATGACCGAGACGATGGTCGAGAAGGGCGGAGACGAGAACGGCGAGACCGGGGAGGACGCGAACGGCGACCGGACGGACGGGAACGAGAGAGCGGCCGGCGACGACGGGGACGACAACGAGAGCGAGAATGAGTGAGAACGGCGAGAGCGAAGACGGGCCAGACGACGCCGCGAACGAGTGGAACTGGCCCGTGGTCGAGTCAAGCGTGGAGTACGAGACGGGGTGGTACGAGGGCGGGTACGACCTGGTCGAGCAGCCGGACGGCACGCGCAAGCGGTACTACTGGGCGCGGCTGCCGCCGGCGGTGGTGGTCGTCCCGGTGACTGACGAGGCGGTGGTGTTCATCGAGCAGTACCGGCCCGCCGTCGGCGAGCACTACCTGGAGTTGCCCGCGGGCATCGTCGAGTCCGGCGAGTCGTACACGACCGCCGGCGCCCGCGAGTTGCGCGAGGAGACCGGCCTCGACCCGGCGGGCGTCTCCCTGTTGCAGGAGATGCAGGTCGCCACCGGCGTCCTCGACCACGCTCGCGGGGTCGTCTTCGCCGAGGGGCTGACCCCCGTCGAGCGCGACCTGGACGCGAACGAGTTCCTCACCGTGCGCGAGGTGCCCGTCGACGACGCGCTCGACAGGGCCCGCGAGCAGCCCGCAAACGACGCCACCCTGGAGGCGCTGTTGCTCGCCCGCGAGGACGGCCTGATCTGAGAACGCGCCGTTTTCGCGCCTCGATCGCCAGGTAAATAATTATCAGTCGACGATCACCTAATTTTATTTGACGACCGGGAGTGGCAGACGGTGGCATGCGTCGTCGAACGTTCCTGCGCTCGCTGGCGGCGTCGCCGCTGGCCGCGCTGGGGATCGGGCAGGTAGCGGCGGGGGACAGTCAACTGGAGTCGGGCACCTGGTACGACGCCACGGTCACCGACGTCACGGACGGGGACACGATGGACGTCGTTCTCGACAGCGACGGCACCGAGTACGAGATCCGTCACCTGGGGCTAGACACGCCGGAGACGAAGTCGAACAGTCGGTACGAGGAGGTCCGCGAGTGGGAGGGCATCGAGGACGACACCTACCTCTCGGACTGGGGCGAGCGCGCGAAGGAGTACGCCCAGGAGGAGTTCCCGGACGGGACGAACGTCCAGATCGCCGTCGACGAGCGCGAGGAGGAGGTCGACCCGTTCGGCCGTCTCCTGGCGTACGTCCGCTACGACAAGAGCGGGGACGGCTCCCTTGACACGCTGTACAACCTCGACGTGGTGCGCCAGGGGTACGCCCGCGTCTACTCCTCGTCGCTCACCCGGCACGACGAGTTCTGGCAGGCCGAGCGCGACGCCCGCGACCAGGGCCTGCGGGTCTGGCAGCAGAGCGACCCGGAGAACACGAGCGAGGTGGGCAACGACCCCGTCTCGACGGTGTACTTTCCGAACGCCTCCAGCGTTCGCACCTCGGACGGCGCCATCGCGGACTCGCGGGTACCGGTGTACGCCGAGGCAAGCGCCACGCAGGACCGCTCGACGGGCGCAGTCGACTACGACCGGATCCCGATGGTCGGCGTCGACGAGTCGACGAACGTCGCACTGGTCGGTGGGCTGTTCGTCAACGAGTCCAACGAGGGCGACGCCGAGGGCGAGCACCGCGTGTTTCTCTCGAACCTGATCGACGACCTCTCCTCGCGGACGGGCCAGGTGCTGGTCGAGGGCGGGCACCGCCAGTTCAACGCCCAGTACGGGCTCTCGTGTGAGGACACCGTCGTCTACCAGCGGTTTCTCGAGGGGGTCGGGGTGAACCTGGAGGGGGTCAACAGCGTCGACGGCAGCGGCGACAACGCCCTCTCGACCGCCCGTGGCGTCATCGTCACGACCGCACAGCGGGCGTTCTCTGCGAGCGAGGTCGACGCGCTCTCCACGTACCTCGACAACGGCGGCAGTGTCGTTCTCATGGGGTCGGCGCTGGCGACGAGCACGGAGCGGACGACCCTCGACGACCTGGCCGCCGGTCTGGGGACCGACCTGCGGCTGAACGAGGACCAGGTGTTCGACAATCAGAACAACACCGGCGACGCCGCCTTCGTCACCACCAGCGACTTCGACACCTCGTTTCCGCTGTTCGACAGCTACACCCCGGACACGAGCACGGACGGCGCACCCTCCGTGTCGTGGGTCACCCCCTCGGGCGGTGACACCGTCTCCGGCACCGTGACGGTCCAGGTCAATGCCTCCGACTCGGAGGACAGCGATGACTCCCTCACGGTCACTTACACCGTCGACGGCGGTAGCGAGCGGGCGACGACGTACAACGCCACGTCGGGCTACTACGAGGACTCCTGGGACACGACGGCAGTCGCGGACGGCGACCACACCCTGTCGGCCACGGCGACGGACTCCGCCGGCAACGCGAGTTCCTCGTCGGTCACGGTGACGACGGACAACACCGAGAGTGCGCCCGTCGTGGACTCGCTGTCGGCCAGCGAGGTCGAGACCTCGGACTCGGACGCCGAGTTCGACGCCTCCTGGCAGGTGAGCGACGGCGACGGGAACCTCTCGGAGGTGGACCTCGCACTCTCGGACGACACCGACGACGAGACGGAGGACACCGCAAGCGTCTCCGTGTCGGGCGACACCGCAAGCGGCACCACCCGCCTCGTCGCCGGGGGCGACGACGGCTCCGGCAACTCCTACACCGTGGAGGCGACGGTCACCGACGGGGCGGACAACACGGACAGCGCGACGGCGACGGTCACCGAGAGCGACGGTCGCTCGGACGTGCTCACCGCCGACCCGAGCACTGCCGGCGCGGACTCGTTCCACACGTGGACGCTCGCGGACCCGGCGTTCAGCGGGTCGGTCGGCACGGTGACCGTCGACTACCCCTCGGGGACCAGTCTGGACGGTCTGACGAACGACGACGTGTTCGTCTACATCGACACCGACGGCGACGGCACCGCCGAGGAGGTCCGGGTGAATTCCGACAGTTACGCCGGGAGTACGGCCACCTTCGACCTCGACGGTCGCTACGACACCACCGTCGCCGGCGAGGTCCGCGTCGAGGTCGACGGCGTCACCAACCCCGCCGCCGGCGAGTACGTCGCCACCGAGACGCTGTCGGGCGACGACACCCTGTCGGTCGACGCCGAGTACGTCGTCACCGCGAGCGCACTGGCGGTCGCAACGGGCGCCGCCTCGGACGTCACCGATTCCTCGGCGACGTTGTCGGGGTCGCTCGACGACCTCGGTGGGGCCTCGTCGGCGGACTGTTACTTCGAGTACCGCCAGACTGGAGCGTCGTCGTGGACCGCCACGGCCGCACAGACGCTGTCCTCGACGGGGTCGTTCACCGAGAGCGTGGCCAGCCTGGACACCGGCACGGAGTACGAGTTTCGCGCCGTCGCGAGCGGGTCCGACGGCGACACCGACACCGGGAGCGCGGTGACGTTCACCACCAGCAATGCCGCCTCGGCGCCCGCGGTGGACAGCGTCACCGTCACCGACAGGAGCAATCCCCAGTGGGACCGCTACGACGTGGACTGGACGGTCAGCGACGGCGACGGCGACCTCTCGCGCGTGACCACCGAGATGCTCGACGCCTCGGGGACGGGGCTCGACTCCGACGCCGACACCGTCTCCGGGGACACCGCCTCGGGCAGTCACTCCGTTCGCTCGAAGGCCACCGCGAGCGAGGTCGTCCTGACGGTCACCGACGCCGCGGGCAACGCCGCGAGCGTCTCACGGTCGGTCTGAGCCGTCTCGCGTCGCGGGCCAGGCGGAACCTCGACCGGGTCAGCCCCGGCGAACCCGACCCAGGACGGTTGTGCTCTTGTCGACGAGGTCGTCGACCAGACGGACCGCCTCGTCGGCGGCCTGGCGACTGACGGCGTCGGCGTGGCGGGCACGCTCGTGAATCTCGAAGGCGCGGACGGCGCGGTCGTCCAGTCCACGGCGCTCGAGGGCCTCGACGTAGGCGCGTCTGGTCTCGCCGGTCTCGCGGGGGCGGTACCGCTCGGCGAGCAGCAGTTCGAGTCGCTCGATGGCCCGCTCGACGTCGGTCGTGGGGTCGGCGTCGGACTGGTAGCGCAGGCGGACCGCGCGAACGACGCCCTCACCGACGCCGGCGCGGTGGGCGCCGGCGGCCAGGCCGAGCATGGCGATCGCGCCGAAGGCAGCCTGCTCACGGGAGGGGATCGGCAGCGGAATTCCACCGCCGCCGTCGCCACCGCCGTCGTCTCCGCCGTCACCGGGGTCGCCGACAGGGGGAGCGCCGTCGCCGGGACTGGCGGGCTGGTCGGTGACGCTGATCCGGCCCTCGTTGCCGGGGTCGAGGGTGAGCGGTCCGTCGGTGCCCGCGTCGTCGGTCGTGGTAGTGGGCGGTTCGAGCGTCCGACGACCGTCACCACCGTCGCCGCCACCGCCGCCACCGTCGCCGTCACTGCCACCGCCACCGCCGCCACCGGCGCCACCGCGCTCGAGTGCCGCCGATTCACGCTCCTGGCGGGGCTCGGCGGGCGTCGGGTCGAACCGCACCCAGCCCTGGTCGGGAACGTACACCTCGACCCAGACGTGGGAGTCGAGTCCGCGGACGAGGTACTCGTCGTCGCCGACCGACTCGCCGGGCGTGTAGCCGGTCGCCACCCGGGCAGGAACGCCCTCCGAGCGCAGCATCGCGACCATCGTCGTCGCGAAGTACGTACAGTAGCCGGCGTCCATCTCTAAGAGAAATGCGTTCGCGATGTTGCCGTTCGGACGTTGGATGTCGGTGGAGTACTCCTTCGTGCGCTCGAGGTAGTTCTCGACGCGCTCGGCGGTGTCGTACGGGTTGTCCGCCGGTTCGGTGACGTTTGCGGTCACGGCGCGGAACTCCTCGGAGGTGCTCGAGGGGAGTTGGGTGTACTGCTCGAGGAGGCCGTCGGGGTAGTCCGTGCCGGCCTGGCGGAGTTGGTCCGGCGTCGCGTTGGGCACCTGACTACGCACCCGGTACGTGTCACCCTCGATGAGTGAGGTCCGTGGCAGCAGTGTCGCCTGGCGGGTGACCGCGGCGACCGAACTCGCCTCACCGATCACCTCGACGGGTTGGTTGGCAGCAGGCATCGTCTGGAGTTCGTCGTCGGAGACGACCTCGTAGGTCTGGACCAGTTCCGTTCGTGGCCCGGGTGGGTCCGGCAGGTCGCTCGCCGCGTACCGCTCGGCCTGGCCGGTCCGGACCCACGACCCGCCGGTGAACCGGTCGTAGGCGCCGGTCCGCCAGTAGCGAGGCTCCTCGGACTGGACGCGAAAGCGTTGCTCGCCGGACAGTTCGATCGCGCCGACGACCTGCATCTTGCCGGGGGAGCCGACGAAGGTCCCCTCGACGGTGTCGGGACCGCCGAGGTTCAGGCGGAGCGGGTCGACTGGCGACCCCGGGACGACCGACACCAGCGGTGCGATAACGGCCACCAGGGCGACCAGCATCACGAGCGTCTCTGCCTGCAACAGCGTGCCGTCGCGACGGTCCAGTTCGCCGAAGCCGACGGCGGCGACGCCGCCGAGCACGCCCGCCAGGGTGACCAGCGCGCCTGCGTCGTTCGTCAGCACCAGCACGAACAGCGTGCCGCCGCCGACCAGCGCGCCGGCGAGGTACCGCTCGCGCAGCGCCAGGTACCACGAGAGAAACACCGGCCCGGGGACGACCCCGAGCGCCCAGAGGTCCACCCGCGTCACCTGGACGATCCGCAGGCCGGTCAACAGCGCGACGGCGTCGGAGACGAGTTTCGCCGTCCGGTCGAACAACAGGGTGACGCCGCCGGGAACCGTGAGCAGGTAGTAGACGTAGCCGCCGACGAGGGCGACGACCGCCAGGCCGGCCGCCCACCGCGGGCGGAGGGACCGCGCTGCCAGCGCCGCGAGCAGTCCCGAGACGACCACGGCGGGCACCAGCGGCGCCGCCCCACCGACCACCCGTGCCGCCGACCACAGCACGCCGACGTACGACCACGTCAGCACAATCATCCCCAGCAGCGCCACGACCCGGAACCGACCCGTAGAGCGGGCGTCGCCGAGGTAGCCCCGCTCCGTGCTCTCGCCCGTCCCGGGAACGGGGCTCGGCCCCGACCCGTAACTCACGGGCGATCACCTCCCTGGCCACCGTCGGGGACGGCGCGGGCGGCGCTCGGCGTCCGGTCGGTCGGGTCGGTGTCGGTGTCGGTCGACGCCCCGAAGGAGCCGTCCGGCGTCGCCAGCAGCGCCTCGGGCGTCGTCTCCGTCCGACCGACGCGGACCACGGGGTCCTCGCGGGCGTCGACGTGGACGTCGGCGTCGCGGGCACCGGGCGTGAGCGTCCCCCCGTCGAAGACGGCGAGTCGTTCGAGAACCGCCCGCCGACCGGCCGGGCCGGCGACGGCGGTGCCACCCTGGTGGTCGGGCGTGTCCAGGCGGACCTCGAGACCCGCCGACAACAGGTGTGCGGCGACGCTCGCGGCGACCTCGGCGGCCAGGTCGGCGTCGTCGGCCGTCGATTCGACGGCGACGGCCACCGTGTCGACCTCGTCCTCGGCGAGAAACTCCTTTACTACGAGGTCCTCGCCGGGACGCTTTGCGCTGGTGCGCCAGTGGACGTCCCTGAGGTCGTCGCCGGGGTCGTACTCCCGGACACGGTCGAACTCCTCGCGCTCGCGGTCGGGAGCGTCGCCGGCCAGCGCGACCAGTCGCGACCGGGTCATTCCGCGCAACTCGTAGACGCGGGGGTAGACGGTCAGGGCGTCGATGCCTGCGTACTCGAACCGGACGCGGGCCAGGCCGAGCACGTCCGCGGCGGTGACCGACAGCGGACCGACCTCGTGGACGCCGCGGTCCCGGTAGCGGACGGTGTAGGTCAGCGGCTCGTCGGCGACCGTCGTCTCACGGGTGGCACCCTCGGCGTCGAGGCCCTCGGCGACGGTGTCCTCGACGACGCCAGTGACGGGCACCTCGGGGTCGAACTCGAGGGCGACCTCGCCCTCGGCTCCGACGGCGTCGTCCGGGGGGAGCCGTCGCTCGACGGGGGGTGCCGTCGCCCGGCGGGTCGTCACGACAGCCGCGAGCACGGTCACCACCATCGCGAGGACGACGGCGTTGAGGGCGCCGCCGCGAGCGCCGAACAACACGCTGACGACCAGACAGCCGCCGGCCAGGCCGAGTGCGGCCCAGCCGCGTCTCGTCAGCGACCGGTCGACGACGGAGCCGTTCTGTCCAGCGCCCGTCGTGCTCATCGTCGGTCGGACTCGACGGGCACCCTCTCGAGTGCCTCCGCGACGAGGTCCTCCCCGTCCATGTTCGGCCCCTCGCCGACCTCCTCGGTCGTCGTCCGGATGCGGTGGGTGAACACAGACGGCACCTCCGCCTGGACGTCCTCCGGAACGACGTAGTCACGACCGTCGAGCACGGCGCGGGCCTGTGCGGCCCGCAGGAGGGCGATCGTCCCGCGGGGACTGGCGCCGAGTTCGGCGTGAGAGCGGGTGAACTCCGCGAGGCGGGCGGCGTAGTCCCGCACCGCCTCCTCGGTGCTCACCTCGGCGACGGTCGCGATCGACCGTCGGAGCCGGTCGCGGGTGGTGACGGGTTCGAGGCTCTCGATCGGGTGGGTGCCGACTACGCGGTCGAGCATCTCCGTCTCGTCCTCGCGGTCGGGGTAGCCCAGGCGGACCTTCTTCATGAAGCGGTCGAGTTCCGCGACCGGCAGTTCGTAGGTTCGGGAGGGCTCGACGTAGTTCTGCGTGGCGATGACCGTGAACGGCCGTGGCACCGGGTAGGTGGTGCCGTCGACGGTCACCTGCAGTTCCTCCATCGCCTCCAACAGCGCGGACTGGGTCTTCGGCGGAGCGCGGTTTATCTCGTCGCCGAGGACGATGTTGGCGAAGACGGGACCGTCCCGGAACTCGAACTCGCGGGTCTTCTGGTTGAACACGTTCGACCCGGTCACGTCGGAGGGCAGAAGGTCCGGCGTGAACTGCACGCGCCGGAACGAGGAGTCGACCGAGCGGGCGACCGAGCGGGCGAGCATCGTCTTGCCGACCCCTGGGACGTCCTCCAGCAGGACGTGGCCCCGCGCCAGGATGGCAACGACGACGTCCTCGATCTCGTCGTGGTGGCCGACGATCACGCGTTCGACGTTGTCGACGACCGAGCGGGCGGTGCTCGCGGCCTCGTTCACCGAGAGTGGCTCGACGTCGTGCGATACGTCAGTCGGGGTCGGCGCTGTGGCCTCCGAGTCGGCGTCCGTCGATGAGTCGGCGTCAGTCATTAGTGTCTCCTGTGTGACGACTGCGGTCCGGGCGGTCCCCCATCGCTGCGGCCGTCTGGTCGCTCGCACGGCATCTGTCTTTTGTCGGGGCGCCGTCTCCGGCCGTCGTCCGGTACGGCTGACAGGCGCGTGACCGTGGTGGTCCCCACTGCTCGTGCCGGCCCCGGTGACCCACGGTCGACGGCCGGTCGCTCACGTCAGTAGCTAGACGAAGGTCGAATAAACCCCTGTCGTTCGCTGAAACCGTCGCTTCCGTCTCGGCGGCCGGCGGGCGCCTGGTGCCAGGTCCGGCCGCGCCGTCAGGGGGACCAGCGACACCGCCCGTCGGCGCACTCGTGACGTCGGTCCTCACCGCCCGTCGGATGTGCCCTGCCATCGACCCGGACCACGACCGGTCGGGGGGTAAGTGTTTTTCAGGAAGCCGCCCCACTGCCACCCAAATTCGGCCCCACGGGGCCCGTGAGCGCCTGACCGTCGGCCATCGCGCTCGATCACGGAGTCGCGCTCTCGTGACCGGCGCCCCGCGCAGGGAACGGAGGCGCCCGAGGGGAGACGCCACTCCGTGGTCGGGTGACCCCTGGAAGGGGCAGTCGGGGGCGTTACGCCCGGGGCGAGTTACAGTCGGGTGAGGTTCGTCGCGCGCGGCCCCTTCTCTGCCTGCTCGATTTCGAACTCCACTTCCTGTCCTTCCTCGAGGTCCGGACCACCGATGTCCTCCATGTGGAAGAAAACGTCCTCGTCGGCATCGTCCGTCTCGATGAAACCGTAACCGCCGGATTCCTTGAAGAAATCCACGACGCCTTGCGCCATTGCATCGTTGTACTACCCGATTCGGTTATAAAGACCTTGCGAGACGACGCGGTTCGCCGGGCCACGACCAACGGTTACCAGTCCTTGCAGTCTGCACAGACGGCGACCTGCCCGTCACCCGCGTCCGGGTCGTCCGCGTCGGTCCGCCACAGGCGCCCGACCGTCTCGCCACACCGCGTGCACGAACCCCCGCCGGGCGACCACTCGTAGGTCACGCGGGCCGGCCGCTCGTCGACCACCTCTCGGGGAGACTCCGGGTCCGCCCGCGCCCGTTCTGGCTCCTCGGTGGTCACCCGTTCCGGCTCCGCCTCGTCCGTCGGCTCCTCGTCTGCAGGCACCTCCCCCAGGGGTACCTCCTCGCTCGCGGGCGTCGTCTCCGCGTCCTCGCCCGTCTCGTCGCCCGCCGACTCCTCGTCGGCCCGGTCCGCTCGCTCGGCGTCCACACCCCCCGTTTCGTCCGCCGACCCCTCGCTCGTCGTGTCGTC
>CAZQHW010000036.1:12575-18088 GCA_964593395.1 uncultured Halobacteriales archaeon
GCTCGGCGTCCACACCCCCCGTTTCGTCCGCCGACCCCTCGCTCGTCGTGTCGTCGGACCCGAACTCCTCGCTCACCGTCTCGTCGGACACCGACTCCTCGCTCCCCAGGTCCTCCGGCGACTCCTCGTCCGTCGTCTCGTCGGGCGCCTCCCGCTGGTCGGACTCGGTCGCCTCGTTCTCGTCCCCGTCGTCGAGGAACTCGTCGAGCGAGCGGTCGTGGGTCACGGTCGGACAACGGACGCGACCGGCTTACCTCCGGTGGTCCCCGGCACGGTCGGGGTGGTGGGTCACCCGTCGGGCGGGACGAGGGTGACCGTCTCGCCGTCGACGGTGACCGTCGTCTCGCGAACAAAGGCGTCGGTGCCGACGAACACGACGACGGTCTCTTCGCCGACACGCTCGACCGTCGCCGCGCGGCCGTCGACCCGCCAGCCGTCGGCGACGCGCTCGCCGCGGGCGGTCAGGACGTCGGCGTACGCCGCCCGGAACTCGGTGGCGTTTCCGGGGTCGTCCCAGCGTGTCACCAGCGCGTAGGCGGCGTTCTCGACGCCGGAGCGCCGGAGGATCGCAAGACGGTCGGCACCCCACCCTTCGGCGGCAGTCCGGGCGCGCTCCCGCGAGACGTCCGCGAGCGCCGCCAGCAGAAACGCCTCGCCCATCCGGTCGGTGCCGACCGACCGCCACGGTGACCCGTCGGCGTCGACGGCCACCGAGAGGCTCCGCGGCGGCTCCGCGCCGGGGGCGTACCCGTGGATCACCTGCTCGCTGGTCCGCGGCGGACGCTCGGCGACCCCCAGCGCCGCGGCGGGGTCCTCGACGCGGCCGTCGACGTAGCGCGCGCCGAAGCGGTACATCGCGTTGCCGTACCAGGCGGGCGTCCCCCGGGGGTACACCTCGTCGAGGCGGTCGTACAGGTCCGAGTTGGGCGTGGCGGCGTCGAGGTGCTGGCGGAGGTACGCGTCGGTGACGCTCACCGCGACGCCCTCCAAGACACTGCGGCGGACAAAGGCGGCGTCGGTCGTCCGGGGGAGCGTCTCGCGCAGTCGTCGGTCGTCGTCGCGCTGCACCTGCACGTAGTGGACGTACTCGTGGACGAGCACCGTCCGGACGAGCGCGGGCGGCTTCTCGCCGGGGTACAGTCGCACCTGGCCCGTCAGCGCCGTCGCGCCGACGTAGCGGTACGCCGGGTCGCCACGCTCGTCGGGTGCTGGTTCGATCCCGAAGGCGCGAAACCGTGCCGGCGTCCCTGTACTCGGGGCGGTCCCGTCGGGCACCGTCGACTCGTTCAACACGGTCACCGACGGCGGCGCGCTGACGTTCGTGTCGAGCAGCGTGCGCAGTCGCTGGTACTCCTCGCCGGCGTCGACGGGAAGGTCCCCGCCACGGGTCTCGACATCGGGCGCGTCCGGGTCGACGTCGGCCTCGGGCGCGGCACACCCGGCGCTCGCCAGCAGGGCGGCGACGGCAACGGCCGAGAGCAGTCGTGCCGAGACGGCGGCGACCGACCGACCCGGGGCGCGCATCGTCAGGGTGCCGCCACGCCGGCCGAACCGGGGCGACAGGCCGCTCCCCGGTCGGCCCGGCCGGGGCCGAGAGTGTGGACCGGATCGGTGGCCAGCGGTGCGGAGACGGCGTCGGCTACGGGTGCCTGGACTTCGACGGCGTCGACCCGGGGCGTGACGCCGCCGTCGGAGACGTTAACCGCGTCCTCGGCCGCCTCGGGGAGGTCGATCGACACGTCGTCGTACACGTAGGTGGTGTCCGTGGAGACGGTCTGGTCGAACGTCTGCCCCTGGAGCGTGACAGAGAACGACAGTTCGGTCGTGGTTCGCAGCGGGCGGGCGGTCTCGGTGTCGAGCCAGTAGACGTACTCCACGCTGTCGACCGTCAGGCCCTCTGTCTCCTCCGGGGCGATGCCGACGACATCGAGCAACACCCCACGGAACGCCTCGGGCGAGATGTCGACCCGCGTCCGGTAGGCCTCGCGGCCGTCGACGGTCTCGACGTCGGTCACCGCGACGCCGTCGGCGTTCTCGAGGACCCGCTCCAGTTGCCCGAGCACGTCCTGCAGCCGCCAGGTGCGCGAGAAGTTCTCGCTCGCGTCCGAGCGGATCCACTCGGCGGAGTACTGCTGGACGTAGACGTCGCTGCGGGAGTACAGCGTCCGGTCGACGACGTAGGTCGTCGACTCGATCTCCCTGCCGGCGGCGACGAGCGTGCGGTTCCGCCGCAGTTCGCGACTGGTCCTGTCTATCGCCGCCCGGTCGGTTATGCTCGACTCCCGGTCCCGCGGCCCGCTGACGAGAGTCTCCTGGGTGGCCTGAATCCGGTACGTCTCGACCGCGGCGATCGCCGACAGCGCGTCGGACCGCAACTGCTCTGAGTCCACGTCCGCGTCCACCCCGTCACCGCCGTCCGTCGGCGTGGGCTCTGTTCCGTCACCGTCGTCGGTCGGCATCGGGGCCGCCCCATCACCGCCCAGGCCGGAACAGCCGGCCAGAACGAGCAGTCCCGCGATCCCCACCACCACCACGACCCGTCTCGTGCGTGCCAGCCGCATCACTCGGGGGGTGTGACCCGACCAACAAGACCCTTCGGCCATCGTCTCGGTGCCGGCGATCACTCCGCTGGGTCGGGGGCGCCGTCGGGTGTCTCCACCTCGACGGGGTCGCCGTAGGCGTCGTACCGGAGATCGATCGTCTGGACGACCGGGATCACCCCTTGTTCGGTGGGGACGGTCAGTCCGACCTCGCCCTCGAACCGCTGTAGTCGGTAAGTGTCGGGGTCGACGTGGAAGGTGACGGTGACGTTCGTGACCGAGAACCCGGCGTCGTCCGCGGCGAACCGGCCGTCGAGTCCGCCGACGGTGCGCTCGTACGCCTCGACGGGCACCGACCCCCGGAGCACGTACGCCCCCGTCTCGTTGTCGAGGCCGACGACCGAGAGGTTCGCCGCCGACAGCAGCGCCCGCTGGCGTGTCACGGGGTCGAGCGTGGCCCACCGCGCCGAGAAGTTCGACGGCTGACGGACGACCCACTCGGAGCCGTAGTCGTCACGGAAGCGGTCGGGGTCGCCCTGGAACGAGGGACTGCGGGCGTACAGCGTGTCGTTCACCACCCAGGTCCGCACCTCGACCGTCTGGCCCTCGGCGCGCTGGAGTTCCTCGACGCGCAACTCGCGGTCGGTGCGGTTCACGACCACCTGCGTCTCCGATGTCACCTCGCGGCCGTCGACGAGGTCCCCGGGGTCGTCCGGCCCGCGGGGACTGCCGAAGGTCCGCTCTGTCGTCCCGTTGACGCGGTACGTCTCGACCGCCGACAGCGCAGCGAGTGCCTGCGGGCGCACCTCCTCGACGGTCGCCGTCGTCGGGTCGAGCGTCTGTCCGCCGTCACCGCCGTCCCCGCCGCCGGCAAAGGGTAGCGTACACCCCGAGAGGGCGACGAGCGTCGCGAACAGCCCCACGGCGAGCAGGTGCCGACGCGACTGGGGGGCGGTCATTTCTCGTCCGAGCCTACCCCGTCGCACGCATAGCCCTTCTGGTTCTCGCCACTTGGGACCGCGACGAGAGGACGGCCGCGGACGCTTCCGAAGCGGTTATGCACGCCACGCTCGCAATACGGACAACTCGTCGGTCGCGGGCACCGGCGGGCGCCTGCCTCGGCAGGTCGGAATGTGGCCACCCGCTCGCGGTGAAGGGTCCGTCCCGGAACGGCTGAACCACCAACGCCCGCGGTGACACAAATGGCACGAAGCGCGTACTCGTACATCCGAGAGGCTTGGCAGAACCCCGACGAGGGGCAACTCGCCGAGCTACAGTGGCAGCGACAACAGGAGTGGCGCGACCAGGGCGCCATCGAGCGCATCGAACGCCCCACCCGGCTGGACCGGGCGCGTTCGCTGGGCTACAAGGCCAAACAGGGCGTCGTCCTCGCGCGGGTCTCCGTTCGGAAGGGCTCCGCCCGCAAGCAACGCTTCGAGCGCGGGCGCCGCAGCAAGCGCCAGGGGGTCAACCGGATCACTCGCCGGAAGAACCTCCAGCGCATCGGCGAGGAGCGCGCCTCCCGCGCCTACCCCAACCTGCGCGTGCTCAACAGCTACTGGGTCGGCCAGGACGGCTCCCAGAAGTGGTTCGAGGTCATCATGCTCGACCCGAACCACCCGGCGATCGAGAACGACGACGACCTCTCGTGGATCTGTGACGACGTCCACGACGGCCGCGCCTTCCGCGGACTCACCTCCGCCGGCAAGCGCAACCGCGGCCTGAACAACCGCGGCAAGGGCGCCGAACACGACCGCCCGAGCCGCGAGGGCACCTGACGCCGTCCCGACTCCCGACTCCCGACCCTGACGCCTTTTACTCCGCCCGCCGAGTGACGGGTATGCCAGACGTGTTCGACCGGACCGTCGTCGTCGCGCGAGTCGACCGCGCCGAACCGTTTCCCGAGACCCGCAAGCCCGAGATGGTGAAACTGTACCTCGACACCGGCGAGCGCGAGTTGCAGTCCGCCGCCCAACTCGGCTACAACCACGACCCCGCCGCACTCGACGGCCGGCAGGTGCTCTGCGTGACCGATCTGGACCCCGTGAACATCGCCGGCTTCCGCTCGGAGGCGCTCACCGTCGGCGTTCCCGACGACGAGGGCAATCCCGTGCTCGTCACCCCAGACGACGACGCTCCGCTCGGCGGGCATCTGTACTGAGTCGGGGTGTGGGTGGTCTCTCGCTGTCGGCGTGCTCTGGTTCAAACGCTCTCGATCCCTCCGTGTGGTCCCTCGAAGCCCTCGGCACGCTCGACCGGCTTTTAGTTCCCGGGGGGCACAGTCGAGGGCAATGAGTGCGCTCCGGGCCGCCGCCGGCGCCGTCGTCGGCACGCTCCAGTTGGCGCTGTTCGCGGCGCTGGCGCTCGCCCCGCTGGCGGCGGCGTTCGTCGTCGGCGTCGGACCGCCGACCCACAGCGCGACGGTCGTCGACGTAGTGCCCGGGGACGCTGCGGACGCCGTCGACTACGACACGTTGGACGCCGAGTCACGGGCGGTCGTCGACGACCTGCTGGCCAGTGAGCGCGACCGCGTCCAGCGCACCACGGCCGACCCGCCCGCCGTGCTGGAGCCCGGTGAGCGGGTCGTTCAGCGCGAGGGCTACGCCGTCCGGATCGAGGTCGAGCGCTCCACGCCGCGCCGCCCGCCCGTCCTGTTCGCCGGCCTACTCGGGAGCACGCTCACGACACTGCTGGGTGCCGCGGTCGTGGAACGGGACCTCGTGTGACTCGCCAGGGCCGGTTGCGTGACTCGCCGGGACCGGGTTTGAACCGGAGCAAGACGATTCCCTTTCTTTGCTCGGGCGCTGGGACTTGCAGGGTTCGCTCCGGCCCTGTTCTTCGCTCACTTCGCTCGCTCAGTGCGCGGGACCGGATTTGAACCGGATGAAACCTCGCTCCGCTCGGGTTCCAGGGTTCGAACCGGCCCTGCTCTTCGCTCACTTCGTTCGCTCAGTGCGCGGGACCGGATTTGAA
>CAZQHW010000037.1:0-8686 GCA_964593395.1 uncultured Halobacteriales archaeon
CGACGGAGACGGGCGAGTGCCGCCGCCGACGGTCGTCCACGGCGACTGTCACCTGCAGAACGTCCACGACGACCCGCTCGGCGTGCTCGACCTCGAGTCGGGAACGGCCGGCGACCCAGTCTACGACCTCGCGTACACGGAGGACCTGGCGGTCGATGGTCGTCCCGACCTGACGGCGGCGGAGCGCGACGACGCCCGCGCCGCGCTGCGGGCGGGCTACCGTGCCGGCGCGGACGCCCTCGACCTGCCGGTCGCCGCCTCCGGCCTGCCGCCGGGCTACGAGCACCGTCGCGCCTGCTACCGGCCGGTGACGTTTCTCGTGACCGTCGCCACCTTCGATCGGTGGGCCCCCGACGCGCCGGAGCCGGTCGCGGACCTCGCCGACTGGGTGCGCGAGGAGTTCGACCGTCGGGTCGCGGCGGCGCCGGACGTGGACTGACGGCCACGGCACGGCGGCAACCGCTCGCGGGAGCCGTCGCTTTCGAGTGGCTCCGCCCCTGACCCGGAGTCGTGACGAGCGAGACGGCGGACCGGAGCGACTCGGTCGCCGAGGACACGCCGACGGTCCGGCGTGCGGTCGCCCGGGCCGTCGACGGGCCGGTACGCGTCGAGCCGACCGACGGCTCCGGCCACCCCGGCAACGAGGTCGTCCGGGTCCACCGTCCCGACGGTCGGACGGCGTACCTGAAGGTCGCGACCGACGACTGGGGGGGCGAGCGGGTCGCCCGCGAGGCCGCCGTGTTGCGGCACGTCGAGACACGCACGGCCGTCGAGACGCCGACCGTGCTGGCCGCCGACGCCGACGCGGACCCGCCGTATCTCCTGACGACGGCACTCCCGGGCCGTCCGCTGACCGCCCGAATCGCCGACGGCGTCGACCCCGAGACGTACGCGACGGTCTGCCGGCGGGTCGGGGCGGCGACCGCCAGACTCCACGCCGTCCGCCTCGACGCCGCCGGGACCGTCACCGGGGGCGACCGGTCGGGACTCGCTCTCGACACCCGCCCGTGGCCGACGGTGCTGCGCGAGACGGCGGTCGAGGCGTCGCCGGCGCCGCCGCGCTTTCCGGACCTGCCGGGCCGCGTCGCGGCGCTCGTGGCCGGGCGAGCCAGGGACCTCCGGCTCGACGCCGGCGCGACGGTGGTCCACGGCGACCTGCACGCGGGCAACGTCTTCGTGGCCCCGCTCGGCGCGCTCGACTTCGAATCGGCGGTCGTCGGCGACCCCGCCTTCGACCTGGTGCGGGCCGAGTCGGTCGCGGTCGACGGTCGCCCGGACCTCGACTGCCGGACCCGCGAGCGGGCCAGGGCGGCGCTGCACGAGGGGTACCGTGACGGGGCGGCGGCGGCCGACACCCCCGTCGGCGCCGACGGACTGCCGCCCCGGTACGCCCGACGCCGGCCGGTGTACCGGGTCGTCACCTTCCTCCAGACCGTGCTCACCGTCGAGCACTGGGCGGTCGAGACGCCCGCGACCGACGACCTCCGCGGGTGGGTCCGCGACGAGTTCGACCGGCGGGTCGCCGCCGCGCGGTCGCCGCCAACGGCAGGCCGGGGAGTGGCCTCGACGGACTGACGTGGGACGCCTCCGCCGGCCGGGTGGTCGTGTCGTCGACACGGTGTGTCACTGCGAGCGGCAGATTGAATAGCCCGCCCGCCACAATACTCGATCCGTCCTCACCCGGCCGGAGCCGCAGCACCCGCTCCGGCCGGTCGCCGCACGTCACGCGGCGAGCACCCATGCACGTGACATCAGACGACGTACGGGAACGACTCGCAGCGCACGCCGACGACGTCGCCGTCGGTGACCGGCGACGTGACGACGACGGCTACGCCGTCTTCGACGTCTGCCTCGACGGCGAGACGGCGGTCTGCAAGGCCTGGACGCCCGGGGCGGAGACCGACCGCAACTCGCCGCGGGTAGAGGCGGCGACGTGCCGGGCCGTCGGCCAGACCGGTGCCGTCCGGGCGCCGTCGGTGGTCGCCGTCGAGGAGCGAACACTCGTGCTCACGCCGCCGGGCGGTGACCGCTACGACCCCGACGCGCCGGTCGCCCCCCGTGACCGCCGGGTACGGGCCGTTGGGAGTGCGCTGGCCCGCCTGCACCGGGCGACGGCGAACCGGTTCGACGGTTGTGGCGAACTGACCGCCGCCGCGGGCGACCTCGCGGTCGCGGACCCGGTCCCGTGGGCCGAGCGGTTCCCCGCGCGGGTCGAGGACTGGCTCTCGCCGCTCGCGGCGACGGACGACGCCGACCTCGCGCGGACGGTCCGGGAGGCTGTCGCCGCGGCCCGCGACCGGGACCTGCTCGACGGCGTCGACCCGGCGCTGGTCCACGGCTGGCCGAAGTTGCTCGACGTGCGGTTCGGCGACGGCGCCGGCGGCGCCCCGGATCTGTCGCCGACGATCGCTCTCGAGGACTGGTCGGCCGCCGCGGCCGCCCCGCCGGAGTTCGACCTCGCACACGCCCGGCTGGACTGCTTCGACATGCCGTACGCCGGCGAGGACCCCGGCTTCCTCTCGGCGCTCTTGGCCGGCTACCGGGCGGAGCGCACGCCGCCCCGGCGCTCGGCAGACCGCCGCCGACTCTACCAGGCGGCGCTGACCGCGCAGTACCTCCCGGGACTGGTCGCGGGTGCCCGGTCGGGCGGACTCGACTTCGACCCCGAGCGACTCCGGCGCACCCTGCGGTCGTACGCCTTCGACTGCCTGGACGCCGTCGAGGCACTCGGTCCCGCCCGCCGAGAGGGGTGGTCGGCGTGACCGACTCCGACCCCGTCCTCGCAGCGTTGCGCGAGCGGTACGACCGCGTCGCGGTCCGCGAGCAGTTGCACGACGTGCCGCCGAACGAGGTCCACCTGCTCGGGGTCGACGGACGCCGCGCCGTGCTGAAGCGGTCGACGACGCCCCGGGGTGACGCGGGCGTCGAGGGCCGTGTGCAGCGTCTCGTCGCCCGCGAGACTGGTCTCGCGCCCGCGGTGCTGTGGGTCGGCGATGGCGCCTACCTCGCCGCGTACGACGATGCGGCTCGCGACCCGGAGACGGCGCCCACCGCGGCGTGGTGTCACGCCGCCGGCCGGGGGCTGGCCCGCCTGCACTCGCTGTCCGTCGACCACCACGGCCTGTTCGCCGTGGACGGCGACCCGGCGAGTCCAGCGGCGTCACTCCGCGTCGACGCCGACCCTGGCGCGCGGTGGCCCGACGCGGTCGACGACCTGCTCGGGGTGTTTCACGAGTCGGTCGCCGGCACCGCGTACGCCGACGTTGTGGCGGAGACCAGGTCGTTCGTCCGGGCGCACGCCGACCGCCTCGCGGGCGCCGACCCGGTGCTCGTCCACGGCTGGTTCACCCCGGAGCACGTGGTCGTCGACGCCGCCCCCGAGAGCGGTGACGACTCCACCGCGGACGCCACGACCCACGGGGTGCGGGCGGTCGTCGACTTCGAGCACGCGATGGCGGGTGCCGCGGCGTACGACCTGTGGCGACTGGCGCTGCCGACGTTCGGTCCCGACGACCTCGGCGCCGACTGGGACCGGTTTCGCGCGGCGTACGAGTCGGTACGACCGCTGCCGGCGGACTTCGAGGAGCGGGCGACGTTCTACCGCACCCTGGTCGGCGTCTCATACCTCGACTCGCTCGCCACACAGCGCGGTCTCGCGGGACACCGCGACCGCGCCGACGCCGTCGCGGCGAGCGTCCGCGACCGACTCGCGGACCTGCGAGCGCAGTGGTAGCACCCGTGATCGCCGGCGGACCGCCGGTGCCGGGTCAGCCCCTGGACTCGACGGTCGCCTCGGCGATAATCACCGACAGCCCCTCCGCCTCGTACTTCACCGTGACCGTCTCGCCCTGACTGAACACGTCGTACGCCCCCGAGGCGTTGCGCTCCTGAATCACGAGTGTCTCGCCGGCGCTGACGTTCTCGGACCACTCGACGGTGACGCCGTCGTCCGAGCCGTCGGGGTCTCCCGGCTGTCCGCCCTGTTTACACGTCGGCTTCGGCGAGACACGCTCGCCGTCGACCCTGCAGGGCTTGTTCAGGTCGTTGAACTCGTCGTCGTCGACCTCGACGACCAACCCAGGCACCTGGAAGTTCGCGTTCGTACTCTCGCTGTCAGCGGTGGCGTTGTACACCACGTCGTCGCCGACGGTCACGACGATGTTCTCCCGCTTCAGTTCGTCGCCCCCGCCGTGGGTGATCCTGATGGTGTCGTTCTGTGCCACGCCGTCGTCGAGGTTGTCGAACTCGACCCCGATCTCTGCGACGGGAGCCGGATCGGAGGACTGGCCGGCGACCTGGAACGCCGAGAACGCCAACCCGCCGCCGAGGACCACCGCTACGGCGACCATCAGTAACACCCCCACCAGCGGTGCGGCCGCACGCCCGCCGTCGTCTCTGATCATCTGTCGGTCGTCACCGGATTCTTTCAAACAATCCAACTGCGGCATCAAAAACTGTCGGTATCGGTCTGGCGGCGACGATCGTTCCGCCGGTCATCCGGTGTCGGTCCCCGCGCGGAGCCAGGCGTTGGCCTGGAGGCCGACCCAGACGACGACGAGCAGACTCGCCACGGCGACGGGTATCAGTCCGAACCCGCCGGGGTCGCCGCGGTCGAGCAGCCAGTACCACGGCACGAGCGCGAGGTACCAGACGCCGGCGTACACGGGGAGTGCTGCCGTCGTCCCGAGCGGTGTACGCGCGCCGGCGACCGACACGTCGGCCACCAGTCCCCGGAGTCGAGTGGCGACCCCGTAGGCGTCGAGGGCGACCAGTCCGAGCAACAGCGCCCACCCGACGGTGTGGGCCAGGAGCCACCAGACGGGGTAGGTCGCCCGGAGGTACGACCGCGCCGGATTGTCTGGGCCGTAGTAGACGGTGACGTCCCCAGCGGTGCGGAGTTCGCTCGCGTACGTCCGTGCCGCGGTCCCCGCCTCGACTACCAGCGGGTCGGGGCGAGCGAGGCGGTCGCCCACGTAGGTCTCGCCCCCGACCTCGTAGCGGTACCTGGCGGTCACCTCGTAGACGTAGTGACTGTCCTGGCGGTTGTCCAGGTCGTCCTCACGGATCAGGACACGGTCGGTCTGGACGTCGAGGACCTCGCCCTGCGTCGTCGCCACCGGCGTCACCTGGGCGTTCGCCTCCAGGGTCATCACCCCGCCGACCCCGACGAGACAGACGCCGAGTGCGGCCACCACAAGCGGCGCCAGTGCCCGCCCGAGGTGCTCGGCCATCGCTCCCTGCTACACCGACGCGGTACTAATGTTCGACGGCGACAGGGGTTTTATTACCAAGACCGGTACTGCGAGTATGCGCCAGATCGAGGCCGACAGGCTGCTGGTCACCGAGCGACTCAGGCAGATGGCCGTCGATGGTGAGATGACCCAACTGCACCGCGGCGACCGGTACGCGGAGGCGGGCGACCGGTTCGAGGTCGACGGCACCGCCTTCGAGGTGACGAGCGTCGAGGAGCGAACGCTGGGCGAGATGACCGACGAGGACGCCCGCCGCGAGGGGTCACCCGACCTGGACCACTACCGGCAGCGCCTGGAGCGTGCCCACGACAACTTCGAGTGGAACGACGACGACCGCGTGGTGCGTCACCGCTTCGAGCGCGTCTGATCAGTCGAACTCGCCGGTGACGGTCCCGCAGACGGCACACCGAGCCTCGACTGCGGAGCGGTCGTCGGTCATCGCGAGGTCCTGGGGCGTGCGCCGGCCACACTCCGCACACGAACGCAGCACCTCGGTGTCACCGCCGTCACGGGGCGCACCCATCGCCAGCACCGTCGCTCGCTCGTCGCCGTCGTTGTGTGAGCGCTGGTACTCGCCGCGACCCACCCGGACGAGTTCGCCCGCCGTCGCCCGGACCGGTTCGTCCCGCGTCTCGAACCGCACGCGACCGGACAACACGTAGAACAGTTCCTCCTGGTCGTCGTGGGCGTGCAGGCCGTAGGCCGTCGACTCGCCCGGTTCGAGTTCGTAGTAGTTCACTGCTACGTCCGTCGTGCCCAGTGCGTCCGACAGCGGCCGACTCACGGCCGCCGGTCCGAGCCGGGAGTCCATCTCCGAGGGGTCGACCTTTCGCATGCACACAGTCTGGAGACCCGGCCGGTTAAGCGAGCGGGTCCGCGAGTCAGTCGTCGTTCCGGTCGCCGTCCTCGTCCGCCACCTCTGACCAGTAGTCCACGGCCGCACTCCGTGGAAAGTAGCCGTGCACCGGTCGGTCACCGGTGCCGCCCGGCGGCGACCCGGTGAACACCCCGACCGCGTCGCTGTCGGGGTATACCGTGACGTCGGGCGTCTGCATCGTCGAGACGACGAGGTACCGGAGTGTGTCGTCGCCGTCGTTCACGACGCGGTGAGCACCCTCCTCCCCGGGTGGAAAGGCGGCGTAGTCGCCCGCCTCGAGTGAGTGCTCGCCGTCGGGCGTCCGGAGTCGTCCCGTCCCGCCGAGGACGTACAGCGCCTCCTCGTTGCCCTGGTGGTAGTGGTACGGCCAGGAGCGTTCGCCTGGCGGCAGTTCGTACAGGCTACACCCGACCCGCTCGCCGTCGTCGGCGGCGGCGAGTTTCTTGCGCCGGAGGTCCGTCGGGCCCACCTCGGTCCAGTCCAGGTCGCGCTCGTTGACGACCATGTGCGAGTGGAGGGCGCCCCCCGGATTGGGGCTGACGGTGCCGGCGTGAACTGCGGCGACAGAGGAGAGTCGGGGTCGTCACTCAGCGCGGTCGATGTCGACCTGGTCGCGGAGTTCGGCCAGCGAGTCGGCCTCGGTGATTGCCTCGACCCGCTCCCGGAAGTGCTCCTCGCAGAGCCCGACGCGAACCCCCTCGTGGTCGGCGGAGAAGGCAGCCTCACGCTCGCAGTAGTGACACTGCATATCTCCACTTGAACACCACCATCTATCAATGCTACGCCCCCGGTGGTTCGCGTCTGACAGGTCGTCCCAGGGGGCGGTCTCGCCGGCGGACTCAGACGGTGATCGGGTCGGGCAGGTGGGCGGCCACGCGGTCGTACTGGTCGTTGTCGAGTCCGGCCAGCCCGAGGCGGTCATCGTGGGCATCGGAGCCGCCGGTGACGAGGAGGTCGTGCTCGGCGACGGCCTGCTCGACGGGTTCGAGGTCGGCGTCGTCGTAGGGGTACGGCACCTCGACGGCGTCGAGTTCGTCCGTCAGCGCCAGCGCCGCCTCGGGGTCGGGGTACCGCAGCGGGTGTGCCAGTCCGACCAGGCCACACGCCTCCGCGAGCACCGCCCGACCCGTGTCGAAGTCGGGCACGTCCCGCGGGACGTAGCAGTCACAGTCCCCGCCGATCAGGTGCTCGAAGGCGTCCTCGTAGTCGTGGTCGACGTCGGGGTGGTCGTCGACGGCACGGGCGATGTGTGGGCGCCCGAGTCCCGCCGTTATCGACACGTCGAGGTCGACGCCCAGGCGGTCCTCGACACACTCGACGATCGCCTGCCCGCGCTCTCGGCGGTTCTCTTGGACGTGCGCTTCGACGTCGCGGAGGTCGGGCGTCGGGTCGACGCCGTACCCCAGCAGGTCGACCCGTCCGGCCGGCGACTCCACCCGGAGTTCGACGCCACGGACGAGCGTGACCGTCTCCCCGCCGCCGGAGTGGCGCTCGACTGGTGCCTCGAACCCCGGGTGAACGAGGTCGTGGTCGGTGACGGCGACGACGGAGACGCCCGCGTGGCGGGCCGCCGTGGGCACCTCCGACAGCGTGAGTCGCCCGTCCGAGCAGTCCGTGTGGACGTGCAGGTCCGCGTAGACCATATCTCGACTCCGCGCTGGCGCCGTATCGAACTTTGGATCCCCGCCTGGCGGTGGATGCTGGCTCCCGGGTTCACCGCTCGGGCGCGGGGTCGACGCCGCGGAGCCGTGACCGGGGGAAGGCGTACACCCGCAGATCACGCGGCCGGGGGCCCGCTGCGGTGATCTCGCCGCCGGGATAGACGGCGCCGACGACGGGGTCGGCGGGGTCGTACCCCTCGTTCGTGGGGTGGTCGGCGACGGTCGTCTCGTCGAGATGGACGGCGTCGGCGCGACCGTCGGGGCCGGCGACGACGACGAGACGGCGCCCGGTCTCGCGGTCGCGGACGGTGTCGCCGACGACGAGGCGGTGCTCGTCGCAGTAGTGTAGGCCGTCGGCGCGGTCGGAGCGGACGTACACCTCGCGGCCGCAGTCTCGGCAGTCGACGGCGACGTGGCCCGGCGGGGGCACCCGCTCTTCGGTTATCTCGATGGCGACGCGGCGCAGGTGCTTGCAGCGGGCGTCCCGGAACAGAAAGTCCGGGCAGGTGCACCGGCCGGCGCCGACGTCGACGAGGTAACTGCCACCCTCGGTACGGACCTCGTACAGGTTCGTGCCGAACGACCGCACCGCCATCGGCTCCGTCCGGGCACGCCGTGCCCGGCCCTCCGTCTCACCTGGTGGGAGGGTTCGCATCTCGCTTGCTGACGCGGCTGCTGTTTCTGAGTGCGTCATGGGTGTGTGGCGCGTCCGTCGTCCCCACGACCGCGGGACGGCGTGGCGTCTGACGGCTCGCGCGCGTACTCGATCTCAGGGGTCGAACGGGTAAAGGGTTGTCGCCAGTCCAACAGGATTGGCGGCCAGGAAATCTGTGATTTCCGCTGTCGCCAGTCCAACAGGATTGGCGGCCAGGAAATCTGTGATTTCCGCTGTCGCC
>CAZQHW010000037.1:8786-17634 GCA_964593395.1 uncultured Halobacteriales archaeon
AGTCCAACAGGATTGGCGGCCGGAGTGCCGTCCCGCTCGTCGCCGGCCGGCCAAGCCCCGACCCCCGGCCATCAGTCGCGGGAGAGCGACAGCCACAAGCGCCCGAGACGCCTACCGTCGGGTGATGCGACGCCGCCGGTTCCTGCGGGGCGCGGCGGGACTCGCGACGGGGACAGCGGCGGGACTGTCGGGGTGTCTCGGCCTCCTGGAGACGCGGTCGGCGCGGACGCCGCCGCTGGTCGAGAACCGGCCCGACGCCGTCTACTACCCCAGCCACGTCGAGGGGATGGCAATTGTCGGGCGAGCGACGGCGACGCCTGCGGACGGCGCCGGTGCGGGCGACCCGGAGTACCGCGTGGCGGCCATGTACAGCTACCCGCACCGCTTCTGGACGGTGACGGGCACCGACCGCTCGAAACACGCCATCGCGGACCGCGACCTCCACCTGATGACGACGGTGTGGCACCCCGAGACGGGGACGGTCCTGCCCGAGACCGGCGTCGATGTCGAGATCACACGCGACGGCGACCTGGTGAGCCAGGAGGTCGTCTACCCGATGCTCTCCCAGCCGATGGGCTTTCACTACGGCGGCAACTTCACGCTGGACGGCGACGGGACGTACACGGTACGGGTGAGCGTCGCCGGCACGTCGATCCGCCGGACCGGGGCCTTTGCGGGACGGTTCGGCGACCCCGCGAGTGCGACGCTGTCGGTCGAGTACAGCGCCGACGCGCGAGACGCCCTCCCGTACGAGATAACGGCGGACCGCGCCGGCTCGCGGGCGGCGGTCGACCCACGCCAGACGCAGATGCCCCGCTCGGTGGCACCCACGCCCGAGGCGCTGCCGGGTCGCCGTCTCGGTGAGGGCCGGGTCGGTGACGCCGTGTTCGTCGCCACGCTCGCGGACCCGCCGGCGAGCCTCGCGAGCGACGCGGACGGCCCGTACCTCGCGGTGTCGCCGCGGACGCCGTACAACCGGACGGTGTTGCCCGCGATGGGACTCCGGGCGACCGTCGACGGCGCCGACCGGCGACTCGTCCGCACGCTCGACCCCGACTTCGGCTACCACTACGGCGCGGCTCTCGACCGGTCGCCGGAGTCGGTGACCGTTCGCGTGGAGACGCCGCCACAGGTTGCCCGCCACGAGGGGTACGAGACGGCGTTTCTCTCGACGGGCGAGACGACGGTCTCCGCCGACTGACTCTCGGTCCCGGTCGCAACCGTTCGAAGGTCTTTTGCTGTGGCTCCCGCACGTTCGGGGTATGGACGTAGCGATCGAGCGCGACACGATCGTCGAGGCGATCGCGGCGATTGTGCCGGCGGCGCTGGCGGTCGCGGCGCTTTACATCGTCGGGGAGACGTACTCCTCGTCCGAGGGGATCTCACCGGACGGCGCGCAGGCGGTCGTCGGCGTCATCGTCCTGTTCATCCTGGCCACGACC
Organism: uncultured Halobacteriales archaeon; assembly: GCA_964593395.1. GTDB lineage: Archaea > Halobacteriota > Halobacteria > Halobacteriales > SW-7-71-33 > SW-7-71-33. Next base: position 10,229 of record CAZQHW010000037.1, read on the forward strand.
GTCGTCGGCCTGTTTCGGGCGCGTTCGTCCTGATCAGTCTCGGTCCTCGACGGCGGTCGCGTAGTAGTTGAGCGGGTGGTCGATCCGCCCGCAGCGCTCGTCGCGGTCCTCCTCGGAGACGCAGATACCGTACTCCTGCATCACTGCACACGACGGCGAGGGGTAGTCGGCGCCGGACTCGCCCGCGAGTCGCCCGTGACGGTACTCGACCGTCTCGCGGTCGAGGCCGGTGATGGCGACGGTCTGTTCTGAGTCCGCGCCTGCACCGGCACAAAAGGCCACGAGCGCGAACGTCGCGCGGTCGGAGAGGTCCTCCCCGGCCCGGGCGCGCTCGATGAGTCGCTCGGCACAGGGCGGGAACGACTCCGGCGTCACCCCGGCGTCGATCGCTCGCGGGAGTTCGTACTCCGACAGCGCCCGCGAGACGCGTTCGACCTCGGTCGCAAGCGTGTCGGCAACGGGGTCGGGCACCGACAGCGGGAGTCCGTCGAGTACCCGCTCGCGGACCGCCTCCCGGAGCAGGGCGTACAGTTCCTCCGCCTCGACCGGCACCGCCCCGTCGTGGAGGTCGCGGGTGACCAGCCGCCAGCGGTCCGCCGAGAGTCCCGCGGCGAGTCGGAGGTACGGGCCGACGTCGACGCGGAACTCGTCGTCGCCGGCGAACGCCACGGCGCCGTCGAGGTCGAACTCAGCGAGCAACCGCTCCAGGTCGACCCCGCTAGAGAGGCTGTCCGGCGTGGGGTTCTCGATGTCGTCGACGAACCGCTCGTGGGCGGTGGCCGCCTCCGCGGTCGCGTACGCCTCCGTCAACCGGGGGTCGTCGACCAGCGAGACGACAACCCGTGCGACCGGGTACGACAACAGTTCGGTGCGGACACGTCGCGGTTCGCCCACGCGACCGTCGCGTATCGCGGACTCCACGCGGTCGACGCCACGCTCGACGGGGGCGCCGCCCGCCTGGACGAGCGCCCCGAGGTCCACGTCGGCGCGGTCGACGGCCTCGCGGGCCGCCGCCAGAAACGGGTACCGCGCGTGGAGTCGGTCCATCGACCGTCGGTTCGTCGCCCCGGGAATAAAACACGCGGTCGTGGGCGCTCTCTCCGACCCCGAGACGGTGCGCGTGGGGTCAGGCGTCCCCGCCGGTCGCGTCCTCGCGTTCGTCCTCGGGCAGGAGGTGAGTGCCGGCAGTGGTGCTTATGGCCCGGACGGTGTCGGCCTCGGGGTCGAGAAAGGGTGGCCGGGGGACGGTGACCGCCTCGTACGAGTCGGGGTCGACCACCTGGACGGCGTGGTCGTCCTCGACGGCGACGAGGGCGGTCTCGGCGGCGTTCTCGACGCCACCGAGGCGGTGAAACTCCGTCTCGCGCTCGGCGGCGACCGGCGCGCGGAACTCCTCGCCGGACTCAAGACGCAGCCCGGCGAGACTGCCCCGGACGTTGGTGACGAGAACGGGTTCGTCCTCGCCGACGTCGACGACGTCACCCGAACGGAAGGCGGGCAGACGGACGCGGTACGTCTTCCGGTAGAGGCGCTCACCGTCGCGGTCCTCGGTGACGAGCCTGCGGGAGTCGTCGACGACGCCGCCAAACTGCTGGACGACCCGTTCCGCGACCGCGCGGCCGATCTGGGCGGTCGACACCCGCACGTCCAGGCCGTCGTCGGTAGAGTCGACCGAGGAGACAAAGGCGTCGCGGTCGCCCGCCGCCTCGCGCTCGGCGAGGTAGGCGTCGACGATCTCGCGGGTGCCGCGTCGCTCGTCGGGGTCCGGACTGCGGTCGGCGGCCCGCACCTGCACGACGGACTCGTGGTAGTCACCGGCCATCCGCCCGCAGCGCTCGCAGGTGCCGTGACCGATCGACACCGGGATCGTGTGTTCGACCTGGACCGGTCGGCCCCGTACGACCGCCGAAAAGTGGGCGTGGACGTCGATCTCGGTTTCGCCTTTCTGCTTCGGGCGGACTTCCCACTGCACGTCGCGGGCGTCGACGTGGACGTCGAGACGGTCGGCGACGGCGTCGACGGCGACGTCGACGTAGTCGTCGGCGCCGACGTCCACCCAGCGCCGGCCCTGCTCGACGGCGCCACACGTCGGACACACCGTCAGTTCGATGCGGTTCGGGCGGTCCACGAGTTCGAACCGCTCGAAGTAGCAGTCCGCACAGAGGTCGCCCCCCTCGCCGGTCGGGTCGCGTGCGCCCGCCTCGACCGGGGCGCCGCAGGAGGGACACGGGGCCCGGTGTTCGCTCATACCCATCGTACGTGCGGGCGGCGGTTAAGCGGTGCGTTTACCCGGTGTCGGTACCAGGCGCGGGCATGGCAGACCGATTCCGCGACCACGCCGGCTTGGTCGAGGCCGTCCGCGAGGCCGACTTCGACCGCCCGCCGGCGCTGGTCGCCAACGCTCACATCACCGGCCTGGGCGTCGCCCGGGCGCTGTCAGCCGCCGACGTCCCCGTGATCGCCGTCGACCGCTCGCCGGACGGCGTCGCCCCGCTCTCCGACGCCGTCGACCTCGCCGGTCGCGTACGGTACCCACTCGACGACCTGGACGGCTACTGCACCGACGTGGAGGCGCTCGCGGCGGCCTGCGACCACGACCCCGTCGCCTTCGGCTGCATGGACGAGTGGGTCCACGCTCTCGTCGACGCCCGCCCCGAGGGGGTGTGCCTGCCCTTCGCCGCCGACCGCGTCGACCGCGTGCTCGACAAGGAACGCCTGTACGCGAGTGCCGACCGCCTCGGCGTGCCCCACCCCGAGACCTACCGTGTCGAGGAGACCGCGACCGACGAGTCACGCGGCGACCCGCCCGGTCTTCCGGCGGACGAGGCGGCCGACCGTCTCGGATTCCCGCTCGTCCTGAAGCCCGCGCTGAAACGCCGGTTCGAGGCGGCGTTCGGGACGAACGTCGTCGAGGTCGGCGACCGCGAGCGCTACGACGAGGTGGTCGCCGAGGCCAGCGAGGCGGGGATCCGGCTGCTCGCCCAGGCCCGCGTCGAGAAGCGAGTCGGCGCCGACCGCTCGCTGGCGTCGTACGTTCCTCCAGGTGCGGACGACGGCGCCGCGACCGACGACGCCCTGGCGGTCGTCGGCAACGCCGCGGTGCGCTACCCGCGGGGGTACGGCACCTCCTGCGTGGTTCACCAGACCGCCGACGAGACGGCCGACACGGTCCGCGAGCGCGCGCTGTCGGTGCTCGACGACGCCGGCTACTACGGGGTGAGCGAGGCGGAGTTCGTCTACGACGACGAGCGCGACACCCACGTCCTACTCGACGTGAACACGCGGCCCTGGAAGTGGATCGCGATGCCCGTCGCGGCAGGACGAAACCTGCCACTCGCGGGCTACACAGACTGTGTCGAGACGTTCGACCGCGAGGTGGCCCGTGCTGCGCCGCCCGACGACCCGGTGGCGTGGGTGTACCTCCGGGACTACCTCGCGCTCCTGACCGGCGCGGGCGACGGGGACGGAGACGGGACCGGGACCGGAACGGCGGTCACGCAGGCCGACCGGCAGGCGCTGTCACCCGCTCACTGGCGGGCGCTTGTCGCCGGCGAGGTGAGTGACCACCGCGACCTGACGACGGGGGTGTACCGCCCCGCCGACCCGGACCCGGCGTACAAACTGATCGAGTCCGAGATAACCGGCCGGGAGTACTACTGCGCCTGTTAGCGTCGCCACTCCGGTCCGTGGTCGGTGCAGTGCCCGACCGTGAGGTCGGGAGTCGTGCCGTGCCGCGTCGCCTCGTCGTCGTCCTACTCACCCGCGGGGAGCGCGAGCCTCTCGCACGTCGGCGCCGTCGCGGATGACGTCCTCGCAGTGGGGACAGGTCCGCACCGTCTCGTAGCCGTCCGGCGCGAACACGGCGACGTACGCCTCGGTGACAAAGGACTCGCAGTTGTTGCAGTGCGGCACGGGCCTTGCGTGGGTCCGCGTGGACATTACGTTTTCGTCGCTGGCCCGTCGAACACGTGGCCGAGGTGGGGTGTCGTCGCCCGTCTCCGCCGACGACCGCCGGTTCCCGAAGGCTTTCGTCGCCGCCGACAGTGGGGCGGGTATGACAGCAGGGCGCCTGCGGCTCAACCTGTTCACGATGAACGCGGTCGAGCACGTTAGCACCGGTCTCTGGCGCCAGCCCGGCGACCGTTCAGCCGACTACACCGACCTCGACTACTGGACCGACGTGGCCCGCACCGCCGAACGCGGCGGGTTCGACGCCGTCTTTTTCGCCGACGTCCGGGGCATCTACGATGTGTACGGCGGCGACCGTCACACGGCGGTCGAGAAGGCCGTCCAGACCCCCGCGAACGACCCGCAACTGGTGGTGCCCGCGATGGCCGACGCCACCTCCGATCTCGGGTTCGCGGTCACCCGCTCGACGACGTACACCCACCCCTACCAACTCGCACGGGAGTTCTCCACGCTCGACCACGTCACCGACGGCCGCGTGGCCGTCAACGTCGTCACCTCCTACCTCGAGTCGGCCGCCCAGAACCTCGGACTGGCCGAGCGCATGGACCGCCAGGCGCGGTACGACCGCGCCGACGAGTTTCTGGAGGTGTGTTACGCGCTGTGGGAGGACTCCTGGGCGGACGACGCCGTCGTCCGCGACGCCGAGCGGGGCGTGTTCACCGACCCCGAGAAGGTCCACGCGATCGACCACGAGGGCGAGCGCTTCTCGGTGCCGGGGCCACACGGCTGTGAGCCCTCCCCACAGCGCACGCCCGTCGTGTTCCAGGCCGGCTCCTCGGACCGGGGCCGGCAGTTCGCCGCCGACAACGCCGAGGCGGTGTTCACCTCCCGGCCCACCCGGAACGGGGTGATGGAGTACGTCGAGGACATGTGTCGCCGGGTGGGCGAGCGGGGCCGCGATCCGGACTCGTTGCTGTTTTTCCCCGGGATCGTCCCGATCGTCGGCGAAACCGAACGGCTGGCCCGCCAGAAACACGAGGCGCTGCGAGAGGCGGTGGACGAGACCGCGACGCTGGCGCTTTTGAGTGGTTTTTTCGACATGGACCTGGCCGACCTCGACCCCGACCAGCGCGTCGAGCACATCGAGACGGCGGCGATCCAGGGCGCGGTCGACGCCTTCACCCGCGCCGACCCCGAGCGGGAGTGGACCGTCGGCGAGGTGGCTCGCTTTGCCGGTCTCGGGTCGACGTCGCCGGTCGTCGTCGGCACGCCACACCAGGTGGCCGACGAACTCCAGGCGTGGTACGAGGCGGGCGTCGACGGACTCAATATAAAGGAGGTGACCCGCACCGGCACGCTCGACGACTTCGTGGACATGGTGGTGCCGGTGCTACGAGAGCGCGGTCTGGTGCGGGACCCGGCGGGTGACACCCTCCGCGAGCGGATGTTCGGCGGCGACTACGGGCCACACCTGCCGGCGGACCACCCCGCGCGGGGGTAGACGGCAGGCGCATCGGCCCGCTGGCGTGTTCCGTTCTGTCGAGATCGCGGGCCAGCGACGGAGCGCGAGGTTTTAATCCGTCGAGTGAGTACTTGCGAACACATGGATTGGAAGACGGACTGGGGGCTCAGGGGCCGGATGGTCCTGACGATGTTCCTGCTGTTCGGCCTGTACGTCGTGTTCGCTGGGGCGCTGTTCTGGTACTCCGGCAGCCTCCTGATCATGGGGCTGTTCATCGGTGGGTTCTCGATCGTCCAGTTTCTCTACAGCCACAAGATAACGCTGTGGAGCATGGGCGCCGAGGAAGTGAGTCCACAGCAGTACCCCGAACTCCACGACACCATCGAGCGGCTCTCCCGGCAGGCCGACCTCCCGAAGCCGACGGTGGCGGTCGCGGACTCGACGGTCCCGAACGCCTTTGCGACCGGCCCCACCCAAAAAAAGGGCGTCGTCTGCGTGACGACGGGCATCATGGAGCGACTGGACGACGACGAACTGGAGGGGGTGCTCGCACACGAACTCGCCCATATAAAGAACCGCGACATGGCCGTGATGACGATCGCCTCGCTTCTGTCGACGATCGCCTTCGTCGTCGTTCGCTGGGGCTGGCTGTTCGGCGGCAACCGGCGCAACGGCGGCGGCGGGATCATCGTCGCCATCCTCGTCTCGCTGGTCGTGTGGATCCTGAGTTACCTGCTCATCCGGGCGCTGTCGCGCTACCGGGAGTACGCCGCCGACCGTGGTGGGGCCTCGATCACCGGTGACCCCGCCGCGCTCGCCTCGGCACTGATGACGATCGACGACTCGATGAGTCGCGTGCCCGAGGAGGACCTCCGCTCACAGAACGAGATGAACGCGTTCTTCATTATCCCGATCAGGTCCGGCCTGGTCGGGCGGCTGTTCTCCACGCACCCCCCGACCGAGAAGCGCGTCGAGCGACTGCAGGACATGGCGCGCGAGATGGAGACCTGACTCGGGGTCTCCCGTCTCCTTGACTCGGGTTCCCGGGTCGGTCTCGTTGCGCTGCTTTCCAGTTAATGCTGCTGTGTGGGGGACCCAGAAAGCCCCTGCCCCGCTGCTTTCAGACGACGAGTATGCGACTGACGAGTTGACTCAGAAAACCCCCGCCTCGCTGTCGCGCAAATCGAAGATTTGCTGGATCCAAAATCGCCGCGGGCGATTTTGAGGACGCTCCTCACTCGCTTCGCTCGTTGCGGTGCTTACTTTATCGTGCGTCCCGCAGAGGGAGACTCCACGAGTCTCCCAGGCAGTCGGGCGCAGAGCGCCCGACGACAGCGAGACGGCCCCTTTCAGTCCCGCCCACTGCGACCGTCGCCTCACGCCTCCCCAGCCTCCTCGTTCGGTCGCTGCGCTCCCTCACTCGTCCACGGAAAGACGGTCGCTCACTGCGTTCGCGTCGCCGGGCGGCTGCGCCGCCCGGCTTCCAGAGGCACGTAGCGCCTCGCTGCTGCGGCTTTCCTGCTCTCACGGCTCGCTACGCTCGCCGCGAGAACCTCGCGCGTTGCTCGCGTGCCCGGTTTGGTCCTGCTGCTCCGTCTCGATAGGGGGCTCGAGTGCGGGCACGGTCGGCGGACTCGCCCTCAGTCGGGCGTCAGTCCGCGCTGGCGGTCCGGCCCGCGCTGAGTGGCGTGCGCTCGACGACGGTGCCGTCGTAGGTGGGGTACTGCTCGACGACCTCGCCCTCCTCCAGGTCGCCCTCTTCGACCATCTCCTCGAGCAGCCACCAGGCGACCTCGACGTGGTCGGACTTGACGGTGTAGTACTCCTCGGGGACACCGAGCGCCTCCATGCGTCCGGGGTCGACCCAGGCCTTGCCGTAGATGAGAGTGCCGTCGTCGGTGATCTCGTCGAAGGGACGGCGCACGGACCGGGCCATCCGCTTCAGGCGGCGACGGTGCTGGGCGGCGTCTTTGAACACGGAGGTACAGAAGTAGACCTTCTCGTGGTCGCCCATCGCGTCGAGGAACGCCTCGCG
>CAZQHW010000038.1:0-17585 GCA_964593395.1 uncultured Halobacteriales archaeon
TGGCGAACGCCTACTTCTTCCATCACTTCTCGCACCGGTTCGACCTGCGGAAGGCCCACATCGTGTCGGCGCTGCTGTTTGCCTTCTTCGGGCTGGACACGTTCCTCGGGCTGGCGACCGGTGTGTCAGTGTGGGAGACGACCGTCGAGACGGTGGCGGGTCTGCTCTAGAGAGAGTGCTCGTCCTCGTCGGGGCCGGGGGGTTCGCCCGCGGTGTCGAACACTTCGCTCATCTCGTCCATGACCTCCTCCTCCATGTCCGGGGTCGAGTCCCCGGGGTTGTAGGCGTCGAGCCCGAGTCGCAACAACTCGGCGACCGCCTCCTCCTCGCTGAGGAACTCCTCCTCGACGAGACGCTCGAACTGCACCTGGACGTTCTCCGGGAGGGAGATCTCGACCTGGGCCATGCCCCACCTCTCGCGCCCGGCTATTTAAATCTGGAGGCGACGTCGCGGAGTCGCGCCCGGCGATCCGCTATTATTATGAACTGGCTGGCGGTACCGGCGTGTATGGCCGCCGAGGACACCGAGATCGACCTGTCGCTGCCCGCCACCGAGGGCGAGGGCGTGTCGCTGACGATCACCCTGCCGGACGAGAACGGCGAACTCGAAGACGCCATTCTCAACGTTATAAAGAGCCGCACGATCGACCCGATGGACGGGATCGACCTGCTGGTCCAGGACACCTCCCTGCTGTCGGTCGCCCGCGACGAGAACGGCGGCTACCGCCTGGAGATGGTGTTCGACGAGGACGAGTAACGTCGTCGCGCTCTTTTTGTCGTTTGGCCCGACACGCGAAGTCGAGTGGCAACCCCCCGCACACCCCCGGCGCGGACGACGACCCCGTCACCGGTGGCCGGGGGATCGATGTCGCAGTCCTCCCTGTGTGGGGGGTTCTCGCTCGCCGACGCGGTGCCGTTCACGGTCGCCGGTGCCGGCGACGTGGTCCTCGACCTGGGCTGACCGCCCGCCGCTCGGTGGGCGCGGGACTTAGTAGCTTCCGCCCCGTCGCCGGACTCATGAGCGACACCGAGACGATCGCGGCCCCGCTCGACCGGTTCGCGGCGTCGGTGCCGGCGGGTGTCTCCGTCGTGCGGACGACCGCCGACGAGTTCGACGAGGCACTCGTCGAGGCGGTCGAACCCCCGGCGGTCGGGACACCGCTTCCCTTTGTGGGCCTCTCGCTGGCGGACTTGGACGCGGTGACGCCGTTCCCCGACGACGGAGCCGACCGTGAGCGCGGCCGCTTGTTGCGCGAGGCGACGACGGGGGTGACTCCGGCCGGCCTGGCGGTCGCCGAGCGCGGGACGGTGACGGTCCGCTCGCGGGCCGCCGGGGACGAACTCCTGAGCCTCTACCCCGAGCGTCACGTCGCCGTTCTCCGGGCCAGCGACGTAGTGCCCGACGTGCGCGCCGCGTTCGGAGAGATCGGCGACCGGATCGACCGAACGCGAGGGGACGACACGAGATCGGACTCTGAGGACGACGACACGGCGGACCTGGCGGCGAGTGAGGTGTTGACCACGGGGTCGAGCGTGACCGCCGACATGGGGGCGCTGGTCGAGGGGGTGCACGGCCCGCACCAGGTGATCGTCGTGGCGCTGACCGACCGATGAGCCGCGGCGACCGCGCGGACCGACTGCGGGCGGTGATGGAGCGCGAAGGCGACACCATCGGCGAGAACGCCCGCCGCAAGCACCGTCACGCGAACGAGGCGCTGGCCGAGTTGCCCGACCGAGAGGCGCTGCGCGAGGAGGCCCGCCGGATCAAAGAACGGGCGATCGAGAACCTGCCCGCCCTCGTCGAGCAGGTGCAGGACTCGGTCGCCGACAACGGCGGGCAGGTCCACGTCGCCGACACCGCCGCGGAGGCCCGCGACACCGTCGCCCGGATCGCCGCCGAGCGGGGCGACCTCGCGGCAAAGTCGAAGTCGATGACGACCGAGGAGGTCGACCTGAACGAGGGCCTGCGCGAGGCGGGCGTGGAGCCGTTCGAGACGGACCTCGGTGAGTTCGTTCTCCAGGTGGCAGAGGAGGCGCCCTCCCACCTGATCGGCCCGGCGATCCACCACACGCCAGGGGAGATCGCCGACCTGCTGAACGACGCCTTCGACCCCGACCCGCCGCTGTCGGCCGACCCCGAGCGACTCACGGAGTTCGCCCGCGAACACGTCGGTCGGCGGATCCGCGAGGCGGACGTGGGGATCACGGGGGCGAACTTCGTCGTCGCCGAGACGGGGTCGCTCCTGCTCGTGACCAACGAGGGCAACGCCCGCAAGACCGCCGTCACCCCCGACACGCACGTCGCCGTCGCCGGACTGGAGAAACTCGTCCCCGCCGTCGACGACCTCGCGCCGTTTGTCGAACTGATCGGCCGCGCCGGCACCGGCCAGGACCTCACCTCGTACGTCTCGCTGTTGACGCCGCCCGTCGACTCTCCGACGGTCGAGTTCGGCGAGGGCGGCAGAACGGACGGAGTGGTCGGTGGAGGGGGCGAGGACGCCGGAGCGGTGGGCGACGCCGGTGACCGCGAGTTCCACCTCGTTCTCGTGGACAACGGTCGCACGGCGATGCGCGAGGACGAGGACCTCCGGGAGACGCTGTACTGCGTGCGCTGTGGGGCGTGTGCGAACTCCTGTGAGAACTTCGGGTCGGTCGGGGGCCACGCCTTCGGCGGCGAGACCTACACCGGCGGTATCGCCTCGGGGTGGGAACACGGCCTCGCGGGTCACGACGCGAGCGAGTTCAACGACCTCTGCACCGGGTGTACGCGCTGTGTGGACAACTGCCCGACGAAGGTGGACATCCCGTGGATCAACACCGTCGTCCGCGACCGGATCAACCGCGGCGCCGACCCCGACTCGTTCGACCACCTCGTCGCCGGTCTGACGCCGGACGACGAACCGGCCGGCCTCTCGCTCTCGAAGCGCGCCTTCGGCAACGTCGACCGCCTCGCCCGCGTCGGCAGTCGGGTCGCGCCCGTCGCGAACCGCCTCGCGGAGTGGGGCCCGGCACGGCGCATCCTGCAGCGCCTCGTCGGGATCGACGCCGAGCGCCCGTTGCCGACGTTCGCCGACGAGACGCTCTCGGAGTGGGCGCGGGGTCGCGAGACGGTCGGAGAGCCCGAGCGCGAGGTGGTGCTGTACCCCGACCTGTACACGAACTACTTTCTGCCGGAGCGCGGGCGGGCGACGGTCCGTGCCCTGGAGGCGGTGGACGTGGCGGTCCACGTCCCGGCGGTCGGCGAGAGCGGCCGTGCCCCGCTCTCGCAGGGGATGGTCGCCACGGCCCGGGAGCGTGCCCGGCGCGTCTCGGGAACTCTCGCTCCCCACATCGACGCCGGACGCGACGTTGTCGTCGCCGAACCGAGTGACCTCGCGATGGTCCGCCGGGAGTACCACCGCCTGTTGCCCGAGCAGTCCGCCGAGCGCCTCGACCGGGGCGCGTACGCCCCGACGGAGTACCTGTACGGTCGCCTGGAGAACGGCGCCGACCCGACGGCGCTTCCCGGTGTCGAGGCGGGCGACCCCGACCGCGAGCGACCGGTCGTGTACCACCGGCACTGCCAGGGGCGCACGGTCGGCACGGCGGAGTACGTCGCGGCGACGCTCGAGCGGGCGGGCTACGCCGTCGAGACGACGGACGTGGAGTGTTGTGGCATGGCCGGCAGTTTCGGCTACAAGCACGACTACCACGACGTGAGCGTCGATGTCGGCGAGCGCCTGCTCGCGGACGTCGCCGACCGCGAGGGCCGCGTGGTGGCGGAGGGGGCGTCCTGCCTCCAGCAGTTGCGGGACCTGGGCGACCGGCCAGTCACCCATCCGGTGACCCTGTTGGCCCCCGGGGGGTGAGCTTTCCTCTGGAGATCCGCCCGGCACCGGTGAAAGAAAGCGTGCCAGCCCCTCGCCCTCGTGGACTCGTGGCCCAGTATCTCGACCCGAACTTTCGGCCGGTAGTGTGAATCGAACGTCATACCGCGACTAGTTTATGTTAGTATGGTGATTACGTTAGGTTAGCAACCGTTGGCCCTCCGCCGACGGTCAGGATTCTCCCGATGACAGACACACACATCACCCACGAGCGAGAGCAGGCCGCGGGCGGGCGCGCGAGCGCGCGCACACGAGACGGCGAACAGGACCTGAACCAACACGACGTAGACCAGGAGAGCCAGGACGAGCGCCACCGCTGTTCGGAGTGTGGCGGCGACGTGGTCGAGGACGAGCGCCGCGGCGAGACGGTCTGTGCCGACTGTGGCCTCGTGATCGAGTCCGACAGTATCGACCACGGGCCGGACTGGCGGACGATAGACGACGGCGAGCGGACGAACAACTCCCGTGTCGGCGCGCCCCGCACGAAACTGCTGCACGACGAGGGGCTGTCGTCGACGATCGACTGGAAGGACAAGGACGCCTACGGGCGGTCGCTGTCGGCGAAGAAGCGCCGCCGCATGGAGCGTCTGCGCACCTGGGACGAGCGCTTTCGCACGAAGGACCACCAAGAGCGCAACCTGAAGCAGGCACTCGGCGAGATCGACCGCATGGGCTCGGCGCTTGGCCTGCCGGACGACGTGCGCGAGACTGCCGGCGTCATCTACCGACGCGCTCTGGAGGACGACCTCCTGCCCGGTCGGTCGATCGAGGCGGTCGCGACGGCGTCGCTGTACGCCGCCGCCCGCCAGGCCGGCGCCCCCCGTACCCTCGGTGAGTTCGCCTCCGTCTCTCGCGTCGACGAGACCGAGTTCAAGCGCGCCTACCGCTACGTGGTGCGCGAACTCGGCCTCGGCGTCCAGCCCGCCAACCCGGCGACGTACGTCGGTCGGTTCGGCTCCGACCTCGACGTCGACGACGAGACCGAACGGCTGGCCCGCGACCTGTTGCGGACCGGCGAGAGCGCCGGCGTCCACGTCGGCAAGTCGCCGGTCGGACTGGCCGCCGCGGCGCTGTACGCCGCCGGCCTGCTCGTGAACGACCGGCTCACCCAGAGCGAGGTCGGCGAGGTCGCCGACGTGAGCGAGGTGACGATCCGGAACCGCTACCAGGAACTGCTAGAGGCCCACCAGGCCGCTGGCGACGCCGACTCCGGTGCTGTCGGCGCCAGCGCCTGACTCCGCGACGACTCCTCCGATCGAGCCTGAGACGACCCGACGGTCCTTTCAGCGTCGGACTGTCTGTACCGTCTAATGGCTGCTATCGACGTACAGCGGGTGACGAAACGCTACGACGACGTGACGGCGCTCCGGGAACTCGACCTCGTCGTTGAAGAGGGAGAGATCTACGGCTTTCTGGGGCCCAACGGCGCCGGCAAGTCGACGGCGATCGACGTTCTTCTCGACTACACGCGGCCGACGGCGGGTACTGCGAGCGTCCTCGGCGCCGACGCCCAGGCCGACCCCGTCTCGATCCACCAGCGCGTCGGGGTGCTCCCGGACGGGTTCGGGGTCGTTGGAACGATGACCGGTCGCGACCACATCGAGTTCGCGATCGACACAAAGGGTGCCACCGACGACCCCGAGGCGGTCGCCGAGCGCGTGGGGATCGACCACGCGATGGACCGCTCGGCGACGGGCTACTCAAAGGGGATGGCCCAGCGGCTCATGCTCGGGATGGCTCTCGTCGGCCAGCCCGACCTGTTGATCCTCGACGAGCCCTCGACGGGTCTGGACCCGAACGGCGCCCGCCGGATGCGGGAGATCGTCCGCGCGGAGAACGACCGCGGCGCGACGGTGTTTTTCTCCAGTCACATTCTCGAACAGGTGGAGGCCGTGTGTGACCGTGTCGGCATCCTCCGTGCCGGCGAACTCGTCGCCGAGGACACGATCGACGGCCTGCGGGAGTCGATCGGTGGTCGCGCCGAGTTCTCGGTGACCCTCGACCGTGACGCCGACGAGGCCGTCGAGCGCGTTCGTGGTGTCGACGGGGTGGGCACCGTGCGGACGACCGGCCGCACCCTCACCGCCGAGTGTGACTCGCGGTCGAAGGCGGCGGTCGTCGACGCCGCTCGCGAGACCGGCGCGACCGTGGTGGACATCCGCTCGGAGGAGACCTCGCTGGAGGAACTGTTCGCGAACGTCACGGGGGAGGCTGCCGAGTCGGGGCCGTCGGGGGCCGACACCGGGGTACCCGGAGGTGAGTCGGCGTGAGCACCCGCTGGGGGCGACTGGCCCGGCGGGACTACCTGGAGTCGGTCCGTGACCGGTCGTTCTACACGATGGTTGGCTTCTTTGCGCTGCTCGGGGTCGCGATCGGCGTGTTGTTCGTCCGCAGCGCGAGCGACAACGCCACCGGGACCGGCCTCCTCGCATTTCTCACCGTCGCAGTGACGCTTCTGGTGCCGCTTGCGGCCCTGTTGGTCAGCTACGAGTCGGTCGTCGGCCCCCGGCAGTCCGGTGCGCTGAAGATACTGCTCGGACTGCCGTACACCCGCCGCGACGTGGTCGTCGGCGCCGTTCTCGGGCGTCTCGGAGTAGTACTGTCGGCGGTCGCGGCGCTGTTGATCGTGGCCCACGCCGTGGCACTCGCCGGCGGGGCGCCGGTCGCACCCGGCGAGGCGGCAGTCCTGTTCGGTGCGGCGGCGCTGCTGTCGATGGCATTCGTCGGCGTCGCGGTCGGCGTCTCGGCGGCCGTGAGCTCCACGAGTCGGGCCGCGGTGCTGGCCTTTGGCTTTTTCTTGCTGTCAGTGCTCCTCTGGCGGCAGGCGCTCGTTCGCGGGCTGGTGTTCGTCGCCAACGGCTTCGAGTTCCCGGCGACGTTCCCGGGGTGGGCGAACGTCGTCGACGCGGTCAACCCCTCGACCGCCTACGGGACAGTTATCGCCCGACTCGCCCCGGACCTCTCCGGCGCGGCACTGGGCGGTGCATCCGGTCCCCCGGGTGCGGTCCATCGCTCGGCCGTCTTCGGTGCCGCGGTGCTTGTGGCGTGGACGGTGCTCACCCCACTCGTGGGGCTCGTTCTCTTCGACCGGACCGACCTGTAGCTGTTAAGTCACTCGCTGGACAGTGGCCCGTATGACCGACACTGTACTCGTACGACAGCGAGTGAAACCGGAGGCGGTCGACCGTCTTCGCGAGTGGATGACCGAAGTCCAAAAACGCGAGGACGAGGCCTTCGCCACGCTGCGGGACGAGGGGATGCTCACCGAGACGGCCTTTCTCGACGCCCGCGAGGACGACACCTACCTCTACTACTACATGGAGGCCGAGGACCTCGACCACGTTCGCGAGCAGTTCGCCGACTCCGACCACGACATCGACGCCCAGCACAAGCAGGTCATGGAGACGGTGCTCGTCGAGGACTCGACCGAGCGAATCGACGACGTGTTGTACCACCTCGCGAACCCCGAGCGGTGAGCCACCGGCGGCGATCAAAAGCGATTATTGGGCCGGCGACGACCGGTTCGACATGGCGATCGAGATCACTGTCGAGGGAATGAGCTGTGGTGGCTGCGAGAACCAGGTCGAGAGCGCCTTGGAGGGCGTCGACGGCGTCGCCGACGCCGAGGCGGACCGCGAGCACGACCGTGCGACCGTCGAGGGGCAGGCGGCGACCGACACGCTGGTCGCCGCCGTCGAGGACGCCGGCTTCTCCGCCTCGGCCTGACGCCTGTCAGTCGCTCGTGGAGCGGGGTCGCTCGCCGCTCACGCGCGTGCGCTGCCCGCCGGCGGCCAGTCGGTCGATCCCTCTCTCGACGGTCACGGGGCCGTCGTCCTCGTGTGGGTAAACCGCCGAGAGGTCGCCGTCGACGTAGACGGCCAGGGCGACGACCGGGAACCGGAGCACTTCGCCGGACTCGTCGGTGAACGTCGAGTCGTACTCCCGGCGGCCGAAGGCGGGGCCCAGCGCGACGTCCTCTCGGTCGGCCCACTCCTCGAAGGTCTGCCGGGTGCGGACGGCCTCGCTCCGCTGCCGTGGCAAGGTCTCCCCCGAGTCCCCGGGCGCGAGCGACACCCGGCCCGGCCATCCCTTGACGGACAAGTCGTCGACGACGCCCGCTCGCGAGAGCCGGACGAGTCGCCTGTGGTGCCGGTCCAGCGGGACGACGGCGTCGGTGCTTTGCCTGCAGTACACCTCGACTCGCACCTCGTCAGCGTCAGTGACGCGTGGATTCATCCTTTCTCACGGGTGTCTCTCTCCATCTGTCGTTGTACGACAGCATCAGATTTAGCTCTCGCGTTCGGGTTCGTCAGGACCCCGACGGGAAACGAACCTGTCAGTAGAACGGCCGGACCGACCGGGAGGCATATGTCGGCGGGCGGTGACGGCCCCGGCATGTGCGCGAGCGGCGACCCGGTGTTCGACGGTGCGAAATCGCTGCGGGTGGCGGCGCTGTTCTCCGGCGGCGCCAGCGGGGTGCGGTACCTACTCCAGGCGTCCGGTGACTGGGCGGTCGTCGCCGCGGTCGCCTCCGACCCCGACGCCCCGGGGATCGACCCCCTCGAACGGGCGGGCGTCGACGTGACGGTGCGGGACCTGCGGGCCTTCTGTGCGGAGCGCGAGACCGACACGAACGACACCGACGCTCGCAGGGCGTTCGACCGTGGGACCCGCGACCACCTGCGGTCGCTCTCCCCGGCACCGGATGTCGTGGTGCTCTCTGGGTACCGGTGGATCGTCACCGAGCCGCTGGTCGGGGCCCTCCCGATGCTGAACGTCCACCCGGGCGACCTGGCGGTCGAGACCGGCGGCGAGCGGGTGTACACCGGCCTCGATGCCGTCCGGGCGGCGATCGAGGCGGGCGACCGGGCCACCCGCTCGACGGTGCACCTCGTCACGACCGCGGTCGACGCCGGGCCGGTGCTCGTCCGGTCGCGACCGCTGCCCGTCCACGACGACCTGGTCGGCGACCTTCGAGAGGCGACGGCCGACGGCCTCACCGACGACGCCCTCGCGGACTACGTCGACGTCCACCAGGAGTGGATGAAGTGGGCGGGCGACGGCCCCGCGCTGGCGACCGCTCTAGATCTTATCGCCGCCGGGCGGGTCGCTCGTGACGGCGACGAGGTCCGGATCGACGGCACACCTGGCTTCTACGACCTCGGCGACGACGGCGTGGTGCGGTCGTAGCCCCGGGGCTCTCACCCCTTCTGGGCCAGTTCAAGCGCCCCGAGACAGTAAAAGCCCAGTCCGAACCCGGCGACGATTGCGGCGCCCGCCGCCGTCTGGCCGACCAGGGTGGCGGGCAACAGGCCGGTCCCGAGGGTGCCACCGATCACCAACGCGACGGCGACCGCCAGGCAGACCACCTGGCGGCGGTCCTCGAACACGCCTCTCACACGGCGACCCACGGACATGACCGCTTCGTTTCCCCCTGTCATCTCGCTCGCCCCTGGCACGGCGCTGCCGACGGCGACCGTGGCCCGTCAACGGCGGGCGATCACGACCGTCGCCTCGAGCCGGCCGTACCGCACCGGCAGTTCCCGCTCGACCGGCACCGAGAGCAGTTCCGGTCGCGTCGTCAGCGCCACGAACGTCTTCCAGGTGCCCGCCTGCAGGCGCTCGGAGAACTCACGGTACAGAGCGTGGAGGCCGTCGTCGGTCCGGCGACCGAACGGGAGGTTCGTCACCACGCGGTCCGTCTCGACCGCCAGGTCGGTCGCGTCGCCCTGGCGCACCGTGACCGTCTCCGACAGGTTCGCGGCGGCGACGTTCGCCCTGGCGTCGGCGACGCGGTCGGCGTCGAGTTCGACCCCCTCGACCGCTGTCTCGGGTGGGAGCCGGTCACGCCCGTCCCGCTCCGGACGGTCCAGGTCCGCGAGCGGCCCGAGACGCTCGTCGGCGTACGAACGACCCGGCGACGGCGGGCGGTCGAGGACGTCGAGCGCCGCCTCGACCGGGATCGTCGCCGAGCCACACATCGGGTCGAGCAGGTCGTCGCCCGCCTCGAAGCCGGCGAGGTGGACGAGCGCCCAGGCGATCGTCGGGCGCAGCGGAGCGTCGTGTTCGCGGACGCGGTAGGGACGGCGGTGCAGCGACCGCTCGCCGGTGGCGTCGACCGCGAGCAACACGTCCTCGTCACGGACGAACGTCCTGAACACGACGTCCGGGTCGTCGAGGTCGACCGCGGGGCGCTCGTTCGCCTCGCGGCAGGCGTCGACGACCGCCTGTCCAACCCGTTCGGCCACGTCGGGACTGCCGAAGTCGTGGTCGCCGTGGCGGGTCGCCCGGACCGCCACCGACTGGCCGTCGGCGACCCACCGCTCGACGCCCGCCGACCGCGCGCAGTCGTAGACGTCACTCGGGGTGACGCCGGGCACCGTGCGGTCCGCGAGCAGCACGAGCACGCGGTGTAGCGACCGGGCGCGGCGGTTGAGCGCCGGCACGTCCGCCAGGGCACCCTCGAAGGCGACCGCCCCGCGGTAGCGGCGCTCGGCGTCGGCGTCGACGAGGGCGGCCACCTCCTCGCAGGCGACCGCCTCCAGGCCGGGGTTCGTCGTGGCGAGCAGGTCCACGCTCCCGCTGGGACCGGGAGCGGCTTGAGCGCAGGGGTCCCCCGGTCCGACACCGATTTGGGGGTGGCTCCCCGACTCGCACGTGAGAGCAAACTGTGACCGGGGACCACGACGGAGACACGCTGCGGGTGGCGCTCGCCCAGGTGAACTACACCGTCGGCGACACCGCCGGCAACATACAGCGGGTCGAGGAGACACTGGACCGCCTCGGCCCCGAGGTGGACCTGGTCGTCTTCTCCGAGTTGGCGACGGCGGGCTACCCGCCCCGAGACCTGCTCACCCGCGAGACCTTTGTCGACCGCCAGGTCGCGGCGCTGGAAGCAGTCGCCGCGCTCACCGCCGGTGACGCTCCGGCGGTGGTACTGGGCGGTGTCGAGCGCAACCCCGCGCCCCGCGGGAAGCCGCTGTACAACGTCGCCGCGGTCTGTGCCGACGGCGCGGTCGTGGGCCGGTCGCGCAAGCGACTGCTGCCAACGTACGACGTGTTCGACGAGGACCGCTACTTCGCTCGCGGTGACAGCGTCGTCGTCCACGAGGTCGCCGGCGTCACCCTCGGCGTCACCGTCTGCGAGGACGCCTGGAACGAACCCGACGCCTGGGAGCGCCCGCTGTACGACCAGGACCCGATGGCCGACGTGGCCGCCGCCGACGCGGACCTCCTCGTGAACGTCTCCGCCAGCCCCTTCACCGTCGGCAAGGGTGCGTTCCGCCGCGAACTGATGGCCGGTCACGCCCGCGAACACGACCTGCCGCTCGCCTTTGTCAACCAGGTCGGCGCCACGGACGACCTGGTGTTCGACGGGCGGTCGCTCGCGCTGGACGCCGACGGCGAGGTGGTCGCGCGACTCGCGGAGTTCGAGGAGGACCTCGCGGTCGTCGAGATGCCGGTCGGCGGGAGTGACGCGACGAGCGACCCGACCGACGACGCCCGTCGCGTCGACGGCGACGCTCGGGCGCCGGTCGCGGAGTCACGGCCGGCACAGGTCGTCGGCGCGGTCGAACTGGGGGTCAGCGACTACGTCCGAAAGACGGGCTTCGAGGGGGTTGTCGTGGGCCTCTCCGGCGGGGTCGACTCCTCGGTGACGGCGGCGCTTGCGGCACGGGCGCTCGGCCCGGAGAACGTGCTCGGGGTGGCGATGCCGGCGAGTCACACCGCCGAAGCGAGCACGGATGACGCTCGCCGCCTCGCAAAGAACCTGGGGATCGACTTCCGCGTGATACCCATCGAGGAGGCCCGCGAGGCGCTGGAGGGGGTGCTCGCCCCCGTCTTCGAGGGTCACGACCCTGGGGTGGCCGAGGAGAACCTCCAGGCGCGGCTCCGCGGCACCCTGCTGATGGGGATCGCGAACAAGACCGACCGACTCGTGTTGGCGCCGGGCAACAAGAGCGAACTCGCGGTCGGCTACAACACGCTGTACGGCGACATGGTCGGGGCGCTCGCCCCTATCGGCGACTGCTACAAGGGCGTCGTCTACGAGGTCGCGGAGTTCCTGAACCGGACGGACGCAGGCGGCGACGACGCGGCGGACGCGCCCGTGATCCCCGATCGCGTGATACAGAAGGCGCCCACCGCGGAGTTGCGGCCGGGCCAGACCGACGCGGACGACCTGCCGCCGTACGCCGACCTCGACCGCGTGCTCCGGGCGTACCTCGACGAGGGCACACCTGCCGACGCGCTGGTCGCGGAGGGTGAGCCGCCAGCCCTCGTCGACGAGGCGGTCCGGCGACTCCACCGCTCCGAGTTCAAGCGCCGCCAGGCGCCGCCGGTGCTGAAACTCACCCCGAAGGCGCTGGACACGGGGTGGCGTTTCCCGCTGGCGGCGCGGTACGAGACGCTCGTCCCCGGCGAGCGCGGGCCGGAGCCGTCTCCCGACGGCGAACCGGTCGACGCCGACGACTGAGTTCGTCCCGACGGTCGCGAACGGTGGGATTCATGTCGTCCCCGCCGTGGGTGTGAGTATGGAGGTCAGACTGCTGGAGGCGACCGACAACCCGGAGGAGGTGGTCTGCCGGTGTGCCCGTGGGGACTACTCCTCGGACCCCGTCGGCCCGGACCGACCGTTCGCGGACGTGATGGAGTCAGTCGACGGCGAGGACCTGCAGGACAAGACGGAGACGCTGATCGACCACCTGATGCGCTCGGGACACTACGGTCCGTTCGAGCACCCGACGGCGACGTTTGCGGTCGAGGGCGTGAGCCGGGCGTGTATGGCCCAACTCACCCGGCACCGCCACGCCACCTTCGACGTGATGTCGATGCGGTACGTCGACGTGCGCGGCGCCGACCCCGAGAACCGGTTCACCTACCCGGACTCCTTCGAGGAAGAGGAGGTGGTCTCCCGTGAGGGCGTCGACGAGGTCGCGATGGACGCCGAGGAGCGCACCGCCCTCGCGGACGACGTGTACGAGCGGTGTATGGAGGCGTACACTGACCTCGTCGACGCCGGCGTCCCGAAGGAGGACGCCCGGATGCTGTTGCCGATCGGCACGCAGGTGAACCTCACCTTCTCGATGAACGCCCGGGCGCTGATGCACCTGCTCGACATGCGGATGAAGGCCGACGCCCAGTGGGAGGTCCGCGAACTCTCAAAGGCGGTGCTCGCCGAGTGTCGGGACTGGATGCCGTACACCTTCGAGCGCTACGCCGAGGAACACCCCAACAAACTCGCCCCCTGAGCCGCCCCGAACCGTCGCACCGCACCTTTCTTCCACCGCTCACTCTCTGCGTTATACGGTTACGTGTCACGAGCGCCCGGCAGGCGTGGTTTGGTGCTTTGTTACAATATCTAATAGATAAAATTTAAATGCCGTGTGGCCATCGTGTCACAACGACATGGGAGAGTTCCACACACGAGATCTCGGTCGTCGTTCTTTTCTCCAGGCGACGGGTGCCACGGGCGCTGCCGTCGCGCTGGCGGACCTTGGAGCGGCCGACCCCGACGACGCGGCGTGTTCGTGTCGCCACACGAGCGACCGCGACGTGGTGGTCGGCGTCTCGGACGCCGGGTCGGTCGACCGAGTTGAGGGTGAGTTGCCCGAGGGCGCACGGGTCAAGCGACGTGACGACGAGTTGGGCTATCTCCTCGTCGAACTTCCCGTCACCACGAGCACGTACCGGCAGATGAGCTACCAGGCCGAAGTCGCCGGTCACGGCGACGTGAAGTACACCGAACCGAACTACCCGGTCTACGCGCTGTCGGTCGACCCCGACGACGGCGACGACAGCGGCCTGGGCGACGACCCCGGCGAACCCGACAGTCCCGGCGACGGCGACGACGGTGACGACGGCGACGGCGGCTTCGACGACCCCGGACTGCCCGACGAGGCGCCAGTCGACGACCCGCTGCTGGAGGAGCAGTACGCCCCAGGCGTGGTCCGTGCGGACGTCGCCTGGGAGAAGACAACCGGCAGCCAGGACGTGACCGTCGCGGTGGTGGACACGGGCGCGAAGTACGACCACCCCGACCTGCAGGCCCAGTACGGCGAGAACAAGGGCAAGAACGTTCTCGACCCCGAGGCCGACGGCGAGGACCCGATGCCCCGCGACCTCGCACAGGAGACCCACGGCACGCACGTCTCCGGCACCGTCGCGGCCAGCATCGACAACGGCGAGGGCGTCGCCGGGATGTGTGACGCCACGCTGCTGTCGGTACGGGCGCTCGGCACCGAGGGCGGCGGTTCGCTCGACTCCATCGTCGCCGGCATTCGCTACGCCGCCGACCAGGGCGCCGACGTGATCAACATGTCCCTGGGGTTCCTGCCGGACGAGAACGCGACGGCGCCGCCGACCCTGGAGAACGCGGTCAACTACGCGCTGGACAACGGCGCCCTGCCCGTCGCCGCCACCGGCAACGACTGCGTCGAGCGGGTGAACTTCCCCGCGAAGGTCGACGGCGTGCTCGCGGTGTCGGCGATCGACGACCGCGAGGAACTCGCCTCCTTCTCGAACACCGGCGACGTTGACGTCACCGCGCCGGGCGTGGACGTGCTCTCGACGTGGACACAGCCGCCAGGCCAGGACCCCTACGGCGGCCCGTACAACGCCATCTCGGGCACCTCGATGGCGACACCGGTCGTCTCCGGCGTCGCGGCGCTTGGCAAGTCCGTCGCTCCCGAGATGAGCCCGGACGAACTCCGCCAGCGACTCAAGCAGACCGCCGTCGACATCGGCCTCGACGCGAGCGAACAGGGCGCGGGCCGGGTCGACGCCGTCGGCATGGTCGAGGGCGTCTCCGGCGGCGACGGGGTCGACCTCGGCCCGACTGCGCAGGCGACGGTGACGCCGACGGACCCCTACGTCGGCGAACCCGTTATCTGCCGGGCCATCGACTCCGAGGACGACAGCGGCTACATCACCGCCTGGGAGTGGACCTTCGGCGACCTCTCCTCGGAGACGGGCGAGCGCGCCGTCCACACCTACGACGAACCCGGCGAGTACACGGTCACCCTCACGATCGAGGACGAGAGCGGGACGACCTCGTTCGCCACGGAGACGGTCACCGTCCAGGAGGGCTCCTGTAGCACGGCGCCGGTCGCCACCGAGGAGTTCTCCGGCACCGTCGCCGCCGGCGACGAGCGCTCGACGCACACGTACAGCCTCGCCACCGACGAGCCCTGCAAACTCCAGTTCGACATCGAGGAGTCGCTGAACGGCGGCGGTGGCCCGCGCACTCGCGGGTTCATCCTCTACGCGGTCCAGCCCTCGACTGACTTTCTGCGCACCGAGTGCCAGGACGAGATCTTCCTGCGACCGCGAGACATCCGCGGACTGGACACCGACGGGGACCTCACCGTCGGCGCGTTCTCGGGGGGCGCCCCCGACAGCCCCGCCGGCGACTACACCATCACCGCAGAGGAGTACGGCTTCGCCGTCGACGGCAGCGGTGGCGGCGACGTGAACGAACTCACGGCCTCGTTCACCCCCGACTCGCCGACGGTGCCGCCGGGTGCCGCCGTGAGCTTCGACGCCACCGGTTCGGCTGCCCCCGACGGCGTGACCGCCTACGAGTGGACGTTCGGTGACGGGACAACCGCGACCGGCGCCCGCGTCGACCACGCCTACGGCCAGGCCGGCGAGTACGAGGTCACTCTCACCGTCGAGGACCAGACCGGCGCGACCGCGACCGACACCGCGACCGTGACGGTCTCGAACGCCAACACCGTCCCCGACGCGAGTCTCTCCGTCTCGCCGACGACCGCCGACACCGGCGAGGCGGTCTCCTTTGACGCCACCTTCTCGCTCGACCTCGACGGCTCGATCGAGGAGTACCGCTGGGAGTTCGGCGACGGCGCAACCGCGACCAGCGAGACTACGACCCACACCTACACCGACCCCGGCGAGCACACCGCGACGCTGACCGTCGTCGACGACATGGGCGCCACCGCGACCGCCTCCGAGACGGTGACCGTCGAGGGCGACCCCATCGACGGCGGCGACGGCGACGACGGTGACGGTGACGACGGCGATGGTGGTGACGGCGGCGACGGCGACAACCTCGGCACCTGTGGCTCGGCGGTCGAGACCACCACCCAGACCGGCACGGTCGACGCCGCCGGCGAGGGCGCGGCGTTCACCTACGACACGAAGACCGTCGACCCCTGTGAAGTCGAGTTCTCGCTGTCGGGCCCCGCAGGCACGGACTTCGACCTGTATCTCACCTTCGACGGGTCGACACCGAACGGGCGCAACTACGACCGTCGCTCCTTTGGCTACGGTTCGAACGAGACCCTCGTCGTCGAGGACGACACCGTCGGCAACGCCTCCACCTTCGGCGTGTACGTCGACTCCTACACCGGCTCCGGGCAGTACGAACTGACGATCCGCGAGCGGGGCCGCGGCCTCGGTGGCGGCAACGAGCGCCCCACCGCCGAGGCCTCTGTCGACCAGTCCGAGGTCGCGGTGGGCGGCTTCGTGGAGTTCGACGCCAGTGGGTCGAGCGACTCCGACGGCGCCATCCGGGAGTACCGCTGGGACATGGACGACGGCACCACCGAGACCGGACGGTCCGTTGTCTACAGCTACTCCGAGGCCGGCCGCTACGAGGCCGAACTCACCGTCGTCGACGACGGCGGCGCCACCGCCACCGACACGGCCGCCGTCACCGTCGGCGACCCCGAGACCGTCGGCCCGGACGCGGCGTTCACCGTCGACCGCTCGACCGTCGACGCGGGCCAGGAGGTCTCGTTCGACGCCTCCCCCTCCTCCGACCCCGACGGCTCCATCGAGAGCTACGACTGGGAGTTCGAGTTCGACGCCAGCGGCTCCGGCCAACTCGTCAGCCACGCCTTCGACCTGCCCGGCGACTACGACGTCACCCTCACCGTCACCGACGACAGCGGCCTCACCGACACCGCCACGAAGACCGTCGAGGTCCGCACCGGCGGCGGTGGTGGCGGCGGTGGCGGTGGCGGCGGGAGCTGTGGCGACGTCGTCGAGACCGACAGTATGGACGGTCGCGTCGAGTCCTCCGTCGACACCGCTCGCTTCGAGTACGCCACCCAGACGGCCGACCCCTGCCAGGTGACGGTGAGCATGAGCGGCCCGACGAACGCCGACTTCGACCTGTACGTCACCACCGACGGCCGCGAGGCCGGGCCGTTCGACTACGACAAGTCCTCGACGACCCCCTCGAACAGCGAGCGCGTCGTCGTCGAGAACGTCACTCCTGGCACTGGTATCGGCATCGCCGTCGACAGTTGGGGCGGCACCGGCCGCTGCACGATAAGCGTCGAGGAGGTCGGCAAGTAGCCCAACGGAAACACAACTGTTAAACGGGATTCAGGGTAACGAACGGGTGTGAAGCGGTGTGGTGCCGCGTGCGCTCCGATAGTGTAGTCCGGCCAATCATATTGCCCTCTCGAGGCAATGACCAGGGTTCAAATCCCTGTCGGAGCATCGCAGCGAGCGAACTTCTGTAAGCGAGTGAGAAGCGCACGACGGATTTGAACCACGCGAGCCGCAGCCGGGGAGCGAGCGCAGCGAGCGACCCGGACCGTCTCGTCATCGGGTTCAAATCCCTGTCGGAGCACTCTTTTGAGCGAGCATCGCGAGCGAGGAAAGAAGCGCACGAGAGGGATTTGAGCAGGGAGCGAAGCGAGCGTCGTGAGCGGAGTGACCCAGTCCGAATCCCTGTCGGAGCATCCC